>JBDTBD010000011.1:0-35207 GCA_039924285.1 Terrimesophilobacter sp. | reverse complement strand
CGTTGCGGCCGCTCTACGGCGGAACCGACCATGTGCTGGACAGCGGCCTGCTCGGCACGACGGTGACCTGGACCGACGTCGACGGCGTGGCCGGGGCGATCCGCGAAAACACCGGCCTCGTAGTCATCGAGTCCCCCGCCAACCCGTCGCTCGAGCTAATGGACATCGCACGCGTGGTGAAAGGCGCCGGTACGGTTCCGGTGTTGGTGGACAACACCTTCGCCACCCCCATCCTGCAACGGCCGATCGAGCTCGGCGCCACTCTCGTTCTGCACAGCGCTACCAAGTATCTCGGCGGCCACGGCGACGTCATGGGCGGCGTCGTCGCCGGCAATAAGGACTGGGTCCGGCGGCTGCGCCACGTGCGCGCGTTGACCGGCGGCCTGCTCCACCCCTTCGCGGGATACCTGCTGCACCGCGGACTTCGGACCCTCCCGGTGCGCGTGCGCGCACAGCAGGCGACTGCGGACAAACTGGCCCACCGGATGCAGGGCCATCCCGCGCTGTCCCGCGTGCTGTACCCGTCGCTTCCCGGATGCGATCCAGCGGGGCTGCTGGGCACCCAGATGGACGGTCCAGGGTCGATGATAGCGATCGACCTGGCCGGTGGCTATAGCGCTGCTGTCACGTTCATCGAGTCGTTGCGCCTGGTCACCAATGCGGTGTCGCTGGGCGGCGTCGACACTCTCGCGCAGCACCCGGCCTCCCTGACCCACCGCCCTGTCGCGCCCGAGGCACGGCCAGGCGGCGGCATTGTTCGCATCTCGGTCGGTCTCGAGCACGTCGACGACCTGACTGCGGACATCCTGGGGGCCCTGGACCTGGTCTCCGGCGACGGGCAAGTTCTGGCGGCATCGTCGGCCGCAGAGCACCCCGTTGTGAACTCTCGCGAGCCGCAACCGACGGTCTAGTCAGTCGAAGGTCATCGCCTCCACCGACCGTGCATCGGCGGCGAAGGTGAACGTCGCGCGGATAAAGGTGCCGGCGAGCGCTCGGGGCAGCCAGTGTTTCGCGTCGTCCCACATTTCGGCCAACGGCAGCTCACCGATCGGGAACCACTCGGGGGCGAGCTCGTTCGACTCAACCGGCTCGCCCGACCACTGACGGCACAAAAACGCCCACGACTTCTGGCTGAATTCCGGCCGGTGCGGGAACGGGTAGCTCAGCTCGCCGATCGGGATGAAGGCCTCCGGCCGCACCGTGAGACCGACCTCTTCCATCGTCTCCCGCACAGCGGCATCCACCGGGGATTCGCCAGGCTCCAACTTGCCGCCGGGAGCGACCATGGTGCCCAGTCCGAAGCCCCGTTTCTTGCGCCCCAGCAGCACCTGTTCCGCTCCGAGCTCTCCGCGGACGAGGTAGCACACGCACACTTCGGGAAGGGCCATGCGGCTAGCGTAATTCACGCAGACTGACGGCGTTAGAAGCGATAGTCGTCTTGTGCGACCCAGCGCACTCCGTGCCGATGGCTGAGCAGGATGGCGCGCACAACCACGCCGGCCTGCTCGAAGCTGTCGTGGATGGCCAGCGCCCATTCTCGGTCCGCGCCGGTGAGCGCGGCATCCGCGTACCGCTCGATCACAACGATGACGGCGCGCGCGGCCGCGGCTTCCATCGCCTCGTGCAGTTGCGCGGCGATCGTTCCGAGAAAGGCGTCGGGCCTGGTGGGCAGTTCACCAACCGGGATGACGAGGGGCAGTTGCACGTGGTCGTCGTCGAGGAACAGGAACCAGAGCTGATGCTGGATGGCGCGGCCGATGAGGTCCGAGACTCTTTCGTGCACGAGATCGTCCGTTGTCAACGGTTGCAGCCGCGTCTCGTCATAGTTGGGAGGTAGTTTCATCCGCCCATTGTCGGGTGCCACGCCCGCCGTGCCGGCCGACAGTATCCGTTCGGTGCAGAGCTTTCGTCCGCCTCGTGCTGGGGAGGAGAGGCGGCACGAGGCAGCAGACCAGCGGGGCACCACCGCCACTCCCCCACAGACGGTCACCTCTCCGGGTTGTCGCGCGCGTTGGAGCGTGAGCAGGATGATGTCCGAGACCACTGGCAAGCTAGAGCCGTGCCCGAACTACGCAGTGCTTCCGCAACCGACACCCGCTCGGCGGCGATCGGCATCCTCCGCACCCTCGTGGGGCGCGACGACGCTCAGTTCCACGATGGGCAGTTCGAAGCGATCGAAGTGCTCGTGGACCAGCACCGCCGGGCCCTGGTGGTGCAGCGCACCGGCTGGGGCAAGTCCGCCGTCTACTTCGTGGCCACTTTGCTGTTGCGCGACCGTGGAGCCGGCCCGACAATCCTGGTCTCGCCGCTGCTCGCGCTGATGCGCGACCAGATCGCCGCGGCCACGCGCGCCGGTGTGCGGGCGGTCGCAATCAATTCGTCGAACCAGCACGAGTGGGACGAGGTGCTCACAAAGCTCGGCAACGACGAGGTCGATGTGCTGTTGGTCTCCCCGGAGCGGCTCAACAATCCGACGTTCCGGGACCAGCAACTGCCTGATCTGATCGCCAGGGCCGGAATGCTCGTCGTGGACGAGGCGCACTGCATCTCCGATTGGGGACACGATTTCCGCCCCGACTACCGGCGGCTTCGAGAGTTGATCGACCGGCTTCCGGACGGTATTCCGGTGCTCGCGACCACCGCGACGGCAAACAGCCGGGTGGTGACGGACATCGCCGAACAGCTGGGTGCCGCGTCAACTGTTCCCGTTCCGGCTAATAGTTCCCCGCGCAACGGGCACAATCAGCCGGAACGGGAACTATTGGCGGGACATATCGTCCCGGACAGTGGGGTCATCACCATCCGCGGTCCGCTTGCACGGGCATCCTTGCGCCTCGGCGTACTCACGCTGCCGGATGCCCGCAGCCGGCTGGGCTGGTTGTTGGAACACCTGAAAGAACTGCCCGGCAGCGGCATCATCTACACCCTGACCGTGGCCGGCGCGCAGGACACCGCGCGCCTGCTGTGGGAGGCAGGCCACAACGTGCGCGCCTACACCGGTCAGACGGATACCGCCGAGCGCGAAGAATCCGAAAACCTGCTCAAGGCGAACCAGGTGAAGGCGCTCGTGGCCACCAGCGCGCTGGGCATGGGCTTCGACAAGCCCGATCTTGGTTTCGTGCTGCACCTGGGCGCGCCGTCCTCCCCCGTCGCCTACTACCAGCAGGTCGGGCGCGCTGGGCGGGCCACCGCCAACGCCGACGTGCTGCTTCTGCCCGGCGTGGAGGACGAAGCGATCTGGAAGTACTTCGCCACCGCTTCCATGCCCGACCAAGCGCGCGCGGAAGCGGTCATCGCCGCGCTGGCCGAGGCATCCGGTGCGCTGTCCACCGCGGCGCTGGAAGCCCGCGTGAACCTCAAACGCACGCCGCTCGAGCTGCTGCTCAAGGTGCTCGACGTGGACGGCGCGGTGCAGCGGGTGAAAGGCGGCTGGATCGCCACCGGCGAGCCCTGGGCCTACGACGCCGAGCGGTACGGCCGCATCTCCACCGCCCGCACGGCCGAACAGAACAACATGCTCGACTACGAGCAGACCGGCGGATGCCGCATGGAATACCTCCAGCGCGCCCTGGACGATGACACGGCCGCCCCGTGCGGCAGGTGCGACAACTGCGCGGGAGCCTGGTACCCGACCGACGTGGCAACGGATGCGCGGGCGTCTGCCGCCTCCTCTCTGGACCGTGTCGGCACCGTGCTCGACCCGCGGGCGCTGTGGCCGCAGGGAGCGAGTCGGCTGGGCGTACCGATGCGCGGCAAGATCGCCGCCGACGAGCGGATGCTCCAAGGTCGGGCGCTGGCGAGACTCACCGACCTCGGCTGGGGGAATACCCTGCGCGACGTGTTCGCATCGTCGGCGCCGGATGCGCCGGCATCGGCGGCTGTGCTGGCCGCGTGCGTGCGCGTGCTGGCGGACTGGACGTGGGACGAGCGGCCAGCCGCCGTCGTGTCGATGCCGTCGCGGCGGCATCCGCTGCTGGTCGAATCGATTGCGCGAGGGCTCGCCGAGGCGGGCCGGCTGCCCTACCTGGGCGCACTCAGCCTCGAAGGTGGCGGACCGACGGGCACGTCGGGCGGGAACAGCGCGTACCGTCTCGCGAGCGTCTGGTCCGCGTTCGGCGTCGACGCGAACCTCACGGACCTGGTGGCGGCGATGAGCGGCCCCGTACTGCTGGTGGACGACCTGGCCGACAGCCGGTGGACGCTGACGGTGGCCGCACGTCTGCTGCGGCGTGCGGGGGCGTCGAACGTTCTACCGTTCGTGCTGGCGCTGCGAGGGTAATTGCGACTCAGACGGGCTCGGCGCCCCCAAAACGGACTCGGCGCACCCGAGATTTCCGGCGCCAGGACGCGGTATCGGGAGCGGGAGTCTCGAGAAGCTCGACCGCCGGACGGAACGCGGCCACCCGGCAGGACTCGAGCCATTGACTACTTGGCCGCGCGCTGCTTCGCGATCTCGTAGAGCGTGACCGACACGGCGATGCCGGCGTTGAGCGATTCCGTCGACGCGCTGATCGGAATGGAGACCACCGCGTCACAGGTTTCGGTGACCAGGCGGGACAATCCCTTGCCCTCGCTGCCGACGACGACCACGAGAGGCTCCTTCGCCCAGGTCAGTCCGGGCAGCGGCACGTCGCCGCCGCCATCCAGGCCGAGCACGAAAACGCCGCGTTCCTTGAGGTCCTTGAGCGCCCTGGTGAGGTTGCTGGCCATGGTCACCGGAGTGCGCGCAGCAGCTCCGGCCGAAGTCTTCCAGGCCGCGGCGGTCATCCCCACCGAGCGACGCTGCGGCAAGATCACGCCCTGCCCGCCGAACGCGGCCACGGAGCGGATGATGGCACCGAGGTTGCGCGGGTCGGTCACGCCGTCCAGTGCCACAAGCAACGGCACCTGTCCGCGGGAGATCACCTTGTCGAGCAGTTCCAGCGGATGCGTGTATTCGTACGGCGGCACCTTGAGGGCCAGTCCCTGGTGCACCGAGTCGAACCCGGCCATCCTGTCGAGTTCCGGACGCATCACTTCGAGGATCGGCAGGCCGCGCTTGGTGGCCAGCGCCATGACCTCCTTGACACGGTCGTCGTATTCGATCCTGGTCGCCACATACAGCGCGGTGGCCGGGATGCGGGCCCGGAGCGCCTCGAGCACCGAGTTGCGACCGGTCACGATCTCGAACTCATCTTTAGGCTTCGGCCGACGGCCACCCTGCTGGCGTCCGGCCGGACGCTGGTCACGCCCGGAGTGTTGGTCGCGGCCGGTACCACGCTGGTCGCGACCGTAGCCGCGATCCGGGCGTTCGGCAGCGCGAGAGTCACCGGTGCGTTTGCCGCCGCCAGCGGCCTCGTAGCGCTCCTTCGCCGCCTTGCGTTTGCCGGCCGGGTGATACGGCCGATCCTCGGCTTTCGGGGTGGGCCCGTGACCTTCGAGCGCCTGCCGCCCCTGCCCGCCGGAACCAACCTGCGGACCCTTACGGGTCTTCCGCACCGCGCCCGCGCGCGGCTTGTTGCCTGGGTTTTTCATGACTCAAGACTCCAATGCGACCCTGTCGGGGTGTCTTCGATTTGCACGCCGGCGTCGGCCAACTCTGCGCGGATTCGGTCGGCGGCGGCAAAATCGCGCGTAGCGCGTGCCGCTTCCCGATCCTGGAGGAGTGATTCCACCAGGGCTGTGAGTGCAAGGCTAGCCGGTTCGGTGGATGCGCTCTGCCATGCCGGGTCGAGCGGGTTGATGCCGAGGACATCCGTCATTGCGAGCACCTGCCCACGCAGCGTTGCGGCCGCGCCAAGATCTTCGGCGTCGAGGGCGGCATTCCCGGAACGGACATGCTCGTGCAGCACGGCGAGCGCTTGCGGGACGGCCAGGTCGTCATCCATCGCCTCGGCGAATTCGTCGGGAACGACCATCGCTCCGCTGCCGGTGAATCGGGTATCAGCCAGTCGCCGGTCGGCGCGGGTGAGGAACACCTCGATGCGCTCGAGTGCCGCTTCTGCCTCCACCAAGGCACCGTCGTGGTAATCGATGGTGGAGCGGTAGTGCGCCGCACCGAGGTAGTAGCGCACGACGAGAGGCCGGGCTTGGTCGAGGAACTCGGAGGCGAAGATCGAATTGCCGAGCGACTTGCTCATCTTCTGCCCCGACACGGTGACGAGTCCGTTGTGCACCCAGTATCGCGCGAACGCGTCACCGGCGGCGTTCGACTGCGCGAGTTCGTTTTCGTGGTGCGGGAAGCGCAGGTCGAGGCCGCCGCCGTGGATGTCGAAACTGGCTCCGAGGTATCTCGCGGACATTGCGGAGCACTCGATGTGCCAGCCCGGCCTGCCGACGCCCCAGGGGGACGGCCAACTCGCCGACGCCGGTTCACCTGACTTGTGGCCCTTCCACAGGGCGAAGTCGCGCGGGTCCCGTTTGCCGCGAACGTCGGCATCCGTTGCCTGCGACATGTCGTCAGGGTTTTGCCTGGTGAGTTCCCCGTAGGCAGGCCACGACTGGGTGTCGAAGTACACGTCGCCGGAGTCATCGCCGGCAGGATAGGCGTGTCCCCCCTCGATGAGCCGGCCGATGAGCGACTGCATCTCGCCGATGCTCGCGGTGGCGCGCGGCTCATACGTGGGGGCCAGGATGCCGAGGGCATGGTATCCGGCGGTGAATTCGAGCTCGTAGCGATAAGCCAGCGCCCACCACTCTTCCGGACGCGCCGAATCCGCCAGATTACCTGCCGAGGCGAGGATCTTGTCGTCGATGTCAGTGACGTTGCGCACCAGCGTCACCCGGTAGCCGCGATAGGCGAGCCAGCGTCGCCACTGGTCATAGACGAGCGCGGAGCGGAGGTGGCCGATGTGCGGGGACGACTGCACCGTCGGGCCGCAGACGTAGATGCCAATTTCGCCTTCGACAAGCGGAATGAGGTCGGTCAGCGTCTGGGACCTGGAGTCGAAAAGGCGCACTGTCACGAGGTCAAGCTTAACGACCTGGACGTCGCCCCCGTCACCGAAGGCGACGCGGGCGAGGAGCTACGAGGCGAGCACCTCGTCGAGAACCGTGGAGGCCTGAGTCTCGTCGGTCTTCTCCGCGAGCGCCAACTCCGAAACGAGAATCTGACGGGCCTTGGCAAGCATCCGTTTCTCCCCGGCGGAAAGTCCGCGGTCCTGATCCCGACGCCACAGGTCTCGAACAACCTCGGACACCTTAATCACGTCACCCGACGCCAGCTTTTCCAGATTGGCTTTGTACCGGCGAGACCAGTTGGTCGGCTCCTCGGTAAACGCCGCGCGAAGCACTTCGAAGACCTTGTCCAGGCCGTCCTGGCCGATGACATCGCGAACGCCCACCAGGTCAACGTTTTCGGCGGGCACCTCGATCGTGAGATCGCCCTGCGTGACCCGCAGCTTGAGATAAAGCTTCTCTTCGCCTTTCACCATTCTGGTTTTGACTTCAGAAATTGTCGCCGCGCCATGATGGGGGTAAACGACGGTTTCCCCGACCTCGAAAAGCATAGATAGGACTCCCTATTATTGGCACCAGTTTACCACAGGGCCTTCTGCGCGGCCGGGTTGACTTCGGTCGCCGAGCGGGAAACCGGTAGGCTACAGGGGCAGCAACTTCGAGTCGGACGCTCGGCTGCGAAGCGAATTGGGTCATGGTTCTGGAGGATTTTGTGAGAGCTCGCCGCGCCACGATTGCGCTTCTGGCGGCAGTAGTGCTGGTCGGCACGTCGGCGTGCACCTACATGACGCCACAGAGCACCGTGAAGATCACCAACGTTTCCGAGGGCATCAATGCCACCGTCGGAGCAATCGAGGTGCGTAACGCCGTCCTGCTGAGCAACGACGGCCAGACGGGAAGTCTCCTCGTCAACCTGGTGAACACGAGCGACAACGGCATCAGCGTCAAGGTGCAGTACGAGGACGCCAGCAACACCAAGGTGAACAAGAGCGTGTTCGTCAATCCCGGCGAGGTGACGAGTCTTGGCGGCGAAGACTCGAAGCAACTCCTGCTTCACAACCTCGACACGGCGCCCGGTTCGCTGTTCCCGGTCTTCGTGCAGTACGACGACGTGACCGGCAGCCAGCTTCAAGTGCCGGTGCTTGACGAGTCGATCGACTTCTATAAGGGCCTGTTGCCCAGCCCGTCGACCAGCGCCACCAAGTAACTCCGCACTACGACTGAAACCGGTACCCGAGGCCGCGCACCGTCACGAGCATGACCGGGAGTGACGGCGTCGCCTCGATGCGCGAGCGAATCCGTTTCACGTGCACGTCGAGAGTCTTCGTGTCACCGAAATAGTCGGGCCCCCACACCCTGTCGATCAGTTGTCCGCGGGTGAGCACCCGCCCGGCGTTGCGCATCAGCACTTCCAGTAGTTCGAACTCCTTGAGTGGGATTGCCGTCTCGACTCCCCGCACGGTAAGCGTGTGCCGCTCCAGATCCAGACATACGTCTCCGGAGTCGAGCACCGTGTCGCCGACGTCCTGGGTGTCGGTTCGGCGTCGCAGCACGGCTCTGATGCGCGCGAGCAGTTCCCGCGTCTTGTACGGCTTGGTGACGTAGTCGTCCGCGCCCAGTTCCAGCCCGACCACGATGTCCACTTCGCTGTCCTTGGCCGTGAGCATGATGATCGGCACCTGCGAGTGCTGACGGATGACACGACACACCTCGATCCCAGACACGCGCGGAAGCATGAGGTCGAGCAGGATGATGTCGGGCGCCTTGCTGGTGAACGCCGCGAGTGCTTTTTCGCCGTCGCTGGCGATGGTCGTCTTGTAGCCTTCTCGCTCGAGCAGGAACGCCAGCGGTTCGCTAAGCGAGCCTTCGTCTTCGACGATGAGTACGCGGGTCATGCCCGATTGCCCAGCGTCGCATCACCGAGCGACGCCGCGACCGAGGGTGACGCCTCCGGCAGACGGATGGTGAAGGTGGACCCGCTGTGCGGCTGCGACCAGACCCGTACGTCGCCCCCGTGGTTCTGCACCACGTGCTTGACGATGCTAAGGCCCAGCCCCGATCCGCCGGTGTGCCTGGACCGGGCCGGGTCGATCCGGTAGAACCGCTCGAAAACCCGCTCGAGATCCTCCTCAGGGATACCGATGCCCTGATCGGTGACCGCGATCTCGACGATGCCGTCGCCGTGGCTGACACCGATCCCGACCCGGGAGCCCTTCGGCGAGTACACGACGGCGTTGGAAATGAGATTGTGCACGGCAACGACGAGCAGCGGTTCGTCACCGTACACCTCCGCTCCGGCGTCGCCTCCGCTGACAATAGCGATGCGGCGGTCGTCGGCGGCGACCCGGTTCTGGTCGATGGCCACCGCCACCACGTGGTCGATGTCCACGACATCCGGTTTCGCGAGCGCATCGGCAGCCTGCAAGCGGGACAGCTCGATGATCTCTTGGGTGATCCGCGCCAGTCGCTCGGACTCCTTGGTGAGCCGCTTGGCGAAACGTCGCACCTGGTCTGGCTCATTCGAGGCGGCCTTGAGCGCCTCGGCGAGCAGGCTCACCGCGCCGATCGGGGTTTTGAGTTCGTGGCTGATGTTCTCCACGAAGTCGCGCCGCACCGCATCCAGTCGATACGACTCGGTGCGGTCCTCGGCCAGCAGCAGAACGTAGCGGGCGCCCAGCCGTGCCACACGCACGAACAGGAAGATATTCGCGTCGCCGAACGGGCCGCGGGCGAGCTCGACCTCCTCGGTGATCGACTCGCCGTCGCGTCGCACTCGATCGACGAGCGCCACGAGTTCCGGATGTACGAGCGTCTGCCCGAGCACGAGACCGAATGCCAAAGCGCCGGGTGAAGCCTTCACGACGTTGTTCGACGGGTCAAGCACAACGCCGGCCGATTCCAACGCTTCGACCACCTGGTCTACCCCGTCCGGCACGGCAGGGTTTACCACGTGCACGGCACGTTCGCCGCGGCGCGCAGCGAAGTGAAGAATGCTGACCAGGCCGGCGCCAACGAGCACGCCGAAGGCCAACGACACGGGCACCAACCACGCGGAGTCCATAGCCACTAGATTAGTTACATCTCGCGGCTAAGCCTGCCGCTGTGGTGGCAAGAGTGGCTCGGTGTGGGTTTTGTTCAGACGGCGAACACCCAATGTTCACCTGCAGCGACGAACATGGTCGGCAACGCACGGGCACGCATCCTGTCTGGCGGTGGAAGGGATGAAACGATGCGCGAAGTTTTCCAGCAGGAGCTCCGCGAGGTGCAGGAGCGCCTCGTGGAGATCGCGACGCTCGTGGCGACGTCCATTGAGAACGCCACGAGAGCGTTCAACGAATCCAACGTGTCGCTGGCCGAAACGGTCATCGCCGACGACAACAAGATCGACGAACTCACCGTAAGCCTCGACGAACTGGCCATCAACATCCTGGCGCGTCAGCAGCCGGTTGCGCGCGACCTGCGGATCGTGGTCAGTGCCCTGCGCATCAGCGCCTCGCTGGAGCGGATGGGCGACATGAGCGAGCACATCGCTCAGCTCGCCCGCTATCGTTTCCCCGAGAAAGTCGTGCCGAAGACTCTGCGCGGCACGTTCGCGGAAATGGGTCGACTCGACGTCGAAGTGGCACGTAAACTCACCGAGCTGCTCAAGACCGAGGACGTGCGCCTGGCGGAGGAGATTCGTAGCGACGACGACAAGATCGACGACCTGCACCTGAGCGTGTTTGATAAAGTGCTCGGCGAGACGTGGAAGGGCGGCGCGGAAGACACGGTGGATGCCACGCTCGCGTCGCGCTACCACGAGCGCTTCGCGGACCACGCCGTGTCCATCGCCAAGAAGGTACAGTACCTGGCGACGGGCGATTGGCAAGTGCCGAGCATCTGACCGCCGTCGGCTCTGTCTCCGTGCGTTCCGAAATGACGGAGATTTGGTACCCGGCGCTACGATTTACAGGCATCCGGGGCCGTTGACAACCAAAAGTCCGTCATTTCGGAAGGGACCGGGGCCGGGGCGGGGCCGCTAGACGGTCGCGGGCATGAACATGGTCAAGTGCGGGGTGTTGTTGGCGAACGCGGTGTTCTCGGTGATCCATTTCTGCACGCGCGGCTGCACCCAGAACAGGTAGATGCCGAACGTGATGACGCTCAGCAGCAACCAGACCATCCAGTGTCCGAACAAGCCAACAGCCGATCCGGTGAACACCAGTCGTTGGCCGTCGATCGCGGTGTGTTTGCAACGCCAACGCTGAAGGAGAACCAGAGCGAACGGATAGCAGATACCCAGTGTGCACACTGTGACTAGGAATCCGAGAATCGCCGTACCGAGGTAGGTTGCTGCGCCGCCGTCGAACGTAAATCGAGTTTGTTTGGCCATATCTCAGGTTTATCGAGGGCCCGACTCCTGCGATAGGTCCCAGACCGGGGGTAAAACCGCTAGCGGGCCGCCGCGCCCCAGCTTTGCGACTGTCCGGCCGGGCTGCGGTGTTGCGGCACCTTCCAGGGGTTGTCATCGCGCAGCGGCTCGGGCAGAAGCTCCTGCGGGGCACCCTGGTAGGCGACCGGGCGCAGGAACCTGCTGATCGCGGCGGTGCCCACCGACGTCCCAGAATCGTTAGTGGTCGCCGGCCACGGACCGCCATGCTGCATCGCGGGCGTCACCGCGACGCCGGTCGGCCAGCCGCCGAACAGCACCCGCCCGGCGTGCTGGGCGATCCACGGTACGAGGCCGCGCAGGGTCGGCGTCTGCTCGCCGGCGCCGGCGTGCACGGTGCCGGTCAGGTTGCCCTGGAACAGGTCGTCGGCGACGGCGGCGAGGTCCGCGTCCGTCGCGTACTCCACGAGGATGGACAGCGGCCCGAACGCCTCGTCGAGCAGCGTGTCGCGGTGCTCCTGCAACGTCGCCACCGGCACACTCACCAGCGTCGGGGTCGCCCAGCCCTGGCCGTCCTCGTCGATGCGCAGGCTTCCTTCTGCGATCACCGTGACGCCCGGGGTGGCCAGGATGGCGTCCCGCCGTGCCCGGTAGCCCGCCGCAATTCCAGGATTCAGCAGCCGGTGTTCGTCGACGGCGCCGACCAGTTGCGCGACGCGCTCAGCCAGAGGATGGGCACTGCCGGGATTCTCGGCCGGAACGAACAGGAACCCGGGCTTGGTGCACAGCTGCCCGGCGGATCCGGCGACGCTTGCCACGTAGCCATCCGCGATCTTGTCCGCGTTCTCCGCGAGTGCGGCGGCGGTCACGAAGGTGGGGTTCACGCTGCCCAGCTCACCATAGAACGGGATCGGGGCGGGCCGGGCCGCCGCGATATCCGCCAGCAGTCGGCCGGCGCGGATGGATCCGGTGAAACTGCCGGCCGCGATCCGGCGGTCTTTCAGCATTGCCACGCCCGCCTGCTGCCCGGCGATTAGCTGGAAGGTGCCCTCCGGAGCACCGGCGGCGGCCAGCGCCGCGGTGACGACGGCGGCGGTTTGCGCGGAGAGTTCGGGATGCCCCGAGTGCGCCTTGAGGATCACCGGGCAGCCGGCGGCGAGGGCCGAGGCGGTGTCGCCGCCGGCGACGGAGAACGCGAACGGGAAGTTGCTCGCGGCGAAGTTGAGCACCGGGCCGACCGGGATGCGGTAGCGGCGGACATCCGGCCGCACGCCCAGGGCGAAGTGGGGGTCGGCGTCGTCGATTCGTACGTCGAGGTAGGAGCCATCGACCACGACATCGGCGAACAACCGCAGTTGAACGGCGGTACGAGTGAGTTCGCCGCGCAGGCGCGTCTCGCCGAGACCGGTTTCGGCCATGGCGGTGGCCACGAGGTGGTCGGCGGAGGCTTCCAACGCGTCGGCGACGGCGACGAGTGCGGCCGCGCGGTCCGTGGGTGAGACGGCCGCCCAGAGCGGTGCGACGACGGCCGCGCGCGCGGCGATCGACTCGAGTTCTGCGGCGGTGGTGTCGGTCATGGATGCTCCTTGGGTGGTCAGAACTGGAAGCCGGTGGGAAACGGGTCGGTGGGGTCGAGGAGGTACTGGCCGATCCCGGTGACCCAGGCTCGGCCGGTGATGGTCGGAGTGACCGCGGGAATGCCTTGCACTGTCGTTTCGGCAATCAGCCGCCCGGTGAACGTGCTGCCGATGAACGACTCGTTGACAAAGTCCTCGTTCAGGCCGAGTTCCCCTCGCGAATACAGCTCGGCCATCCGGGCGCACGTGCCCGTCCCGCACGGTGAGCGGTCGAACCAGCCGGGGTAGATCGCCATGGCGTGCCGGGAGTGCTGCGCGGTGGAACCGGGCGCGATGAATTCGACGTGGTGGCAGTGGTCGATTCCGTCAATTTCCGGGTGGTGCGGCGGGTTCGTGGTGTTGATCGCCTCCATGATCGCGAGGCCGGCGGCGAGGATGTCCTGTTGGTTTGCACGGTCGTAGTCGAGACCGACGGCATCCAGGTTCACCAGTGCGTAGAAGTTGCCGCCGAACGCGAGGCTGTACGGCACGGCCCCGTATCCGGGCACCTCCACCGAGTCGTCGAGGCGCACGGTGAACGACGGGACGTTTTCGATGGTCACCGAGTCGGCGTGGCCGTCGGCGACCGCCACTCGGCACACCACGAGGCCCGCGGGAGTGTCCAGGCGGATGGTGGTGACCGGCTCGGTCACCGACACCATGCCGGTTTCCACGAGCACCGTCGCGACGCCGATCGTGCCATGCCCGCACATGGGCAGACATCCGGACACCTCGATGTACACCACACCCCAGTCGGCATCCGGGCGGGTGGGTGCCTGCAAGATGGCGCCGCTCATCGCGGAGTGGCCGCGCGGTTCGTTCATGAGCAGCAGCCGGATGTCGTCCAGGTGCTCAATGAAATAGAGCCGCTTGTCGTTCATCGTGGTGCCGGGGATCACCCCGACGCCGCCGGTGATCACCCGCGTGGGCATCCCTTCGGTGTGGGAATCCACCGCGGTGAACATCCGTGTGGAACGCATGAGGCCAATCCTTTCATGTTGCGGTGGCGCGGATCCTCAGGGAATCCCTGTGCCTTCAGCGGGAGGCGAGGTAGTCCAGCGCCTTCTTCGTGTCCGCACGCACGCGAGCCTCGTTTTCGGGACTCAACGGGCCGCGCGGCGGGCGGGTCGGGCCGCCGTAGCTGCCACCGGCAATGTCGATCGACAGCTTGATGGCCTGCACGAACTCCACCTTGGAGTCCCAGCGGAACACCGTTACCAGGTTGGTGTACAGCTCGCGGGCGTCGTCGATCTTGCCGGCCTTGACCAGGTCGTAGATCTCCACCGCCGCCTTCGGGAACGCGTTCGGGTAGCCGGCGAACCAGCCATCTGCACCCGCGACGAGGGACTCGAACAGCAGGTCGTCGGCTCCGGCGATCACGTCGATGTCGCAGAGCTCCTTGATCTCCAGCACGCGGCGGATGTCGCCGGAGAACTCTTTGACGGCAACCACCCCGGGGATCTTTGCCAGCTTGGCGATCAGCGGCGGGGTGAGGTCCACCTTGGTGTCCTGAGGATTGTTGTAGAGCATCACCGGCAGGCCGACCTCCGCCACGCGCGTGTAGTGCTCGATGATTTCCGACTCGTTCGCGTGATAGACGATCGGCGGAAGGCACAGCACGCCGTCGGCGCCGTCCTCCTTCGCGTACTGCGCCCACTGTGCCGCCTGGTGCCAGCCGACACCGTGCACGCCTGCGACGACGAGTCCACGCCCGCCCACCGCCTTCACCGCGACTTGGATGACCGTGCGACGCTCATCGTCGGTGAGCGAGGAGTACTCGCCGAGCGATCCGTTCGGGCCGACTCCTCGACATCCGTTGGTGATGAGCCAGTCGCAGTGCGCGGCGAATTTGTCGTAGTCGACGGCGAGTCCGGCCGGCGCGGACGGGTCCTCCTTGAAGGCGAGTGCGGTGGCGACGACGACGCCGCCGAGGTCGAATTTCTGGTTAGTCATGAACGATCCTTTCGTGGGTGGAGCTGATGTAGAGGGTGGTCGGTGGGCTGGGCGAGGCTCGCGAGCTCGCCCAGGCGAAGTGGTGCGGCGATGGGCCTGCGGTCACTGATCGTGCCATCGGTGAGAACACCGTGGGGGGCGAATGCGGCAAGGAGCTCCTCGACGCTGCGTCCGCAGATACGGCCTTGGCAAATCCCGAGCCCGGCACGGGTGGCGAGTTTGAGCGTGCGAAGGGACTGCGAACCCGTGCCAACGGTGCTGCGGCAGAGGCTGCCGTAGCCGACTTCCTCGCAACGGCACACGATGGTGTCGTCGGTGAGCCAGCCCCGCCAGCCGCCACGGATGCCGTGAGCCGCCTCGATCCGCGCGGCAAAACCGCGAAAGACGGCTCGGCGGCGCACCGCCAGGCGAACCTGCGCCTCCGAGAACTGCCCGCCCGCCGCCGCGTGGCCGGCGAGCTGCCCCTCGGCCAGCGCCAGATCGACCCCGCCGATGCCGGTGATCTCCCCGGCCGCATACACCCCGCGCACAGTGCTGAGCTGGTTGTCGTCGACGCGCACGAATCGGTCCGCGGTGAGCTCGCATCCGGCGGCGATCGCCAGCTCCAACCGCGGGGTGAAACCATGGCTGACGCAGACCGCGTCCACGGCGATGGTGCGCTCCGTCCCCGGGATCGGCGACCAGTCATCGCGGAGCGCAGCGACGGTGACCGACTCGACGCGGTCGGTGCCGTGGGCTGCGATCACCGCCCGACCGGGCCGGTACGGGATGCGGTGGCGCAGCTGTCCAGCAGCGTATCCGGCGAGTTCTCGTGCCTTGCCCCCGGCCAGGATCAGTTGCCAGGGTCTCGGCAGCCAGCCCCGCAACAGGGCGGTGGCACGACCTGCCTCGAAGACGCCGAGCACTTTCGCGCCCACCCCGGCAAGGGAGGCCGCCACCGGGAGCAGGAACGGGCCCGCACCGGCCACGACGACGCGTCGCCCAACCGCGATGCGCTCCCCCTTGGCGAGGGCTTGCGCAGCCCCACCGGTGAACACGCCGGGGAGGTCCCAGCCGGGGAACGGAAGCGTGCGGTCGTGGGCACCGGTGGCCAGCACGATCGCGTCTGGAGTGAAGGTCATGGTGTCACGGTGGGCGCCGTCGGGTAGCCCGACAACGACGTGCACGGCGGCGGCGCCGGATGCCGAGGGTTCGATCGCCCACACCTGCGCGAGTCGGATGATGAGACATCCGGCATCCGCGATTAGCGCGTCGCGCAGGCCGGTGAACGTGCTCCACCCGTGGTGCAGCTGCCGTTCGCGGGCGGCGGGGCGGGACTGCGGAAGGTGGCGCCAAAATTGGCCGCCGAGGAGGTCCGAGGAATCCAGCAGAGTGACGCTCGCACCACGGCGGCGCGCGGCGGACGCCGCCGCAAGTCCAGCTGGCCCCGCCCCGATCACGAGAACGTTCGTCATGACTGTGGCTCCGCCAGGTTCGGTGGCGGATCGTGCTGGGTCACCACGACGTCTCCGCCTTCGGCGCGGCGTTGGCAGGCGCGCACGTCGCGAAGTCCGTTGACCTCGACGAGGCAGTCGTAGCAGACGCCAATTCCGCAGAACACACCGCGGGGCCGCCCGTCGTGTGAGGTGCGGCGGAAGCCGACGGAACCGCTGGCGAGTATGACTCCGGCAAGGCTCTGGCCGACGAGGCCGGACACCGGGACGCCATCGAGGGTGATCGTCAGCGGGGTGGGTTCCGCGGGCCCGATCGGGTCGGTTCGCCACGGCAGCAGTCCAGGTGCCATTACGCGGCCCCGACCAGGTATGGTGCGAGGGAGGCGCGCGCGGGCGAGAACGGTGCGGCGTCGATACCGGTCGCGTTGCCCTGCATAAGGTCGCGGATCAGTTCGGCGGTGGCCAGGCTCAGCCCGATGCCGGCGCCCTCGTGTCCGGTGGCGAGCCAGAGGCCGGGCAACCGCGGGTCCGCGCCGATCACGGGCAAATGGTCGGGCATGAACGGTCGGAATCCGCCATAGCTTCGCATCACCGAGGCGTCGGCGAGGAAGGGAAACAGTCGGATCGCCTTCGCGGCAACCTGGGCGAGCACGTCGACGCGCATCCCGGATTCGAAGCCGATCTGTTGCCGGGAGGAGCCGATCAACACGGTGCCGGATGCCGTGGATTCGACAACGCTGGAGGTCTGCAGTGCGTCGTCGTCGGATTCGACAGCACCAACGTAGTCTGCGTCGTACACCTTATGGAACACGCGGTGTCGCATCCGCGTGGTGACGAGCAGTTCTCCGCGCCGTGGGTGCACCGGGAGCGGAAGGCCGAGCATCGCGGCGACGTCCCCGGACCATGGCCCCGCGGCGATGAGCACATAGCGTGCGCGCAATTCGCCTGCGGCGGTCGCGACGCCGGCGAGTGCACCGTCGCTATCCCGTATGCCTGCGATGACCGGCGTGTTCTCGACCACGGTGGCGCCGTGGTTCCGGGCGGAGGCGATCAGCGCCATGGCGGCGATGGTCGGCTGCACCTGGGCGTCCTGCGGGTAGTGCACGGCCACCCGAGTCTCGGGCGAAAGTTCTGGTTCGAGCCCTCGTGCCTGGGCGGAGTCGAGCTCGCGCGCATCGACTCCGGCGGCGCGTTGTGCGGCAGCGAAGGCGAGCAGTGCGACGGCTCCGTCGTCGGTCGTGGCAACGACCAGGCCGCCCTTCGCGTCGAACTCGACGGAGGGAACGACCCCGTGCAATTGTTCGGTGATTTCTGCCGCGGTGTCCCGCCACAGCGCCGTGGCGTATTGAGCGAGCACGAGCTCGTCGCCGGGTCCCTTGTCAGACACCAGCAGGTTGCCTTCGCACGCGGACGACGTGCCGCCGGCGACGCAGCCGCGGTCGACCACTGTGACATCCATGCCGGATGCGGCCAGCGCTCGGGCACACGCGGCACCGATGATACCGGCGCCGACGATCACCACGTCGCTCGTCATGCCTCACCGCCTCGGCTCAATCAATACTATGTAACATACTATAGTCACCCCCGATGACTCAACTCCGGTTTGCGCAGCGCCCCGCCAACTGTTTCCGTTGCGGCTAGCCGATTCTGTTGCGCGGGGCCCAATCAGCCGGAACGGGAACTACTAGCGCGAGGCAGCACGGTCAGGCGCCGAGGTAGGCATCGATGATCCTGGGATCGGCGATCAGGTCGGACGCGTTGCCCTCGATGGTGGTCACTCCGTTGTCGATGACATACGCCCGATCGGTGACCTTCAACGCGGCGCGCGCGTTTTGTTCGACGAGCAGCACCGTGGTGCCCTGGTCCCGGATGGCGCTGATCACCTGCATCACCTGCGCGACGATGAGCGGTGCAAGCCCCATCGACGGTTCGTCCAGCATGAGCATCTTCGGTCCGGCCACCAGGCCGCGGCCGATGGCCAGCATTTGCTGCTCACCTCCGGAGAGGGTGCCGCCCTGCTGTGTGCGGCGCTCGGCCAGCAGCGGCAGCAGTTCATAGACGTGCTCGATGCGCCTGGCGACGACCGCGCGATCCTTCACGAGGTAGCCGCCCAGTTGCAGGTTTTCCAGCACGCTCAGCGTGCTGAAGATGCGTCGCCCCTCGGGCACGTGGATGAGACCGGCGCCGACGACCTCCCACGGATGCGCCCTGGTGATGTCGCTGCCGTTGAAGGTGACTTTGCCCGAGTGCGTCTTCACCAGCGCCGAGGCCGTGGACAGCGTGGTCGTCTTGCCGGCGCCGTTGTTGCCGAGCATGGCAACAATCTCCCCCTCCTCAACCCGCAGGCTGATCCCCCGCAAAGCCTGGATCTTTCCGTAAAACACCTCGACGTTGTCGAACTCGAGCATGGCCATCAGCTCGCCTCCTCATCCTTGCCGAGGTAGGCCTCGATCACCGCCGGATTCGCCTTCACCTGCGCCGGGGTGCCCTCCGCGATTTCCTTGCCGAAGTTCATCACCACGATGCGCTCGGAGAGTTCCATCACCAGGCCCATGTCGTGCTCGATGAGCACCACTGCGGTGCCGAGATCCCGGATGCGACGGCACAGTTCCAGCAATTGGTTCTTCTCGGAGTGGTTGAGCCCGGCCGCCGGCTCGTCGAGCAACAGCAAATCCGCGTTCCGGGCAAGCGCTCGGGACAGTTCGACCAGTTTCTGCTGCCCGTAGGAGAGGTTTCGCACCGGCACACCGCGCGCACCGGCGTATCCGACGAAGTCCAGCCAACGGTGTGCTTCCTCGGTGTAGCGATGTTCGCTGCGCCGAAACCGGGGCGTGTGGAAGATGGCGTCGAACACGTTCTGACCGCCGTACAGGTGCATCCCGGCGCGCACATTGTCGAGCACGCTCAGATCCGGGAACAGCCGCAGGTTCTGGAAGGTGCGGGTGACCCCGGCGGCGGCAATCGTCGCCGGGCGCCGGCCGGTGATATCACTGCCGTTGAGCAGCACCGCGCCGGACGTGGGCTTGTAGAAGCCGGTGATGCAGTTGAACGCGGAGGTTTTGCCTGCGCCGTTCGGGCCGATCACCGCGACGATCTCCTGCCGGTTTGCGACAAAGCTCAACCCGTCGACCGCTTTCACCCCACCGAAGGCAATCTGCAGGTCATTCACCTCCAGGACGGGCGCCTGGGGCCCGGCGGTCATCGTGCGCTTCCCTTCGTCGGCTTCAGTGCCGGGTCGATCTTGGTGCCGTCAACCCGTTCCGGTTCGAACCCGCGGGCCGGCCACAGGCCCTGGGGGCGGAACACCATCGCCACCACCAGCAGAAGGCCGAAAGCCAGATACCGGTAGACGGAGAACTCGCGCAACAGCTCCGGCAACAGGCTGATGACGATCGCGCCGATCACCACGCCGCGCATGTTCCCCATGCCGCCGAGCACCACTGCCATGAGCACCAGCGCCGACTGCAAGAAGACGAAGCTCTGCGGCGAGACGGCGGACAGGTGTGAGGCGAACAGTACCCCGCCGAACCCACCCCAGACGGCGCCGAAAATGTAGGCGAGCAGCTTGACCTTGTAGGTGTGAATTCCCATGGCCTCGGCGGCATCCTCGTCCTCGCGCACGAACCGCCAGGCACGGCCGAGCCGGGAGCCGCGCAGCCGCGCGGAGGCGAGCACGAACCCGGACACGACGAGCACCGTCACGTAGTAGAAAATGACCGGCTGTTGCAGGTCGAGATCACCGATCTGCAGCAGCCCGGGAACGCCGAAGATGCCGGACGGTCCGCCGGTGATGCTGAGGTTGTTCGCGGTGATGCGAGTGATCTCGCCGAAGCCGAGCGTGACGATCGCCAGATAGTCGCTGCGCAGCCGCAGCGTCGGCGCGCCGATGATGAGTCCGGCCAGCACCGTCATCACGAGCACAGCGGGGATGGTGAAGATCAGCGGCAACTGGAACGTCCTCGAGACGATGCCCGCCGTATAGGCCCCCACCGCCATGAAGGCGATGTAGCCGAGGTCGAGCAGTCCGCAGTAGCCGACCACGATGTTGAGACCGGAGGCGAGCATCACGAAGATGGCTGCGGTGGTCATCACGTTCAAGGAATACGGAGTGGCCGTCACGAATGGCGCCAGCAGCGCGATCGCGAACGCGACCCAGCCGAGGTGCTTGTTTTCCAGGATCCTCGACAGCGCCGAGGACGGCGCACCGACTTTGCGTGGGGCACGGGTGGTGTCAACGTTCTCGCTCATTCAGACACGCTCCGTAACGCGTTCGCCGAGGATGCCGGTGGGACGCAGTGTGAGGAACAGGATCAACACTCCGAAGGCGAACACGTCGCGCCACTGACCGCCGAACAGATCGGAACCGATCGCCTCGACCAGGCCAAGAACAAGGCCGCCCAGCATTGCACCCTTGATATTGCCGATGCCGCCGATCACTGCCGCGGTGAAGGCTTTGAGACCAATAATGAACCCCATCAGGAAGTCGATCTTGCCGTAGTAGGCCCCCGCCATCACTCCGGCTGCCCCCGCCAGCGCCGATCCGATGAAGAAGGTCCGGGTGATCACGGCGTCGACATTGACCCCCATCAGCAGTGACCCTTTCATGTCCAACGCGATGGAACGCATGGCACGACCGGTAGAGGTCCGCTGGACGTAAGTGTTCAACCAGAACATCAGCAGTGCGGCGATGACCATCAGAATGATCTGCGGCAGCGAAATCCGGGCGCCGATGAAGTCGAAGACGCCGCCTTCCAGCCGCACCGGGAACGATCGCGGGTTCGGGCCGGCGATGGCGCTGATCCCGTACTCCAGTGAAAACGACGCACCGACCGCGGTGATCAGGACAGCCAGTCGCGGCGCACTGCGGAGCGGGCGATACGCGAGCCGCTCGATCACGACCCCCGCCACACCGGTGAGCAGCATGCTCAGCAGCATCACGATGAGCAGGGCGACCAGGGACAGCGAGGCGGGGATCCCGCCCACCGAGGTGAGTGCGGCGAAGCCGATGAAGGCGCCCAGCATATAGATGTCGCCGTGAGCGAAATTCAAGAGTTTGATGATGCCGTAGACCATGCTGTAACCCAGCGCGATCAAGGCGTAGAAGGAGCCGACGAATAGCCCGTCCCAAATTACCTGTGTCATGTGGTGTGCTCCGTCCGGGGATGGCAACGGATGCCGCAGCGTCCTGCTGAGCCTGCTGCGGCACCCGTCGAGGGAATCAGGACAGAGAATCCTTCAACACGAATTTGCCATCTTTGATCTCGAGGATGACGAAGCCACCACTGGAGAGGGTGTGCTCCGGGGTGAACTTCAACGGGCCGGAGAACATCTTGAAGCCGTCGATGCCTTCGAGCGCCTTGATGATGTCGGCGCCCTTGGTGTTTCCGGCCTTCTTGATTGCCTCAGCGGCGACACGCACGGCGTCGTAGGACTGGGTGGAGTACGGGCCGGGGTCGGCACCGAACGCGGTCTTGTAGCTGGCGATCCACTTTGCGGCATCCGCACCTTCCAAGGTCTCTGGCGTCTGCGTCATCGTGGCAAAGACACCTTCCGACGCCGCACCAGCAATCTTGGGCAGTGACGGATCGACGCTGCCATCGGCCACCATGATGGCGCCGGAGTAGCCGGCCTGCTTCAGCTGGTTGATGACCAGCCCGCCTTCTTGGTAGTACGCCGTCCAGTACACGAGGGCGGGGTTCTTGCTCATGATGTCGCGCACGACAGCCGAGTAGTCACTCTCCCCCGCGGTCACCGAGGTGTTGAGAACGACCTTGGCGGCGCCATCCGCCTCGATCTGCTTCTGGGTCTCGGTGGTGATGTCTTTCGAGTAGCTCGTGTTGTCGTCGACGAGCGCGACAGTGGCGTAACCCTGCTTCTTGATGAATTCAAGTGCCGCGGTGGACTGTTGCATGCCGGTGCCGTTGATCAAGAAGACGTTCTTCAAACCCTGCTTCACGAGGTCTTGCGAGTTCGCGGCCGGGATGATCATGGGCACATCCGCCTTGGCGAAGATCGGCAGGGTCGGCAACGTGGCTCCGGAACAGTAGCCACCGACCGACACGGCCACCCCGCTTGAGACGAGCTTGTTGGCTGCGGCGACGGCTTGCTGGGCGTCACACGCGCCGTCCGCGACGATCAACTCGAGTTTGCGGCCATCGAGGATGCCACCGGCCTTGTTGATCTCATCGACGGCGAGCTGGGCGCCGTTCTTCATGTACACGCCGGTGGGGGCGCTGCTGCCCGACGTGGGGGCCACCATGCCCAACTTGATCGGGCCGGTGTCACTGCTGCCGCTGCTGTCGTTGCCGCCGCCGAGCAAACCGCCGCTACAGCCGGAGCTGACGAGCAGCACCGCGGTGGCGATGCCGAGCAGTGCTGTGCCGCGTTTTCCGAATTTCATTGTCTGCCTCTCCATTGATGTCGACAAATCGGATCGTCCATGACCGCGCTGGTGCGGCGGAACAGACTAATGATCGCGATCCACGTCAGTACTATATGACACCGTAGCAAAGGCGTCAATGCTACGGTTCGGGCTGGTCCCGTTCGCGGCCCCACCAGTCCACGACGTGCGCGAGGTGGTTCCGCGTCAGTGTCGCCAGCGCGGTGGCGTCGCCGGCGGCCAGAAAATCCAGCATGCGGTGGTGCTCCTCCGCCACCTTCGCGAGCTCGCGGCTGTGTGTCATCCGAACCAGATTCACCATGCGAGTTTGGGACCGTAACTCGCCGACGAGCTCCACCAGGCGCTTGTTGCCGCGCAGCGCGAGCAGGCCGAGGTGGAACTCCCGGTCGCTCTCGATGAACTCGGTCAACTCGGCGTTGTGAGCGTGCGCGGAGATCGCGTCGGCCAGAGCGCGCCAGTGCGGCATGGTCGACATCGGGAAGTCGGTGGCAAGCTCGCGCATCGCCGGCACTTCCAGCCACTGTCGAAGTTCCACAATTTCGCCCAGGTCTTCGGCACTCACCGCGGTCACCCGGAATCCCTTGTTCCGCACCGAGGAGACGAAGCCGCGCTGCTTCAAGTCAAGCAGTGCCTCGCGCACCGGGGTTGCCGACACCGCGAACTGCAGGGCGAGGGTGGGTACCGTGACCAGAGCACCGGGTTCCAGCTCCCCGGACATGATGGCGGCGGACAAGGACTTGCCGATTCGATCGCGGAGGCTGGCGTGGTGTTCAACCTCGCGGATGGCGGACGCTGCCACAAGTTCCTCACTATCCCGGTCGCCGATCAGTGGTGTGCTCGCTAGCATTCTAATATGTGCCATATTATGCACCCGATTCGCGCCGTGGACTTCCACACCGCAGGCGAGCCCTTCCGCATCGTAGCGGATGGCTTCGAGGCGCCGGAGGCTGCCAGCGTCGCCCAGAGACGCATCATCGCGCCTCACTCCGACCAGCTGGAGGATCTGCGTCAGCTGCTCTGCCGCGAACCTCGCGGGCACGCGGACATGTACGGATGCTTCGTGGTGCCACCCGACGACGGTGGCGCCGCCTTCGGGGTGCTCTTCTGGCACAACCACGGCTACTCAACCGCGTGCGGCCACGGCACGATCGCACTGGGCGTGTGGGCGGTGCAAAACGGCCGGGTCGCGTCGGACCCCGACGGCGACACGGACGTCACGATTGACGTCCCTTCCGGCCGAGTCGTTGCCAGGGTGCGCTGCGTCGGAGGAGTCGTCACCAAAGTGACCTTTCGCAACGTGCCGTCGTACGTCATCGCGACCGCGGTGCCGCTGGTCACCTCCCGCGGCACCGTAGCGGTGGACCTCAGCTACAGCGGTGCAATCTACGCGTCGGTCCCCGCGGGATCCGTCGGCCTCGGCGTGGAACCCGCGCAGTACGCAGAGCTGATATCGATCGGACGGGAGATCAAATGGGCACTGAACGAGTCCGAATGGGCGCAGCATCCGACCGACGCACGGCTCAGCGGGGTGTACGGCACGATCCTGTACGACGACCTCGGCGACACCGCCGGTGGACCGCACCAGCGCAACGTCACTGTCTTCGCGGACGGTGAAGGGGACCGGTCGCCGTGCGGTTCGGGCACCGGCGCGCGCGTTGCGCTGCTCGCTGCCGCCGGGCGGCTCGGGCCGGATGACGTGTTCACTCACGATTCGATCATCGGAACGCGGTTCACGGCCCGAGCCCTCGGGCATCCAGACGGCGTGATTCCCGAGATCGAAGGAATGGCCTACAAGACCGGGGAACACGTCTTCTACCAGGATCCCGCCGACCCGATCGGAACGGGGTTTCTGCTGCGATGACCACTGCCTCTTATATTTCCGCCGATGAGGTGTTCTCCCGTGTCAGTTTCGGCCAGGCAGTGCGCGCCGTGCACGCCGCATTTGACGCCGGACTCGACCCGGCCGCCGACTTCGAGCGGAGCGTGCTCGACGTGGAACACGGCCAATTGCTGCTCATGCCGTCGGCGTCGCCGCGGTTTGTAGGAGTGAAGGTGGCGACCGTCGCTCCGGGCAACCCGGCGCTCGGCCTCGAGCGCATCCAAGCCGTCTATCTGCTGATGGACGCCGAAACGCTCGGCGTGGTCGCCACGATCGACGGGACGGCACTCACGACGCTGCGCACCCCCGCGCTTTCGGCTGCGGCCGCTGACCGTCTCGCGCCGGAGCGTATCGATCACCTCGTCGTGTTCGGATCCGGACCGCAAGCCTCGGGACACATCCAGGCCCTGGCGAGCATCCGGACGCTCGGCAGGGTGAGCATTGTGGGGCGGAGCCGCGAGCGCGCGGCGGCTCTGGCGGCCCGCATTTCTGAGACCGGCATCGAGGCCTCGGCCGGAACCGCTGACTCCGTCCGCGATGCGCAACTCATCGTCTGCGCCACCACGACGCGCCAGCCGCTGTTCGATGGACGCCTTGTGCCAGAGGACTCGTGCACCATCGCCGTCGGTTCGCACGAACCCGACGCCCGCGAGATCGACAGTGCGCTTGCGGCGCGCGCACAGCTTGTGGTGGAAGAGCGATCCAGCGCGCTGCGGGAGGCGGGCGACGTCATCGTCCCGGTACACGAGGGCGTGATCGATCCAGCATCGCTGGTGCCGTTGCGCGACATCCTCACCGGCCACACCCCCGTCGACCGGCACCGACCGCGCGTCTTCAAGAGCGTGGGGATGTCCTGGGAAGACTTGGTCATCGCCAGCGCCGTCTACGACGCCTGCGCCTCAGCCCAGAAGCAGTAACAAGCAGAAAGGCTCCCATGAAGATCAGCTCGGTCGACGTGTTCGGCTACGACGTCCACTATGCACACGGCGAATACGTCATGTCGCAGGGCCGGGCCGCCACTCACGAACTCGGCACGCTGGTGCGACTGCGCACCGACGAAGGTCTCGACGGGTGGGGCGAAATTACCCCGCTCGGCGGCACCTATCTGCCCACCTTTACTGCCGGCGTCCGAAGCGCGCTCGAAGTTCTGGGGCACGCCGTCCTCGGGCAGGATCCGACGAACCTGTCGCGCGTCTACCGGGCGATGGATGCGGTGCTGCTTGGTCAGAACTTCGCGAAAAGCGCCATCGACATCGCCTGCTGGGACCTGCTGGGTAAGGCGACAGGGAAGCCGGTGTCTGTGCTCCTCGGTGGTGTGTTGAACGAGGACTTTCCGCTCTACGAGGCGGTGCCGCTGGGCGCTCCGGAAGCAATGGCGGACTTTGTTGCCGGGCGCAGCGCGGCCGGCATCACCCGATTCCAACTCAAGGTCGGCAACAACCCACTGGACGATGTGGCCCGCACCAAGGCGACACGCGCCGTCGCCAGCGACGACACCATCATCATCGCCGACTCGAACGGTGGCTGGAGCATCCTCGACGCGCAGATCGCGCTGCGGCAACTCGACGGCGTGCCCGTGTACATCGAGCAGCCCTGCCGCGACACCGGCGACTGCGTCATCGCGATGCGCGGGTCCCGGTTGCCGCTCGTGCTCGACGAGTCGATCGTAACCGCCACCGATGTGTTCACTGCGAAGCACGAAGCGCACGCCGCATCGATCAACATCAAGATCAGCCGGGTCGGCGGCCTCACCCGGGCGGCACGGATGCGCGACCTCATGCAGGAGCTGAACCTGATGGTGTCGATCGAGGACATGTGGGGCGGCGACATCGTCACCGCCGCGGTCAGTCACATTGCGGCGAGCACTCGTCCCGAGAGCCTGCTGATGACGTCGTTCTTCAACGACTGGACAGACGGCCACGTGGCCGGACACCACCCACGGTCCGTGCACGGCCGTGGTTCAGCTCCGACCGGGCCGGGGCTCGGCATCACGGTGGATGCCGCCGCGCTGGGGCAGCCGCTGTTCACGCTGTAGCGCCCAGCACCCCCGCCCCGACATCCCGTTTCACGGAGTTTCTGTACTTCCAGCACCCGGCCCCGGGCATCCGCCGGGCTCGGTGACAGAAACTCCGTGAAACGGTTTAAGCGCGGCGGGTGTTCCATACGGCTCGGCCACCGGAAGAGGTGCGGTGCCTACTTGCTGGAGCCCTGCGACGCAACTGCGGCGGCGCCGGCTGCGGCCGCTTCCGGATCGAGATATTCGCTGGGTTTCGTCGGTCGAAAGTGATCGTCCAGTTCGTAGACCAGCGGGATGCCGGTGGGGATGTTGAGGCCGGTGATGTCGTCGTCCGAGATGCCATCCAGGTGCTTGACCAGCGCACGCAGCGAGTTGCCGTGCGCCGTGACGAGCACCGTCTTGCCCGCCGCAAGCGCACCGGTGATGTCCGACTGCCAATACGGCAACATCCGTTCGATGACATCCTTGAGGCATTCCGTTCGAGGCAGGTCATCGCCGAGGCCGGCATAGCGGGGGTCGGCGGACTGGGAGAATTCGCTGTCGTCATCCAGTGGCGGCGGCGGAACGTCGAAGGAACGCCGCCAGGTCATGAACTGTTCCTCGCCGTATTCGGCCAGCGTTTGTGCCTTGTTCCTGCCCTGCAGCGCTCCGTAGTGCCGCTCGTTCAGACGCCAACTGCGCTTCACGTCGATCCAGCCGCGGTCGGCGACGTCCAGGGCAATATTCGCGGTCTGGATCGCCCGCTTCAGCACGCTCGTGTACAGGATGTCGGGCAACAGACCCGAGGAAACAAGCAACTCGCCGGCGCGCCCGGCTTCGGCGCGGCCCACCTCACTCAGGGGCACATCGACCCAGCCGGTGAAGAGGTTCTCCTTGTTCCAGGTGGACTGGCCATGACGCAGAAGGATGAGGGTGTAGGTCATGGATTCAGCCTACCGAGGCTCTAGCCGGACTGGCTCGGCGTGCGAGTCATTCGGCCCAGGCGCGGCAATCGCGGCACCCCGGCGGTTGCCCCCGCATCCGTCGGGACGATGACCTCTTGCGCGGCGGCCAACACAGTTCCGCCGGAGTTCACGGTGAGCACGGCCCCGGGGTCGGTCGTGCGCTTGACTATCGCGAGCGCAATCGGCCCGAGTTCATAGTGCAAACCGGCGGAGGTGACCCGTCCGACGACCGTATCGCCGAGGGCCACCTCGTCCCCCGGCGACGCGAGCACCCCCTCCGAGCCGTCCAGGTGCAGCATCACCAGACGCCGCGGCGGGTGCCCCAGGTTGTGCACCTTGGCCACCGTTTCCTGCCCGCGATAGCATCCCTTGTTCAGGTGCACCGCGGACCTCAGCCAATCCAGTTCGTGGGGGATGGATCTCGCATCCACCTCCGCGCCGAACCTGGGCCGCCACGCCGCGATGCGCAGCGCCTCGAACGCGAGCAAACCCGCCGTCTTCATTGCTCCGGAGGCGACCTCCTCGGCGAGCGCGGGGAGCTGATCGCGATCCACCAGAGCTTCACTCCACCGCCACGACGTGCCAGGATGCGGGTTTGCGCCAGCGTACTGGTGGCCACCGACCGCCACCGTGGACCACGGATCGCGCCACACGAGTTCGACTCCCGTTTGAACCACCGGGAGCACCGGTTCGCCCATCATGCCGATCGTCGCGAACTGCGCGCTGCGATCGGCCACGTCGACTTTCAGCATGAACTTCATCGATTGCAGCCACGTGAGAAGTCCCGACGCCTGCTCCCGCTCAAGCAGCAACCACGTCGTCTCACCGTCGTCAATCGCGCGGGCGACGTGCTGAATGCGCCCGTTCGGATCAAGCACCAGGGTTTCCGTTGAGACTCCGGGTGTGAGGTCGGCCAGGCTCTGGCTCGTGATCGAGTGGAGCCAGCTCAGGCGATCCGATCCGGTGACCGACAGCACGGCACGGTGCGAAAGGTCGACGATGGCGTCGTCCTCGGCAAGCGTTCGCTGCTCGCGCAGCGGATTGCCGTAGTGAGCGGCAACACCCGCGTCGGCTCCCTCACCGGCTACCGCGCCGGGCAGCGTGAGAAATCCCGGAAGCACGGCAGAACCGGAGGTGTCAGTCGACACGGGCAAGCCTTGCGGAGGCATGAGTGGCCAGCGGCTGCCCGAGCGCGGCGATGTCCCACGCCCACAGCAGGTGCCCCTCAACCAGTCCGTACATTCGGGTGGACGCGGCGTGCTCCTTCGCCGTCACCGTGCGCACGACAGCGTCTGTGGCCAGATCGATGCGCGGCCCCTTCACCTGGCCGAGATACAGCTCGCTGACTCCGATCGGATGCACGATCGAAACCTCGATGTCGAAGCCGCCGGCCGCGTTGCGCAACACTTCGACCGCCTGCGCCGTGCTGAACGGAGCGGGACCGACACCCGGCAAAAGGCCTGGGCCCGGGTCCCCTTCGGTTTTCGGCCGGCTCAGCCGCCAGTACCCGCTCTCCGCTGCGAACACGCCGCGTTCGACGCCCGCAGCATCCGCTGGATCGAGCAGCCAGGTGGAACTCGAATAATTGAGGAACGGGAGCCCGTCGTGGCTGAAACTCACCCGCTGGCCGAACTCGTGGCTGCGGGTATTCTCACCCACGTCGTAGCTGATGACCCCGGTGCCTTCCCAGACCCCGAGCAACCAGGACAGCGGGACGATTTCCGCAGGAAGATCAGCGCCCACGCCGCCGGCGCCGATCTCGATCATGGCATCCTTTTGGTTTAGCGCGCGCCGCGGAACAGGTTGTACACCACGACCACGGCGACGTACCCGATCGCCAGCGTTGCCAGCACGAGAAGGCCAACAAAGGTGAGTTCGAGCGCGAGAATCATGACTCGATTCTAGCCCGCCGCCACCGCGAGCATGCCAAGCGTGCCAGTGGCGAGAAAAAGGATCACGACGCTGCCGCCGACGCTGACCATTGCGCGCGTGACCAAACCCTCTCGGCGTACGATCGCGAGCTGAATGCTGAACGTGAGCAGCACCGCGACGCCGAGCACTATGGGCAACCAGGTGAAGTAGTCGGCCGGCGCAGCGAGCAGCCCGACCAGGACCGCGCCCACAGCGACCAGCACCCACACGGGAAGCACCGTTCTCAACATGGCCACAGCTCAATTGTGCCGCATTCGCTTCTAACGGTGATGAGCACGGCAGATCCTGGCCGGGAGGGGTGGTCGCGCTTGTAGACTGTTGCCCTGACGAACCAGGAGGTGCCCGTGGCACAGCTGTTGGTACTGTCCTCCGCGGCCGAGGGCCAAGTACTGCCGGCCCTCGCCCTCCTGGGCCACCAGTGCCGGCAGATCCCCGCGGAGCCGGCCAGTCTGGTCAACGCCCCCAGTTGCGAGCTCATCCTCGTCGACGCCAGAACCGATCTGCTCTCCGCCCGGTCGCTGTGCGCGATCCTGCACACCACCGGCATCAACGTGCCGCTGCTTGCCGTTCTCACCGAGGGCGGACTCGCGGCGATCTCCATCGACTGGGGTGTCGACGATGTGCTGCTCAACACGGCCGGTCCCGCCGAGGTGGATGCGCGCATCCGTCTCGTGCTGGGGCGCCGCGCCCGGGAACACGAGAGCCGCACGATCAACGCCTCTGGCGTGATCATCAACGAAGCGAACTATTCCGCGAAGGTGAAGGGTCGGCCGCTGGACCTCACCTACAAGGAATTCGAGTTACTCCGCTTTCTCGCCACCCACGCCTCCCGAGTGTTCACCCGCGAACAACTGCTCAGCGAGGTGTGGGGATACGACTACTTCGGCGGTACCCGAACCGTCGACGTGCACGTGCGGCGCCTGCGCGCAAAACTTGGAGATCTGGAGTCGGTGATCGGCACCGTACGCAACGTCGGGTACCGCTTCAACGTGTATGACGAGGACACCGAGCGCCGTGCCCAGCCCGTTGGTTCCTGACTGGGTCGCGGGCCTGACCGCGCGCGCTGCCCACGCCGACGGACAGCCGCCGTTCTCCGACCAGAGCCTCGTCGACTTGGGTGAAGGGCAGCGTGAACTGATCGCCCTCGGCAAGGATGCGGCCGCGATTGTGACCTCGGATGCCGTAGAGGCGGAGTTCGTCGTCGACCCCGCTGCCCGCCGGCGCGGGCTCGGCGAACAGTTGCTGACCACCCTGCTGGCGCGCTCGGGCGGCACCCTGCGCGTCTGGGCGCACGGCGACCACCCGGCCGCGCGCGTTCTCGCCGCCCGGCACGGACTGGAGCCGGTGCGCACGCTACTGCAGCTGAGGGCGGAGGTGCCCTTCGCGCTTCGAGACGCGGGCTCGTCCCTCGCACGCTCCTCAGGGACCGGACTTCAAGACGGGAAGGCGGTCCCTGAGGAGCGAGCGCCAGCGAACGTCGGGAAGGCGACAGTCGCCCCTCAGGCACCGCACGTGGCCGCCTTCCGCCCCGGCACCGACGACGCCGCCTGGCTCGCGGTCAATGCCGCCGCGTTCGCCTCGCATCCCGAGCAGGGCAAGCTCACCCAGAGCGACCTCGATGCCCGCAAGGCGGAGGACTGGTTCGATGCGGACGACTTCCTGCTGCTCTGGGATACGGATGCCCAGCAACTGGTCGGCTTCTGCTGGCTCAAGGTCGAGGGGAACCTCGGCGAGTTCTACGCCGTCGGCATCGCCCCAGGTCGGCAGGGCGAAGGGCTCGGCCGAGTGCTCGTCGAGGCGGGCTTCGCGCGATTGGCGGCCCGCGGCATCCGCACCTCGAGCCTCTATGTGGAGGCCGATAACGAACCTGCGCTGCGGCTGTACCGCTCGTTCGGCTTTGGCGAGTACACGGTGGACGTGCAGTACGCAACCGGTGGAATCCTCGCAGCAACCGGTTAGTCTGTTGCGATGGCTACTCTCATGAACATCCTGCACGTGGTGACCGCCGTGTTCATCGTCGGCCCGATGGCGATCTTGCCGATGACCGGCATGCGGGCCATCCGGGCGGGAAACGCGGGGCAGGTGCTGACCCTGGCGAAATCGACGTTCGTCCTGAGCCTCGCGTCGCTGGTAGTGGTGATCTTCGGCTTCGGCGCGATGGGGCTTGCCGACGCACGCTTCAACCTGTCGGTGACGACTCCGTGGATCCTCATCTCGATTGTGCTGTACATCATCGCGTTAGTGATCAGCCTCGCCATGGTGGTGCCCATCATGAGACGCGCCGGGCACCGGCTGCAGGAGTCGGGGAGCTCGTCGAACGACGCCGCTACGGCATCGGCCGAGCGCAGTTCCACCTCAGGCAGCTCGATGAGCGAGTACGCCTTGATCGGGATGAGTTCGGGGATCTCGGCCGTACTGTTGCTCGTCATCGTCATTCTTATGGTCTGGAAACCGTAAACCCAGTGGATCGGCGCCCATCCAGTGGTGCCATGATGAAGCCATGGACAGCGAGACATTTCTCGACGACACCGGCCTGGTCACCGAGACCCTCGACGACGACTACGACTCGACCTGGTCCGACGACGGAAGCATGCCGGCCGACCGATTCCTCGACCGCGAACTGAGTTGGCTCGCGTTCAATAAACGGGTGCTCGAGCTGGCCGAGGATTCCGAGATCCCGGTGCTGGAGCGGGCCAACTTCCTCGCCATCTTCGCCAGCAACCTCGACGAGTTCTTCATGGTGCGCGTCGCAGGACTGAAACGGCGGATTCTCACCGGCCTCGCCGTGCCCACGAACGTCGGCCGGGCACCGGCCGATGCACTGGCGGACATCAGCGAGATGGCGCACGTGTTGCAGGAGCGGCACGCCACGGCGTTCCAGAAGCTGGTGAAGCCGGTGCTCGACGAGGTCGGCATCCGCATCGACGCGTGGGTGGATCTCGCCGCGCCCGACCGACTGGCGCTCGACGAGATCTTCTCCACCCAGATCTTCCCCGTGCTGATGCCGCTCGCGGTCGACCCCGCTCATCCGTTCCCCTACATCTCCGGCTTGTCGCTCAACCTCTCGGTGCGGGTGCGCAGCCCCAAGACGGGCAAGGAGGAATTCGCCAGGCTCAAGGTGCCGTCGGTGCTGTCGCGATTCATCCAGCTGCCGGATGACGACAGCGGGCAGTTGCGCTTCATTCCGCTCGAAGACCTCATCTCGCACCACCTCGACGAGTTGTTCCCCGGCATGGACGTGCTCGAGCACCACGAGTTCCGCATCACCAGGAACGAGGACGTCGAGGTCGAGGAAGACGAGTCAGAGAACCTCATCCAGACCCTCGAACGCGAACTGCTGCAACGCCGGTTCGGTCCGCCGATCCGGCTCGAAATCACCGACGACATGGACGACCTGACGCTCGGCCTGCTCGTGCGCGAACTCGACATCACCGAGCAGGAGGTGTATCGGCTGCCGGCGCCGCTCGACCTCGGCGGCCTGTACGAGGTGGTCAAGATCGACCGCCCGATGCTGAAGTACCCCAAGCATGTACCGACGACGAGCATGAATCTTCTGCCGACCGAGCCGAATGCGCCGCCGGACATCTTCGCGTCTATCGCGCAGCACCGCATCCTGCTGCACCACCCATACGAGTCCTTCGCCACCAGCGTGCAGACGTTTCTGGAGCAGGCCGCCAGCGACCCTGCCGTGCTCGCCATCAAGCAGACGCTGTACCGCACCAGCGGCGACAGCCCCATCGTCGAGGCGCTCATCCAGGCCGCAGAGGCCGGAAAAGCGGTGCTCGCCCTGGTGGAGATCAAGGCCAGGTTCGACGAGTCGGCGAACATCAGTTGGGCGCGCAAGCTCGAAAAGGCCGGTGTGCACGTCGTCTACGGCCTGGTCGGCCTCAAGACGCACTGCAAACTCGCGCTGGTGGTGCGCCAGGAGAAGGGCGTGCTGAGGCACTACAGCCACATCGGCACCGGAAACTACAACCCGAAGACCTCCCGACTCTACGAAGACTTGGGGCTGTTGACCGCTGACGACCAGGTCGGCAAGGATCTCACCCGCCTGTTCAACGAACTGTCGGGTTATGCGATCGAGAAGAAGTTCAAGAGACTCCTGGTCGCACCGCTGCACCTGCGAAAGGCGCTGCTCAAGCGCATCAACGCCGAAGCCGAAAACGCGCGAAACGACGTCCCCAGCGGCATCCGGATGAAGGTCAACTCGATCGTCGACGAGCAGATGATCGATGCGCTGTACCGGGCCAGTCAGGCCGGGGTGCCCATCGACCTGCTGGTGCGCGGCATCTGCTCGTTAAAACCGGGTGTGCCGGGGCTCAGCGACACCATCCGGGTCAGATCGGTGCTCGGGCGCTACCTCGAACACTCCCGCATCTTCTCGTTTCACAACGCCGGAGAACCCCAAACGTTCATCGGCAGCGCCGACCTCATGCACCGCAACCTGGACCGCCGGGTTGAGGCGCTGGTGCGCCTCGACAGCCCCGAGCATCTGCGTCAGCTCGAGGATCTGATGGACCTGGCGATGTCCGACCGCACCTCGTCGTGGTGGCTGGACGGGTCGGGACAGTGGACGCGCCACTCCCGGGCCGAGGACGGCACCGCGCTCCGGGACATGCAGAATGTTCTTATGCGCCAAATTTCAGCTCGCAAGCGCGCCGGAGTTTTTCGGTGAAGACGCTCTCCCCATCGGTGGTCGTCGCAGCGGGGGCAATCTGCTGGCGATTCGAGCACGACGAACTTCGCATCCTGCTCGTGCACCGAGCGGCGCACGCGGATATCTCCCTGCCGAAGGGCAAGGTGGACCCAGGAGAGACTCCTCCTCAGACCGCTGTGCGTGAAATCGAGGAGGAAACCGGGCTGCGCGTCGCCCTCGGCGCCCCGCTGACCACCATCGGCTACACGCTCTCGGACGGTCGCGAAAAGGTCGTGCACTACTGGGCTGCGGCGGTCGACGACGACATGCGCGCCGCTTCCACGTTCCACTCCAACGCCGAGATCGACGCGCTGGAGTGGGTGAGTCTGGAGTCCGCACGCAAGAAGCTGAGCTACGAGCGTGACCGGGATGTCATAGATCGGTTCGAGGAGCTCGTGAACGCCGGCACGCTGAAGACGTTCGCGATCATCGTGCTGCGCCACGCGAAGGCCGTACCGCCGGCATCCTGGGACGGCCCGGATGCGACGCGGCCGCTCCTGCACAGGGGACTGGACCAGTCCGCGAGCATCGCACCCGCGATCGCCGCGTGGCGACCGACCCGGCTGCTGAGCAGTCCGGCGACGCGGTGTCTGGCCACCGTCGAACCGCTCGCGGCGCTCACCGGCCTGGAGGTCAAGCCGGTCGCCGGTCTCAGCCAGGATGCCTACGAAGAGGGCAAAGCCACCGCGGCGAAAACTGCGGCCAAGCGGGTCAAGAAGCGGGAAACGGTGGTGCTGTGTTCTCACGGCCCGCTGCTGCCTGAACTCGTCCAGAGCGTGGCGAAAGCCGTCGGCACGAAAATGGACGACCCGCTCAAGCGGGCAGCCATGCTGTCCACCGGGGAATACACGGTGCTGCATCTGTCGGCGGAGAATCCGGAAGTCGGCATCGTCGCCGTCGAGACACACGGTCCGCTGACCGCGTGACCGCGGTCGCCGCAGCCGGCGTTAACCTCCCGTTCACCACCGCGCGGAACTGTTGACTCGTGCAGTTCCTGAAGACTTCGGCGGGACGCGCCGCGGCGGTGGCCTC
>JBDTBD010000010.1:0-9041 GCA_039924285.1 Terrimesophilobacter sp. | reverse complement strand
CCTAGCACCCCGTTTCACGGAGAAACTGTCGCCGTCGGCACCCCGCCCGGGGATCCGGGCACCTGTCGCACAGAAACTCCGTGAAACGGGTTCAGGGCGCCGAGGCGCCGGTGGGCGCGGGAGCGGCACTGGCGCGCAGATAGCGCAACAGCAGGGCGCCGTCGGAGACCAGCACCTGGGCGAGCGAAAGTCCGAGCGGGTCGGGAAGGGCGCCGTTGGTGATCCGCCCTGCCGTTCCGGACTCCAGCACCGGGCTCACGGTCAGACACAGCTCGTCGACCCGATCCGCGGCCAGAATCGCGCTGAACAGCGTGGGCCCGCCCTCGCACAGCACCTGACGCAAACCCCGGCGCTCCAACGCAGCAACCATGGCGTCCACGTCGAGTGCGTCAGCACCGCACACGATCACGTCCGCCACCTGGGCGAGAGCGTCCCGCTTCGCCCTGGGGGACGAGCCGATCGTCACCACGATCGCGCGCACCGGGGCCTGCGTGAAAATCCGCGACGCCGGGTCCAAATTGAGCGACGCGGACACGATGGCGAACACGGGGTGCTCCGGTCGACCGGCGGCTAGTCGCCACTGCGCGTCGGCAGCCTCGACGCGCATCGGACCGTATCCCTCGTCGCGCACGGTACCCGCGCCAACCAAAACGACATCGCAAAGCCGCCGAAACAGGTTGAACAACCGTTTGTCCGCAGCTCCAGACAAGCCGGCGGACCGGCCGTCGGCGGTCACCGCCCCGTCGAGGCTGGAGACGAAGTTCACCCGCAACCAGGGCCGTTCCACGGTGGCGTAACTGGACAGCAACTGTTCGTCGTCGAGGCTCCGCTCCCCAGGCTGCGGCCAGATTCGGTCGATGTCCGTGTGCTCTGAAGTCATCCCGCCATGTTATGCCGGGTGTACACAGGTTGCCGGAACCCGAGAATCGTCTCCGTCATCCGCACAGCATCCACGGCGGCGGGAACGTCGTGCATTCGCACGATCCGCGCCCCCTTCATGATGCACACCACGGCGGCGGCGAGCGACCCGTTTTGTCGGTGCCCTTGTTCGCGATCCAGACTCTCGCCGACGAAGTCCTTGTTGGACACCGCCACCAGAGTGGGCAGGCCGATCGCGACGATCTCCTCCAACCGGCGGGTGATCTCCAGCGTGTGCAGCGTGTTCTTGTTGAGATCGTGTCCCGGGTCCACGATGAGGCGCTCCAACGGAATCCCCGCGGCCAGAGCACGGTGCACCCGATCACGCAGGAATGCAATCACCTCGCCGACCACGTCGTCATAGTGGGGGCTGGGCGGCTCGCTGCGCGGCGGGTTCAGACTGTGGGTGAGCACCAGCGTCGCGTCGCTGTCGGCAACGACCCCGGCCATATCCGGATCCCACAGTCCGCTGGTGTCATTGATCACCGCGGCGCCGGCCAGGATGCTGCGCCCGGCCACCTGCGCGTTGAACGTGTCGACGGAAATCACCACGTCTGAGGCGGCATGGATCGCCTCCACCAGCGGCACGATGCGGTCGATCTCCTCCTCGACGCCGACGGCGGGGCCGGTCCCGAAGGGCACCCCGCCGACGTCGACCCAGTCCGCGCCGGCGGCGACGGCAGCCTGCGCCGCTGCCACCGCCGCATCCAGCGCGAACGTTGACCCCTTGTCGAAGAACGAATCGGGAGTGCGGTTGATGATGGCCATCACCGCGACTTCCTTGGCGAAGTCGAAGGTGCGCGAGCCGATCAGCCGCCCCACCTTAGAGGCTGCCCAGCGGGATGCTCTCGTCGGCCAGCTTCGCCGGGTCCACAGTATTTCCCCGACGGATGATGCCCTGCACGTCTTCGTTCACGTCCCAGACGTTCACGTTCATCCCGGCGACCACCTTGCCGCCGGTCATCCAGAACACGATGAACTCGTGACTGGCCGGGTCGCCCCGGTAAACCAGTTGCGCGCCCTTGGTGAGCGGGCCGAAACCGGAGTATTCCATCCCGATGTCGAACTGGTCGGTGTAGAAGTACGGAATTTCGTCGTATGGCACCTTCTGCCCGAGCATGGACTTCGCGGCGATCGGCCCGGATTTCAGAGCGTTCGCCCAGTGCTCGCTCCGCAGCCGCATCTTGGCGACCGGGTGATAGGCATTGGCGACGTCGCCGGCAGCGTAGATGTCTGGGTCGCTGGTCTGCAGGAACTCATCGGTGAGGATGCCGTTGTCGACCTCGAGGCCGCTTGCCTTCGCCAGACCGACACCCGGTACAGCTCCGACTCCGACCAGCACCATGTCTGCCGGCACGAGCTCGTTGCCATCGATCTGCACACCGGTTGCTCGGCCGTTCTTGCCGACGATCGAGGCCACCGTAAGCGAGACCCGAAGGGTGACGCCCTTAGCCTTGTGCACGTCGGCGAACATCTGCCCGAGTTCGTCTCCCAACGCGACCGCCAACGGAATCGGGTCGCGTTCAAGGATCGTCACCGTGTTACCGAGCGTCGTCGCGGTCGCGGCGACCTCCATCCCGATCCAGCCGGAGCCGATCAGCACCAGCTTCTTGCCGCCGTCCTTCAGAAGCTCGTGGAGCGCATTCGCGTCATCGAGCGTGCGCAGATAAAAGACGTCTTCCAGGTTCGCCCCGGAGATGGGCAGCCGGCGTGGCGATGACCCGGTGGCCAACAGCAGCTTGTCGTACGGGAATTGCCGACCGTCGGCAGCCGTGACGTGGTGACCGGCCCGGTCGATTCCGACAATTTCAGTACCGGTGCGCAGCGTCACGTTGTTTTCCGCGTACCAGCTCTCCGGATGCACGAACGTCTTTTCGACCCCGTCCTTGCCGCTCAGATACTCTTTGGACAGCGGTGGCCGGATGTAGGGCGGGTGCGCCTCGGCGCCGATCAGGTCGATGCTGCCGTCGAAGCCTTCCGCGCGCAGCGTCTCTGCTGCGGATGCGCCGGCCAGGCCTGCTCCGACGATGACGAACTTCTCATTCTGTGACACGTGTTGCCTCCATTACGGGTTTTGATTTCAATACTGGTGGTGTGGGGAACGAAATGCGGCACCGATTACGCGAACTGCTCGCGCATCGTCGGGTTCTCCGCGAGTACGCCGAGAAATGTCGACGTCTTGGTACGGGCCCCGCCGGCGTGCACGCCGCGCATAGACATGCACAGGTGCTCCGCCTCGATCACAACGCCGACGCCGCGCGCGTTCAGTTTCTCCTCCAGATAGTCGGCAATCTGCTTGGTTAGCCGCTCCTGCACTTGGAGGTCTCTGGCAAACAGCTCGACGACTCGCGCGAGCTTGGACAGGCCGACCAGCCGATCCCCCGGCACATAACCGACATGCGCCACACCGCGAAACGGCAGCAGATGGTGCTCGCACAGCGAGTCGAATGGGATATCCCGAACAAGCACGAGTTCGGAATACTCCTCGTCGTTCGGGAACGTCGTCATCGTGAACTCGCGCGGCGTCAACAGCTCCAGGTAGCTGGCCGCCACCCGGCGTGGCGTGTCTGCCAGGTGAATGTTGGCCACGTCGCGCCCCAGAGCGGTGAGCAAGTCGGCCACCGCAGCCTCGGCTCGCTTGACGTTGATCCGCCCATCGTCACTGACGACGGTGAGCCGAGGCGGCTGCTGTAGGCCGAGCGGGCTTTCCAGCGGCGAGCTCATGCGCGCTTGGCCCGTGCCGAGCGCGAGTAAACGAACGAGAGCCGGAAGAGCGCTAGTGCGGCCACGAACAGGCCGAAGTCACGCAGCGCGACGTCATAGCCGCTACCGAGGATCAACAGGTTCACGATGATGCCGGCCAACCAGGCCGCCACGAGCACGGAGCCGAACCGGGGGAACAGAATCACGCAGATGGCCGCGACGATTTCGATCACGCCGACCACGTACATGAACTGTTGCGGGGTGACCGGAATAACGTCGGTCACAATCGGTGCGAGATAGTTCGGCCACTTAACCATCAGGTTGAAGAACTTGTCAATGCCGAAGAGGAGCGGGGCGACGATGAACACGGTGCGAAGCATCATGTACACCTGCCAACCGGCTTCCCTCTGTAGCAACGGGGTTGCGGTGTCCGCGCCGTTGCTGGCGGTGTGTGTCTGAGTCATCAGAATCCTTTCGATAAAACTGATCCTCTTGACTTTAGGAGCAATTAACTTCTTTTGTCAAGATTTACGTTTTTAGAGTTACCATGGACGCATGGAGATCCAATCACAGGCAGAGAAGGTAGCGGTCGTCGCCTCCATCAACGACCCCATCCGGCGCTCGCTCTACGACTTCGTCTCGCACAGCGCCCGACCGGTGGGGCGTGATGCGGCCGCGAAAGCGCTCGGAATGGCCCGCAGCACCGCGGCGTTCCACCTCGACAAACTCGTCGAAGAAGGCGCGCTCGACGTCGAGTTCAAACGCATCAGCGGCAAGACCGGCCCTGGCTCCGGCCGCCCCGCAAAGCTCTACTGCCCGCGTTCCGGCGAAGTCGTGGTCTCCATCCCGGAACGACACTACGAACTCGTCGGCACCGTGCTGGCCGCCGCGATCGGCGAGTCCGATCGCACCGGCGAGCCGATCGGCGGCGTGCTCAGCCGCGTCTCCAGCGACACCGGTCGTGAGTTGGGCAAGCAGGCCGGCACCCTCGAAGCGGTCCTCGACCGCACCGGTTACGATCCGCAACCGGATGGCGATGGCGGCCTCGTGCTGCTGAACTGCCCGTTTCACCGTCTGGTCGACAATCATCCGGACGTCGTCTGCGCAGCCAATCTCGGCCTGTTGCAAGGCGCCGCTGAAGGGGCATGCGATAGCACGCACGACGTTCTGTTCCACCCGGGCGAGGGTCACTGCTGCGTCCGCATCGCCGCACGGCAATAACGCACAGGAAACGCACAGCTAACGCGCAGATACTGGTGCGATGACTGACGGACCGAAGATTCTTGTCGTCGATGACGAGCCCAACATCCGAGACCTGCTGACGACGAGTTTGCGCTTCGCCGGTTTTGCGGTGCGGGCCGTGGGGAACGGCGCCCAGGCCATTTCTGCCGTGCTGGAAGAGGAACCGGACCTCATCATCCTCGACGTGATGCTGCCCGACATGAACGGATTCGGTGTGACCAAGCGGCTGCGCTCCTCCGGCTACACCTCTCCCATTCTCTTTCTGACTGCCAAGGACGACACGGAAGACAAGATCACCGGCCTCACCGTCGGCGGCGACGACTACGTGACCAAGCCGTTCAGCCTCGACGAGATCGTCGCCAGGATCAAGGCCATCCTGCGTCGGACGATGCAGGACGAAGAGGATGCGATCATCCGCGCGGGCGAACTGACGATGGACCAGGATACACACGAGGTCACGATCGGCAACGAGCAGATCGAGCTGAGTCCGACCGAGTTCAAGCTGCTGCGCTACCTCATGCTCAATCCGAACCGAGTGCTCAGCAAGGCGCAGATCCTCGACCACGTCTGGGAGTACGACTTCAACGGTGACGCCGGCATCGTCGAGTCGTATATCTCCTACCTACGGCGCAAGGTGGACCAGTTCACCGAAGAGCCGGTCATCCAGACCAAGCGCGGCTTCGGATACATGCTCAAGGTCGCCAAGGCCTAGGAGATTGACACCGGGCCCGAGAGTAGCGGGTAAGACTGTCTAGTGACTAGACACCCGATCGGTGGTTGACAGATTGCCACGGTGGCTTGGGCTGCTCGCTCTCGCCAACAGTGCTCCCCCAGCATTCAGGGATTAGCCTGAAGTCCTGATGCATGATCAAGCCACGCAGTGGTGGAGTGGTATTTCCCTCCGCACCAAGATCACGGGAGTGACCGTGCTGCTGCTGACGATCGGGTTGCTGGTCGTCGGCGTCGGCACGATGACGGTGTTGCGAGGCTATCTGCTCGACGAGGTGGATCGGAAGACCAGCGAAGCGGCACTGAACTTCGGCAATATTCCGCCGATGGGCGAGACGCTGTGTGAGCGCTCTGCCGGCCCGGGCAGTTTGTTTGTGGCGGTGGTGGATGAGGGCGGCGACATGGTGTGCCGCAACCGCACCGCGGATGCCGCTCAACCTGCCCTGAGCGGCCTCACGTTGCCGGCGGTCACGAAGCTCAACCATCAACCATTCACCAGATGGGACGGCACACACAGCACGCAGTGGCGGCTGGTGGCGGTGCCGTACAGTATGGATGGCACGTCGACATTCGTCAGCGTCGTGGTGGGCGTCAACCTCACCGAAACGAACGGCATCATCGGCCGCTATGTCGCTATTTTCTTGGGGTTCGGACTCTCGGTGGTGGTACTTGGAGCTGCGCTGACGCGACTTCTGGTCACCTCCACGTTCGTGCCGCTGCGCGAGGTTGAGCGGATGGCTGCTGCGATCGCCGATGGCGACTTCAGCAAGCGACTGCCCGGTACCACCCCGAACACCGAGGTCGGCAGACTCAACCGCTCGATGAACACCATGCTCGGGCGCATCGACCGCGCGTTCTCCGACCGGGCGAGAACCATCGACCAGATGCGCCGATTCGTCGGTGACGCAAGCCATGAGCTGCGCACGCCGCTCGTGTCGGTGCGCGGTTACGCGGAACTGTACCGGATGGGAGCGCTGCAAAAACCCGAAGATGTCGCACAAGCAATGGAGCGCATCGAGAAGGAAGCGATCCGGATGGGGGCGCTGGTAGAAGACCTGCTCGAGCTAGCCAGAATCGATGAGGCCCGTCCGCTGCAACTGCGCCCGGTGGATCTTGTTCCGATCGCCAGGGACGCCGCGCTGGACGCGATGGCGTCGTCCCCCGACCGGATCGTGTCAGTGGTGGTCGTCGAGCCGCATCCGAACCCCAACCGTGCCGCCGCGCCACCGCTTCCCCCCCTCGCGCAGCCGGCCACGACGCATCCGCTCACCAACGCGACAGGACCGATCGCGTTCGCCGGCGCCACACTGGCCCGGTTACGGTCGCGGCGCGCCCGCTCGGTGACTGTCGTCGACACGATCGACATGCCCCCCGGGCCCGAACTTACCGTGCCGGCCGTCGTGCTGGCGGAAGAGAATAAGATCCGTCAGGTCGTCACCAACCTGATGGGCAACGCGATGCGGTTCACCGCCGATGACAGCCCGATCGAATTGGCCATCGAGGTGGATGCGTCGCGCCGGGTGGCGATGCTGGACATCGTCGACCACGGCGAGGGCATCCCTACGCAGATCAGGGAGAAGATCTTCCAACGCTTCTGGCGTGCCGACAGTTCCAGGGCCAGGGAGACCGGGGGCAGTGGTTTAGGCCTGGCGATCGTCTCGGGAATCATCGCCTCCCACAAAGGCACCGTGGAGGTGCTGGAGACGCCTGGCGGCGGGGCGACCTTCCGAATCACCCTTCCTCTCCTCCCCAAGGATTACGCGCCACCGCTCCCCCCCGCCTAGCCGTTCTGGCCCGAGCCACGCCCCGGGTGCCGCTACCGTGGCCCGTGTTCCGGAGCGTCCGGCGCAGAGCAGGAGGCAGAGGCCATGACCCGCTACCAGGTCGACAGTGAAGCAGTGTTCAGCACGACGGCATCCGTGCGCACTTCGATGAGCCGGATCCGAGCCGAGGTGGCAGGACTGCACGGCCAGCTCACGAGCCTGCAGAGCTCCTGGTCGGGGCAGGCGGCGAACGCGTTCCAGACCATAGTCAACGATTGGAACGCGACGCAGCAACGCGTAGAGGAGAGTCTCGCCTCAATCAATCAAGCGTTGTCCCGGGCGGGAGAACAGTACGCGGAGATCGAAGCGGCCAACGCCCGACTCTTCACCTAGTGACTACCCCGACCGATCTGTCAGTCGGGGATGACAAAACGGGCGGCTCCGAAGAGCCGCCCGTCTGGGTAATGCTGCGATCTGCAGGGACTGTTAGAAGTCCATGCCGCCCGTCGGGTCTCCACCGGCTGAGGCGGCGGCCTTCTCGGGCTTGTCGGCGACAACGACCTCGGTGGTCAGGAAGAGCCCCGCGATCGACGCTGCGTTGAGCAGCGCGGAACGAGTGACCTTGACCGGGTCATTGATGCCGGCGAGGAGCATGTCGACGTACTCGCCGGTCTGGGCGTTGAGGCCCTGTCCTGCGGGCAGGTTGCGCACCTTCTCGGCGACAACACCGGGCTCGAGGCCGGCGTTGGCGGCGATCTGCTTGAGCGGAGCGTCCACGGCCACGCGCACGATGTTCGCGCCGGTCGCCTCGTCACCCTTCAAGTCCTTCATGGCCTTGGTCTCAAACGCATCCTTGCCAGCCTGGATGAGCGCTACGCCGCCACCGGCGACGATGCCCTCTTCGACAGCAGCCTTCGCATTGCGCACGGCGTCTTCGATGCGGTGCTTGCGCTCCTTGAGCTCAACCTCCGTAGCGGCTCCCGCCTTGATGACCGCAACCCCGCCGGCCAGCTTCGCGAGGCGCTCTTGCAGCTTCTCGCGGTCGTAGTCGCTGTCGGTGTTCTCGATCTCGGCACGGATCTGCTTGACGCGTCCCGCGATCTGCTCGCTGTCGCCAGCACCTTCGACGATGGTGGTCTCGTCCTTGGTGACGACGATCTTGCGCGCACGGCCCAGCAGGTCGAGGGTGGCGTTCTCAAGCTTGAGGCCGACCTCCTCCGAGATGACCTGGCCGCCGGTGAGGATCGCGATGTCCTGCAACTGCGCCTTGCGGCGGTCGCCGAAGCCCGGGGCCTTGACGGCGACGGACTTGAAGATGCCGCGGATCTTGTTGACCACCAGGGTGGCCAGCGCTTCTCCGTCGATGTCCTCGGCGATGATAAGCAGCTGCTTGCCGCTCTGGATCACCTTGTCGACGATCGGGAGCAGGTCCTTGATGTTCGAGATCTTCGAGTTCGCAATGAGGATGTACGCGTCTTCGAAGACAGCTTCCTGACGCTCCGGGTCGGTGACGAAGTAAGGGTTAATGAACCCCTTGTCGAACCGCATGCCCTCGGTGAGCTCCAGCTCGGTGCCGAACGTGTTCGACTCCTCGACGGTGACGACGCCTTCCTTGCCGACCTTGTCGATAGCCTCGGCGATCAGCGCGCCGATCTCCTCGTCACCGGCGGAGATGGAAGCAGTGGC
>JBDTBD010000009.1:0-25412 GCA_039924285.1 Terrimesophilobacter sp. | reverse complement strand
GCGATCGACGTCGCTCCGGGCAGGATGATCTCGCCCACCGCATCCCGCAGCTCCTGACGGCTGAACCAGCGCAAATCGAGGATCTCCGCGCCATCCGGCGCCGACACCCAGCCGCCGGCGGGGTCCGCGAGTGCCCGGAAGCCGACCATCAGCGACGCGGGGAACGGCCACGGTTGGGAGCCGACGTAAACCGGGTTCACCACGCGGATACCGGATTCCTCGAACACCTCCCGAACGACGGCCGCCTCCAACGACTCTCCCGGCTCCACGAAACCGGCCAGCAGAGAATACCTGTTGCTTTCCCACAGCGCGTTCGAGCCGAGCAGGATGCGGTCTTCGGTGTCGGTGATGAGCACGATGATCGCCGGGTCGGTGCGAGGAAAAATCGGTGTCTCGTCATCCTCGCTGCGCCGCACCCAGCCGCCGAGTTCCGGCAGCAGCGGCTGGCCGGTGCGCGGGGAGAAACGGTGCGAAGCGTGCCAGTTCGCGAGCGCCAACGCTTCGGTGAGCATCCCGGCGTCCCTGTCGATGAGCGTGCTGCCGACGCTGCGCAGGTTGCCCCACAGTTCGGGAGTGGTGGTGACGGATGCTGCAGCGTCGTCGTCGATCACCACGGCGACGATCGGGGTGCCGGCCGGTTCGTGTGCACTGTCCGAGACGGAACGACCAAGGTACAGCCACAGCCCGGTGGCCGGCACCCCGGCGCGGGAGACCAACGCAAGTTCGGTGCCGTCGTCGGAGGCGAGCAGTCCTCTGCCGTGCCAGAGCAGCAAGAACCTGGTGGCCGGGTCGGCGGCGAGCTCGTCGAACAGATCCGGTCGGGTGCGGGCGAGGTAATCACGGTCGAGTCCGTGCCGGGACAGGGGCAGTTCTCCCACTCGCGAATAAGTCAGCGGCGAACCGGACATCGAGTGCCAATCTTTGTCGGGGAAATCGGGAACAGCGTGGCGTTGGGACTCGGTCGGCTGTTGACGACCTACCCTGGCAGTTATGGCCAGATCCCATCTCACTCTAGCCGCGCTGGCGACTGCGGCCGTAGCCGGATTGGACATCGTGCACTCCAGCACGATTGGCACGTCCGGCTCGGGGGACTTCGAGTCGGCGCTGCTCACCAGCCGAGACGGGAAGCACTGGATCATCCGCCGCGCGCTCACCGAACGAGCGGAAGTCGAACAGTCCACCAACCTGGTCGCGCTGCAGGCTCTCAGCACCGGAGTTCGCTCCCGACTGCCGTTCGGCGTGTCCACCTATGCCGGGCAGGCGCCGATCGGCGACAGCCGGGTTGTGGTGTTCCACTACGTGCACGGAACACCGATCGCGTTGGCCGATCTGAGGCCCGGCGGCGTGCTCGCCACGTCGATCGGGAAGGCGATCGCCGCCATCCACACCCTGCCGACGAGCTTTATCGTGGATGCCGGGCTGCCGTCGCTCACGCCCAGTGAAGCGCTCGCGTCAAGCCTGACGGTGTTGGACAGGGCGTCGGCGACGGGACTTGTTCCGACCGCACTGCTGGAGCGGTGGGAGGCGGCGACGACCGACGCCGCACTGTGGCAGTTCGCGCCGACGGTGATCAACGGCGCCATGACATCAGACTCGTTCCTCGCCACCGACGGGGAGGTGACCGGAGTGCTCGGCTGGCACGGGCTCAGCGTCGGGGATCCGGCGCGCGACCTGTTCTGGCTGCTCGGTGCCAATCAAGGCGACGTGGTGGATACCGCGTTCGACGCGTACGACCTCGCGCGGGGATCCAGCGACCGGCAGATTCTGCAGCGGGCCACCCTCTACGCGGAGTTGGAGCTGGCGAAGTGGCTGCTGCACGGTACCGCTCAACGCGACACCGAGATCGTCGACGACGCCGTCGCCATGCTCCACGGGCGGCTCGATTCTGTGCAGGGTGATTTGAACCAGAACATCACCCACAACACGATGCCGGTGCTCAACATCGACGAAGTTCAGGAACTGCTGAAGCGTCGCGACGGGCTCAACTGAACCGGTGCTACCGGCGGGCCATGCTCATTGACCGCCGACAGCGGCGTGCCAGAGCTGCAAGAGTTCTGACTCGTCGAAGAGCCGTTCCGGTCGCACTACCAGGTCGTCACTGACGAAATAAAAGACCGCGTCAATTTTCGCCGGGTCGATGTTCTTCCACCGGGCGTAGGCGAGCCGGTACAGCGCCAGCTGCAATTGGCGGCTGCGCAGGTCCGCGGCGCCGGTGGGCGACCTGCCGGTCTTCCAGTCGACGATCTCGAAGCGACCGTCCCGGAAGTACACGGCGTCGATCTTGCACACCACCGTGCGGCCGGCAAACGGGAGGTGGATTTCTCGCTCCACTTCAATCGGCCTCAACGTCGCCCACGGCGAATGGTCGAAAATGTGCTGCAGTCTGGCCAATTCGTCCCGATCCACCACGTCGCTGAGGTCGAGTTCCGAATCGATCACGTCGATCACCTCGCTCGACCCGCCGATTCCGTATCGCTCTTCCACCCAGCCGTGGAACAGGGTGCCGAGCCTCGTCGCCCGATACGGCTTTTGCGGCATCGGGCGGCGCAGGGACGACGCCACGGCTTCCGGGTCGAAGACGTAGTCCTTGAACCGGGACGCGGGCACCCGCCCGGGCAGTGCAATCGGGTCGCGGAGCGTGGCGCGTTCGCGTTCTCTTAACAGCAGGTCGAGTTCCTTCTGCCACGGGCCTGCATCGGTGGCACGGGGATCCGTTGCCTGCGTCAGCGAGCGTTGCGCATCCCGTACCAGTTCTGCGGCCCGAGTCAGTGCACCTCGACGGAACCCGAGCGGATCCAGCGGCCACACGATCTCGTCGCCCGATTCGCCGAGCGGATTCTCGGTGTACTCGCTGACGGCAGGCAGCTCGCCCAGGATGCCGTCTGCCGACAGTGGGGTGAAAAAGGGACTCGGCCCTCGGGCCGCCGTTTGGGTCGCCCAGAACGATCCGCTGAGCAACAGCCAGTGCCGCGCCCGCGTCACCGCCACGTAGGCCAGCCGACGCTCCTCCAACTCGTGGCGCTGTTTGACCTCCTGCTTGAACACGGCTTTCAGCTCCAGCAGCTGTTTGCGGCTTTCCGCCTGCCGCCAGCGGAACTTCGGAAGTTCGGGGGCATCGCCGCGGAACTCGTAGGGCAACGTGCCGAAACTGAGCCAGCCGTTGGAGCCCTCCCGGCCGGTGGCCGGCATCTCCTGCTCCACCTGCCGAGGCACCGCCACGATGTCCCATTCCAAACCCTTGGAGCCGTGGATTGTGAGCAGTTGCACGGTGCCCGGCTCGGCGTCTTCCGGACGAGGAGACAGCCCGTCGCGCCACTCGGCTTCCCGCAGCCAGCTGAGAAACCCGCCCAAGCCGGCAATCTCGTTGACGGCGAGGTATCCGTTCGCAGCGTCGAAGAACGCGTCCAGGTTGGCGGAACCGATCGGGCGCGACTCATTCGCGGCGATCTCGATGTCGAGCAGAAAATCCTGCTCGACGAGGGTGATGAAGTCGAGCAGATCCAGGGAGGATCTGGCGCGCAACCTGGCCAGGGTGAGTCCCGCCTGCTGCAGCCGGGGCAGCCCCACCGCGCTGAAGTCGGCCAGGAACGAGTGCGACGGTGCGGCGTGGGCGAGAAAGTCGAGGGCGTCGACGATGGAGGCGCCCTCCGAGTCTGCGACAGAGTCACGCATCCGCCGTTTCACCTGGTCGTCCAGCGCCCGCTGCGCGTAGTCACGATTGCGTAGCGTGCTGGCGAGACGGCTGAGCGCGCGCAAATCCCGCACCCCGATGCGCCAACGCGACCCGGAGAGCAATCGCACGAGTTCCGACCCGGCATTAGGATCCTGGATCACCGTGAGCGCGCACACCAGATCCGCAATTTCCGGCTCGGCCGTGAGCCCGCCGACCCCGAGAACGTGGAACGGCACCCCGTGGCTGCGCAACGCCTCGATGAAGACACCCTGGGATTTGCGGGCACGGAACAGCATGGCCGCGGTGGGTGGCTTCCCCTGCGGTCCGCGCACAGCCAACCGGTTCTTCAGCCACAGCGCCACGGCGTCGGCTTCCTCGGGCAGGGTTTCTTCGAACACCACCTCGACTCGTCCGTTGGATGCGGTGGGCGAGGCGTTCAGTCGCATCACTCGCACCCTGCTGTGGGAGGCAAGCGGCTCCACCAGGGCGTTCGCGACGGCGAGGATGCCGTGACCGTTGCGCCAACTGGTAGACAGCGAAAAGTTGAGCGCCTCGCGGTCAGCCGCGAATTGACTGGCGAACTGCTCCAGATTGGCGGCGCTGGCTCCGCGCCACCCGTAGATGGACTGGTTCGGGTCACCCACGGCCATGACCGGATGCCCCCGGAACAGTTCGGCCAGCAGCCACGTTTGCACGACGCTCGTGTCTTGGTACTCGTCGAGCAGCACCACCTTGAACCGCTCCCGGTGCTCGTCCACGACCTTCGGTACGCTCCTCACGATCCGCAGCGCGAGCGCGACCTGGTCAGAGTATTCGACGAAACCGCGGCGCATCTTCTCACGCGCGAACTGCTCAGCCAGATCGAGGAGCACCGGCAAGGCCCCCACGGTGCGCGCCAATTCCACGACCTGCGCGTAATCGCCCTTGCCGCCGGAGGGGAGTTCGCCAAGCGTCGCGAATCGGTGCGCCATGGACCGCACCGATTCGACGTCGGAGACGTTCTCGCTCAGGGCGTGGCTGAGCGAGAGTACCGCTTTGGTGACCGAATCGACGTTCTTTTCCAGGGTCGGCAGCGCGGGGTCACTCGAACGCACCACCAGCGTTCTGGCCAGCTGCCAGGCCGATGCTTCTCCGAGCACCGCGCCGTCAGACTCCCGGCCGATCAGCAACGCATTGTCTCGGTAGATCGTGTTTGCAAACGAGTTGTACGTGGCGACCACCGGCGGGTCGAAGTCGTCGTACTCCCCCGGCAGCAGGCCGTGGTCGCTCAACTGCCCGATGCGCTCCCGGATGCGTGCGGACAGTTCGCCCGCCGCCTTCCTGGTGAAGGTGAGGCCGAGAATCTCCCCCGGCCGCACCTGGCCCGTGGCCAGCAGCCACAGCACCCGGCTGGCCATGGTCTCGGTCTTGCCACTGCCCGCACCGGCGATGACCAGGGCTGGGGCGAGGGGGGATTCGATGATCGCGACCTGCTGGGCGGTGGGCCTCGGCAGCCCGAGGGCCTCGGCGATGTCGGTCGCGCGAAGCGCCGCGGCGGCCGGACCTGCCGCCGGAAGGGTGAGCGAGTCAGTCACTGCACACGGCTTTCACCCGGTGCAGGGTGCGCGCCGCGGTATCGAAACCCCACTGTTCGAGGCTCACACTGCCGCGGAACTGCGCGGCGGCCATGCCGATCGCGGCCTGACGGATGCGCGCACGGAAACCCTCGAGCTGCTCCTCGCCCAGGGCGTGCTGAACGCCCTCGCGGTAGCTCTTGCCGCGGAGGCCTTTCTTGACGTACAGCAGCTTGGCTCCGCCGCCGTGGTGTTCCCCGAGTGCGGCGAGGAACTCGTCGAGCACGCCGGCGGCATAGGCGAGTTGGTAGACGCCGAGCTGCGGATGCGCGTCAATGGTGTCTTGTTTCGTGATGGCGCTCCCGGTCTTCAAGTCCACGATCACCACCGAGCCGTCGCCGGAGCGTTCCACTCGGTCGATGGACCCGTTCACGGTAGCGCGGCCCACCGACAGGGTAAATCTGCCCTCCGCGGCCACGAGTTCCTTGCCTGCGCCGGCGAAGTCGGCGAGGTATTCGGCGAGGCCGGCCGCGAGGGTGCGCGCGGCGCGTTTCTGCTGTTCGGCGAGCCACGGCGATTCGAACACCAGCTCGTTCCAGCGGCTCTCGATGGCCGCGGCCACCGCGTCGACGCTCGGATCGGTGGCAGTCTCCATCGCCCAGTGCACGATCGTCCCGATGCCCATCGCGGTGCTGGAGGAGCTGCCCGAAACGGACTGGATGAACCAGTCCAGCGGCGACTCCTCGAACAGTTCCAGCTTCGACGGGGAGACCGGCACCTGCTCGTCGTCATCGAAAAGCGGCTTGATCGTCGACAGCGGCAGGGTGCCGTGCCACTGCTCCGGGTCGGCACCGGGCACGTGTTCCGCCGCAAGCCGAACCAGGGCGGATGCCGCGTGGGCGGCGGAGGCAGCGCTGGCCGGGGTGGCCAGTTCCCGCCGCAACCGTCCGGTCAACCCGCGCAACGACATCGGTGGCAGCACCGTCGGATCACAGCTCACCGCATCGGTGGGCAACAGTGCGAAAAAGACGCTGGCGGCTTCGTCATCGTTCGCCACAGCGGAGACGATGACCTGCGCGCGAGCGCGGGACACGGCGAGCGCGAACATCCGCAGTTCGTCGTGCAGCACTTCTTTTCGCACGTCGATCGGGCCGGATTGTCGGTTCATCACGCGCGCGAACTCCTGTGGGTAGAGCAGCGAGCCGCGGGACTTCAAGTTCGGCCAGATTCCGTCCTGCACGCCGAGCAGCGCAACGACCTCGAATTCCAGGCCGATGGCACCGGACGGCGTCGTCACCAGCACGCTGTCGCCGCCGGAGCGGGGCGAGAGGGTGTCCTCCGGAACCTCGGCGTCGAGCACCGCCTCCAGGAACACGCTGGCCCCCGAGTCGGGTTGGCGCTCCACGAACCGGGTCGCAGCTGTGAACAGGGCGAGCACCCCGTCGAGGTTGCTGTTCGCCTCCGCTGCCAGAATGCCGGTGCCCAGGGCCTGCGCACACCACGCGTCGGCGAGGCCGCTGCGCGTCCACACCAGCCAGAGCAGCTCCTCGATCGTGCCGCCGGTTGCACCGAGAGCCCGCACCTCGCCGAGGGTGACAGCCAGGTGGTCGGCGTTTCTGGCCACACGCGAGTCGATGCTGGACAGCCGCCCGGGGGCGGACAGCGCGTCGACGAGAAGCTCGTCGCTGCTGCGACGGCCGTCCCCGGCCAGTTCTTCGGCGCGCAGGGCCAGGCGCAGTCGTCGTAGGGTCAGCCGGTCCAGACCGCCGAACGGGCCCAGCAGCAGATCGCCGGCCAGCTCGGGGGTGAGCGGGGTGCGGCCGATCCCCACATCCACGACCGTCAGCAGGCTTCTGGCGGCACGGTGGTCGCGCAGCGCCGTGCCTCCGGAGGACGTGCGGGTCGGCACATCCGCCAGCGCGAGCGCACGGGCCACCGCGGGCACCTGGCCGCCGCCGCGGACGATGACGGCCATCTGTCGCCAGGCGACGTCACCGAGCAAATGGTGCTCCCGAAGCCTGCGGGCGATCGCCGCGGATTCGCGAGCAGGCGTGCTGGCGGTGAGGCGCAGGACCGCGTCCTGACGAACCTTGCCCTGACTGCGCGCGCTGCGGTGGCCGACGATGCCGGCGGTGCCGATCCGGTCGGTGATGGCGCGGGTGAAGGCCCGCAGGCCCGGTCCGTGCCGATACACGGTGTCGAGGTTCAGGGTGGTGACGTCGCGGCCGAGCACCGCGCCCAGCCGGCCGAGCAGGTCGGGTTCACCGCCACGAAACGCGTTTGTGGCGACATCCGGATCTCCGAACGCGACGATGGCGATTCCGCGCCGGGCCAGCGCGGTGATCAGGTTGACGGTGGACCTGGTGGCCTCCTGCACGTCGTCGACGACGACCAGTTTCAGCGCCGAGACCGTTTCGCCGGGTTCGCCGGCGGCCAGGGCCACGCACGCGGCGTGCACGAGCTCCGCGGAGTCGAGCTGGTCCAAACGGGCGCCGCCCATCACCTGCAGATATTCGGCAGTGAAATCGGCGGCCGCAACCCACTCGGGATGCCCGTGCTGCTGTCCGAGTGCACGCAGCTGGCTCGGAGTGACGCCGTATTCGCTGGCGCGCATCATCAGCTCGCGCAGTTCGGTGCGGAATCCGCGCAGGCGGCGCACGTCGGGGCCGAGCGGTTCCGGCCAGACCGGCCCGGTGCCGTCGGCGAGATGGCCGGCGAGCAGGTGGCCGAGGTCGCTGTCCTGGTCGGATCCGGTGAGCAGCCGCGGCGCGGTGCCGCCGGAGGCTCTCCGGTCGTGTCCGACGATGTCGAACGCGATCGAGTTGACGGTGCGGGCCAGCGGTCCGCTGGTGGCGATCCCGAGCCGGTCCGCGAGCGCGTCACGAAGATCAGTCGCCGTCGATCTGGACGCGGTGAGCGCGAGCACCTCGCTCGACGACCAGCGTTCAGCCAGCACCCGATGCGCGACGAATTCGATGAGCGTGGTGGTCTTTCCGGTGCCGGGAGCGCCGAGCACCGCGGCACACGCATCCGGCGGCAAGGCGAGCACGGCCGACTGGGATGCGTCGAGTTTGCTCATGCCCCAAACGCTATCGGCTTGCGCCGACAGTGAACGGGAGAGCGTGCCGGTGCTGTTCTGTCGTAATCTGGGGCCGTGGACATTCGCATCGGCATCATCAACACTTCCCGCGAGATCAATTTCGAATCATCGCAGACCGGCAACGACGTCGAGAATACAGTGCAAGACGCACTCGAGTCCGGCGCCAAATTCATGAAGCTCGTGGACAACAAGGGACGCATCTTCATCGTCCCGATGTCGAGCTTCGCCTACATCGAGGTCGGCTCGGAGGAGTCCCGCCGCATCGGCTTCGTCGCCTGACCATGGAAATGCTGTTCGTCGTCCTGGGCGGTTTGCTGCTCGGGATCGGCCCGTACTATCTGCTGCCGGGCAAGGCCAGGTACGGCGCCGCCGTGCTGCCCGCCGTCGATGGCGCCGTGACGGCGGCGGTGTGGGCCGGTCTCACCTGGGCCGGCTGGAAGTTTGACAGCGGCTGGATCTGGATCGTCGCGTTGGCGGCAGGGGTCGTAGCGGCGGTACTCACCGGGTTCGTGGTGGCGCGGATGCGTTCCGCCGCCGACGAGCGGATGTTCGAGAGGCTGAGCAAGGCGTAAGCCGGCGGTCGCGTGCAATTGTTCCCGTTGCGGCTAAGTGTTCCCGGCGCAACGGGCACAGATAGCCGCAATGGGAACTATTGCTATGCCGTGAGGCCCAGATCGTCCATCCTGCGGGTGTGCGCCGCAATCAACTCGGTGAAGACCGGCTCGAGTCGTGCGTCATTCGGTGCCGTGTTGTCCGGCAGGGCGAGCGCCGCCCTGGCCATGAGCAGTGTGTCGCCGACCAGCCGCCGCCCCCACATGGCCAGGCGTGAGGCCAGATGCGGATTCGCCTCGATGGCGTCGCGAAGCACAGCGGCAAGAAGGTGGGATTCCTCGTCGCCGGAAAGCAGCGTCGTCATCCTGGCGTGACGGTCGCCGGACAGCCCGGCCGCCATGCTGACGTACAGTTCGTCGAGGATGCCCGCCGTAACGTAACAGGTGATCAGCGTCTCGTGCCAGTCGGCGCCGAGCGTGGTGCGGCGGAACTCGTCGATCCTTGGCGCATATGGCGCCATGACTGCGGCGGGGTCTTCGCCACGGCGCTCGATCTCGGCCACGAGCCCGCGGTGCTTGGCCGAAGACAGCGCGGCGATCTCGCTGACCGCCTCTTTTGCGGCAGTCGACGGGGCCGTCTCCAGGCATCCGGTCAGCGTTTCGAAGATCGACAACTGCAGGTAGGCTGCTTGGCCCAGGTACCGGGCGATGTCGGGCGTCAACTCGTGCAGGCCGACGTGGTTCACGGCTCGCGCAGATGCCTCGCGACGCGACCTCAGCTTGGGCGCGCCGACGCGTGTGGCGCGACGACGACCGAACAAGCTGACCACGGCCAATAGCCTACGGCACCGACAACAGCACCGACGCGACGCGCCATGGGGGCTGCGCGCGCAGCGTTGACACAGCTACGACGGCTAAACTGGCCGCAGTCCCCTATTCTGACGGGGGCTTGTCGCCCCGAGGACAGAGTGGGCGCATCCGTTCCACCTACTGACAGGGCACTACTGCTTGTGACATTTTCAGATCTCTCCATAGACCAAGACATGGTTGACGCGCTCGCGACGGAAGGGATCCTTGAACCGTTTCCCATCCAGACGCAGTGCATTCCGATGGGACTCGCCGGGCAGGACATCATCGGCCAGGCCAAGACCGGCACCGGCAAGACGCTCGCGTTCGGCCTTCCACTGCTGCAGGAGCTCGGCCTCGATCCCGAGCCCGGCGTGAAGGCGCTCGTCGTCGTCCCCACACGGGAACTGTGCGTGCAGGTGGCCGAGGACCTCGTGCTCGCCTCCACCAACCGCTCAACGCAGGTTGTCGCCATCTACGGCGGCAAGGCCTACGAGGGCCAGATCGAACAGCTCAAGGCCGGAGCACAGGTCGTCGTCGGCACTCCAGGCCGGCTGCTCGACCTCGCCGGCCAGCACCTCCTGTCGTTGAAGAACGTCAAGGTGATGGTGCTCGATGAGGCGGACAAGATGCTCGACCTGGGCTTCCTTCCTGACGTGGAGAAGATCTTCGCGCTAACCAACCCGACCAGGCACACCATGTTGTTCTCGGCAACCATGCGCGGCCCCGTCGTAGCGTTGGCCCGCCGGTTCATGAACCGGCCCATTCACATCCGCGCCTCCGACCCAGACGAAGGCCTCATGCAGGCCAACATCAAGCACGTCGTCTACCGGGCGCACAGCCTGGACAAGGACGAAGTGATCGCGCGGATCCTGCAGGCCGAGGGTCGCGGCAAGACCGTGATCTTCACCCGCACCAAACGCGCCGCCGCCAAGCTCGCCGAGGAACTCCACGACCGCGGCTTCAACACCACAGCGGTGCACGGCGACATGAATCAGGAGGCGCGCGAGCGCTCCATGGCCGCGTTCAAGGCCGGCAAGAAAGACGTCATGGTGGCCACGGACGTCGCCGCCCGCGGCATCGACGTCGACGACGTGACGCACGTGATCAATCACACCATTCCCGAGGACGAGAAAAACTACCTGCACCGCGTCGGACGCACCGGCCGCGCCGGAAAGACCGGCATCGCCGTCACCTTCGTGGACTGGGACGACATGCACAAGTGGACGCTGATCAACAAGGCACTCGACTTCGGCGTGCCGGAGCCGATCGAGACGTACTCGTCTTCACCGCACCTTTACACCGACCTCGACATCCCCGCTGAGGCCAAGGGTCGGCTGCCGGGCGCCGGTCCCGCAACCGTGCGACCGCGCAGCAGCGACCATGACCAGGCTCGCACCGGCGGAGCGCGCCACCAGGGTGCCCGCTCCGGCCAGCGGACCGCCCGACAGGCGGGCGGCCCGCGCGCCGCAACCTCCTCCGCCGCTCCGGCCGGACAACGCTCCGAGTCGAAGCCGGAGACCGCGCGCTCGTCACGGTCTCGGCAGCGTACCCGCCGTAGCTCGCCCCCGGCCGCCTAGACCTCTCCGCACCAGTAACATGCTCGACCTCGCCGAGCCTGCCCACGCCTAGCCGTAGAACGGCTTCGAACCGGTGCCGGCAGCAATGATCCGCTCAAGCACATCGTCGGATGTGGTGTTCTCGCCGAGCCGATTCGGCTTACCGTCACCGTGGTAGTCGCTGGACCCCGTGACGGCCAGAGCGAACTTCGCCACCAGCTCGGTGAGCCGTTCTTTGCCGCTGTCGGTGTTTTCCCGGTGGTACACCTCGAGGCCGAAGAGACCGGCGTCGACCAGCGCGCGGACGTCGTTTTCGGGCAGCACGCCATCCCGGCCGCGGGCGGCGGGGTGCGCGAGCACCGGCACCCCACCCGCCGCACGCACGAGTTTCACCGCCTCCAGCGGACTGGGCGCGTAGTGCGCCAAAAAATAACCACTGCGCGGATGCAGGATGCCTGCAAACGCCGCACCACGGTCCGCCACGACGCCCAGCGCGACGAGCGCATCCGCGATGTGCGGACGTCCGACGGTCGTCCCTCCGGAGGTCTGCGCGAGCACATCGTCCCACGTGATCGGGTAGTCCACCCCGATCCGCGTGACGATGGCCTCCGCCCGATGCAATCGCGATTCCCGGATGCGCGCGGTCTCGTCGAGAATCCCGGCATCCAGTGGATCAAAGAGATATGCCAAAAGATGCACGCTTCTACCATCGTGCCGCGTGCTCATTTCCATTCCGGGGATGACAGTGAGCCCCGTGCCGACTGCGGCAGATCGCGCATCCTGCCAACCGGCAGTCGAGTCGTGGTCGGTCAGCGCCACGGTACCCAACCCGGCACGAATCGCCGAAGCGATGAGCTCGGCCGGAGACTCGGTGCCGTCTGACACGCTGCTGTGGGTGTGCAGATCTATTGCGCCGGCCATTCTCCCATGGTAGTTCGCGTGCCAGACCTTGTGTCGGCGGCGGACGACGCCCGGAATGAGTCCCTCTCGGTTGCGGCGTGTCGGCCCTGAATCAGGCCGGTTTGACCTCCATAATGGGGACACGATCTTACCGAAGGGAGCGCGCGGTGCTATTCCCCAAATACCGAAGTGCGGGCCGCGATGTCTACGCGCCCAACACTGCGGATCTCCATGACCTCGTCTACGAGCTGGTGCGCACGCGCCTGATGAATTCGATGGGGCCAGCCGGTTCGTTCGCTGTAACAGTGCGGCGCCCCGACGACGACGACGCGTTTTTCAGCGAGGTTTTTGCCAAGAGCGTCGCGCGCGACATTGCCGCCTCGCTCGCAGCGACGCACTCGGTGCCGGTACCGTTGGCGGCTCCTCGCCTCGTCGCCTAGAAGTAGGTTTCCACCGCGTCGACGACGACCGGATGCGGTAGCGACGCGTCGTCCAGCATCGGGATCAGACGCCACTTGTCGAACGCTGTGCACGGATGCGACAGGCCGAGCCGCACGACACTGCCCACCGAGAGAGTGTCGGGTCCGGCATCCTCGCCCAGTTTCAGGAACAGGTGCTGGTCGTTGAGCTTGGTGACCCGACTCCCGGCAAGCGCCGCGGCGCTGTCCGCCGCTGAGGCGCCGACGACGAGCTGAGCCTTGGGCAGCCCCTCGTCGTACGGAAAGTCACGGTGACCGCCGTCGAGGATCGCCAGCCGTGGCTCAGGGCGGGACAGCACTCGCGCCCAACCGTGCATCGCGGCGTGGAACTGCTCCCCGGCAGGTGCGTGCACGAACGGCGAGATTCCGCGGTAGAACCCGTCATCGTGCACCTGGTAAGCGCCCGAGCGCAGCACCACCGTCGCCGAGTCGACCAGGGGCGCCAGATGCTGCGCCACCAGCTCGAAGTAGGCACTGCCGCCCGCGCTGACCACCGGACGCAGGCCCGCGTAGCCAATGCCGGCGTCGATGCGGCGGTGCAGGTCGACGATCGCGTCGAGATACGTGCCGATCGCCTCCAGACTGGAGACACTCCTGTCGTGGGTGATGGGGCCCTCGTATCCGCCGACGCCGGCAAGCCGGAGGCTGCGAGAGGCGGCGATGGCGGCGGCGACCTGAAGCGCGGTCTCGAGAGAGCGGGCGCCCGTGCGCCCGCGTAGCGTCCCGAGTTCCACGAGCACGTTGAGCGGTGTGGTCAGGTCGAGGCCCGCGAGCACCTCGTCCATGCCGCGAACGGCATCGATGCTGTCTGCCCAGCAGTAAAACTCGAACTGCGGATGCGTCCGTAATTCCTCCGCGAGCCAGCGCAGTGCCACGGGGTCGATCAGTTCGTTGGCAAGCAAAATGCGGCCAACGCCGAACGAGCGAGCCACCTGCACTTGCCATCCGGTTGCCAGTGTGAGCCCCCACGCCCCGGCGTCAATCACCTGTTGCCACAGCGCCGGAGCCATGGTTGTCTTGCCGTGCGGGGCGAGTCGGATGCCGCGGGCGGCGCTCCACGACGCGAGCAGAGCCACATTATGGGCCATGGCCTTCGCGTCGACGCTGACCAGCGGAGTTGCGAACTCGTCCAGGCGGGGACGCTGCAGAAGAAAATCGTCGAGCGTCGTACCCCAGCTGCGCGGCGGGAAGGACTTGTGCGAGACCCCAAGAACAACGTGGGCCATGTCGCACTCCTTGCCTCTGATCACCGAACACGGTGCGCGCCGGTGTACTCAGGCTACTGCGGCCCTGCTTCTCCGCAGGTAGGATAAGGGTCATGAAAGCTATCGGCTACGTCGTCTCCTTCGGGGTGTTCCTGTTGGGCTTGTTCCTGATGGGACTGGCGTTCGAGATCACCGCTTTCCAGCCGGAGACGTTCTTCTTAGGACTCCTGGCGATGTGCGGCGGGTTCTTCATCCCGATCCACATCCTGCCGCGTATCAACGGCCGCTGACTTCGCGCCTCACACCAACGCCGAACAACACCGTCGTGACGACCGCTTTAACGGAAGAACGCCGCTGCTACTCCCCCAAGTAGCAACGGCGTTTTCGGTGATGATCACCTAACCCCCCGGCAATTCCTTGACGCTAACAGGGTCTCGCGTCCTGCTGCCATACCCCAGTACAGGGGGGGCAACGGTTCCGCCACCCCCGAGGCGTGGCACAGTGTGGCACAGTGTGGGGTCAGGAGGCGACAATGCCAGACGTGGTCGACTATGTCATCGTGGGTGCCGGCTCGTCCGGATGCGTACTGGCCAACCGTCTCAGCGCCAGGGCGGATGTTTCGGTGCTTGTCGTTGAGGCGGGCCCGTCAGACAGTGCCGCGGCACTGCACATTCCGGCCGCGTTCTCCAGATTGTTCCGGTCGCCGCTGGACTGGTCGTACGACACCGTTCCGCAGCCGCAGCTCGCCGACCGCAGCATCTACTGGCCCCGCGGGAAGGTGCTCGGCGGGTCGTCCTCGGTCAACGCGATGATGTGGGTGCGCGGCTACGCAGCGGACTACGACAGGTGGGCCCAGCTGGCCGATGCCGGCTGGGACTACGAGCACGTCACGCGGTACTTTCGGCGCATCGACGACGCCCTGCACATCGAGGTACAACGCAGTCCCCGCCCGCTCACCGAGCAGTTCCTCGAGGCAGTCGACGAACTCGGTTTGCCCCGCGCTGAGGTGAATTCACCCCAACCCGACGGATTTGCACAGACGCTGGTGAACCAGCGCCGCGGCCGTCGCTTCTCGGCGTCGGACGGGTATCTGAAGCCCGTTCGGCGGCGGCGCAACCTCACAGTGCTCACTGGTGCGCACGCCACCCGAGTGCTCTTCGACCGCGCCGGCGACCGGCCACGTGCCCGAGGAATCGAATATACCAAAAACGGCATATCCCGAACGGTGCGGGTGACTCGAGAGGTGATCCTCGCCGGCGGGGCGGTGAACTCACCGCAGCTGCTGATGCTATCCGGAGTCGGGGACGGCGGCGAATTGCGCGCGCACGGCATCGAGGTGGTCGCCGACCGGGCCGAGGTCGGCAAGAACTTGCTCGACCATCTGGTCAGCGGTCTGATCGTTGAGGTCGCCGCTGGGAGTCTGCTTTCCGCAGACCGACCGATACAGATAATCGACTACCTGTTGCGCCGGCGTGGCATGCTCACCTCCAACATCGCCGAGGCGTACGGGTTTGTGCGCAGCGAGAGTCGGCTTGCCCTGCCCGATCTGGAGCTGCTGTTCGCGCCGGTCGCCTACGTCGGCCAGGGGCTGGAGAAGCCGCCGCGCCACGGCATCACTCTGGGCGTGCTGCTCGAGCAACCGCTTAGCCGCGGGACGATCGCACTGGCCTCGCCCGACCCGATGGCCGCTCCGATCATCGACCCGCGATACCTCAGCGATCCCGACGGCGCGGATCGTCGCGCGATGCTGGCGGGGCTGCGGCTTGCCGATCGAATCCTGCACGCCCGGGTGTTCCGCGGTGTGGTCGGCGACTACATCGCGCCGCAGGGTGGCGCGAGCCTGCCCGAGGAGGAACGATACGTTGCCGCCCTTCAGCACTACGCCCACACCATGTACCACCCGGTGGGCACCTGCCGGATGGGTGCGGACGCCGCCTCCGTGGTCGACCCGCAACTGAGGGTGCGCGGTGTGGAGGGATTGCGGGTGGCGGATGCCTCGGTGATGCCCGCCATCATCCGGGGCCACACCCACGCGCCGTCCCTGGTGATCGGCGAACGCGCGGCCGAGTTGATCCTGGAGTAACAAGACCGGCCGGCCCGCAGGAGGACTGCGAACCGGCCGGACTCGTGTTTCTTGGTTGAGGTCAGCGAACCGGAGCGGCCTCCGGCTCCTCGGCCTCGTCGGTGCCGTCCAGCAGCTCGGCGTCCATGGCCTTCTCCAGGTCGGCGACCTTGGGGTCGTGCTCGTCGGCGCCATAATCGCTCGGGTTGGTGCTGTCGACGCCGTCCTTGACCTTGAGTGCCCGGAATACGACGGTGAGCACCACCGCGACGATCGCGTTGATGACGAACGCGGTGATGGCGATGTAGATCGGGATGTCGGTAAACGGTATCGCGGCGATCGACCCCCCGAAGTGCGCATGCGTCACCGGGTTGACGACGTTCCATGCCGCCCAGGTACCATAGCCGATCCCCACCGCCCAACCGATGAGCAGTGCGGTCTTGTGGAACCACCTGGTGTACAGGCCCGCGACGATCGACGGGAAGGTCTGCAGGATCCAGATGCCGCCAAGCAGCTGCATGTTGATCGCCGCGGACTGATCCATGATGAGCACGAAGATCAGCGCGCCGAACTTCACCACGAGGGAGGTGACCTTCGACACCTTGGCCTCTTGCTCGGGCGACGCATTCGGTCGGAACAGGTCACGGTAGATGTTGCGCGTGAACAGGTTGGATGCTGCGATCGACATGATCGCCGCAGGCACCAGAGCGCCCACCGCGATCGCCGCCAGGGCGACTCCTGCGAACCAGGCCGGGAAGTTGTCCAGGAACAGCTGCGGCACGATGAGCTGCGGGTTGATCTTGCCGTCGATGCCGACCGGAATAGTGCCGGCCTTGATGGCAACGTAGCCGAGCAGCGCGAGGAATCCGAGCATCACCGTGTACAGGGGCAGAACGACCGCGTTGCGGCGGATGGTGTTGCGGCTCTTGGTGGCCAGCACGCCGGTGATGGTGTGCGGGTACATGAACAACGCCATGGCCGAACCCAGCGCGAGCGTCCAGTACGCGTTGAAGCTGGTTGCACCAGGAATAATCGAGCCGACGGCCTTCTGCGTCGCCGGGTTGATCGCGGCCATCTTGGTCTCCGCGGAGTCAAAGATCGCACCCCAGCCGCCCATGTGCGACGGCAGCCAGATGATGGCGACGACGATGGCCAGATAGATCAGCAGGTCTTTCACCACGGCGATGGTGGCCGGAGCACGCAGGCCGGCCGTGTAGGTGTAGGCGGCGAGCACGGCGAACGCGATGATCAGCGGCAGGTCGGCCATGAACCAGTTCTCACCGCTGCCAAGGCCCAGCACCGACAGCACGGCCTTGATGCCGACCAGCTGCAGTGCGATGTACGGCATGGTCGCCAGGATGCCGGTGACGGCGATCGCGACGGACAACGGCTTGCTGCCGTACCGACCCTTGATGAAGTCGGCCGGGGTGACATACCCGTGGCGGTGTGAGACCGACCAGAGGCGCGCCATCAGCAGGAACACGATCGGGTACAGCACGACCGTGTACGGCACCGCGAAGAAGCCGGTGACCGATCCGGTGCCGTACATGGCGGCCGGGACGGCGATGAACGTGTAGGCGGTGTAGAGGTCGCCGCCGAGCAGGAACCAGGTGATCCAGTTACCGAAGCTGCGCCCGCCGAGGCCCCATTCGTCGAGGGACTTCAGGCCGCGCTCTTCGGGCTTGACGCGCCACCGCACAGCCATGAATCCCATCACGGCGACGAGGGTGAAGATGATGATGACGACGGCGAGGGCGACGCCGTGCACCGGATGCGCGGGTGCTGCCGCAGTAAAGATCGATGTTGTGAACGCGGAGGTGATCATCGCTGGGCTCCCTTGCTGCTGCCGTCGCCGTGAACCGCGGCGCGACGCCGTTTGTCTTCCTTGGTCACAATCGCGTAGGTGATCCAGAGCAGGGCAGCCTCAATGAAGACCCACAGGATCTGGTACCAATAGAAGAACGGGAATCCGAACAGCTCCGGACCTTTCCTGGCATACATGGGGACAATCAAGGGGAGAACGATTCCCGCAGCCAGGAGAACTCCTGCGATGATGTACGGGCCGGGCCGTGCCGGCCCGCGCGTGGGTGTGTCAGAACGTGACATCGGTGTCTCTTCTAGAGTCGGGCGTTCGGTGGGATTTCCACCGGAACTTGAGACTCGGCGGCGTGCTTCTGATAGATCGCGTCGACCGGCAAACAGGGCTCCGCAGACGAGGATATACCCTGGGATTATGCTGTGAAGTACCAAGAAAACTCGTATTCTGCATCGCAGAAGGCAGAAAGCCGCCGATGGATCTATTAGCCCAGTTCGCTCTCGTTGCGGTGGCCGGATTCTTTGCCGGTGGGGTGAACACGGTGGCCGGCGGCGGCACCCTGCTGGCCTACCCCGCCCTTTTGGCCTGCGGATTGCCTCCCGTGACGGCGAACGTGACGTCGTTGATCGGCCTCACCCCTGGCTACGTCGGCGGCGCCTGGGCGTACCGAGCCGAAGTGATCGACCAACGCCGCAGGCTGCCGATCCTCGGCATCGCCACGGTAATCGGCGCGGTGCTCGGCGCGGTGATCCTGCTGACGACGCCGGGCAAGGTGTTCCAGACGGTTATTCCGTACCTGGTGTTGTTCTCGTCGCTGTTACTGTTGGCGCAGCCGTGGTTGCGGCGGAAGTTCGCTCCCGCGCCCGGTGAGGCTGGGGGGTCGCACGGCGCATCCGGCGCCGCCATCGGCAGCGTCTTCGTGGGATCCGTGTACGGTTCGTACTTCAGCGCCGGAGTGGGCGTGCTGTTGCTGGCCTGTCTCGGGGCGACCATCCGGGAAGACTTCCAGAAGATCAACGGGTTGAAGAACGGGCTTTCGCTGCTGATCATCGCCGCGGGAGTGGCCATTTACGCGTTCTCGGACCAGGTCAGCTGGTTGTTCGTCGCGGTGCTGCTGCCCGCATCCGGAGTCGGCGGGGTGGTCGGCGGAATGCTGGCCAAGAAGCTGAACGGTGATGTGTTGCGCTACGCGGTGTGCGTTCTCGGGTTGGCACTGGCCGTGGTGCTCTTTGTGATCGGCTAGTCCCGCGGGTCGAAAAACGCGGCGACCGCGTTCGACAGTGCTGCCGGGGCCTCCACGTGGCACAGTTCGCGGGCGGAATGCATCGACAGCAGCGGGATTCCGACGTCGAGCGTGCGGATGCCGAGCCGGGTGGCGGTGAGAGGACCGATGGTGGAGCCGCAGGGCACGTCGTTGTTCGACACGAATTCCTGGTAGCTGACGGCGGCTTGCTCGCAGGTGCGCGCCCACAGCGCGGCGCCGACGGCGTCCGTCGCGTAGCGCTGATTCGCGTTGATCTTCAGCAGCGGGCCACCGTCGATGGTCGGTGTGTTCACCGGGTCGTGCCGCTCCGGGTAGTTCGGGTGCACCGCGTGACCGGCATCGGCGGACAGGCACCAGGAGGCGGCGAACGCCTGCGCGCGCTGCGAGAGCGTCGCGCCGAACCCGTCGCCGATGCGGCTCAGGATGTCGGCCAGCAGCGGACCGTTTGCCCCGGAGCGGGAGGCCGAACCGAGTTCTTCGTGGTCGAAGGCGGCGAACACGCTGATGTGGGAGGTGTGATCTGATGCGGCCAGCAACGCCTGCAGCCCGGCATGCACCGAAGACAGGTTGTCCAACCGACCGGAGGCGAACAGCGCTCCGTTCAAGCCAAAGACGGCCGGAGTCTCGGTGGGGGCGGTGAGCAGGTCATAGCCTGCGACCTGTGCGGCGTCGAGGCCGGCCAGTGCCGCCAGATGAGCGAGCAGGTCGGCCTGTTCGCCGCCGCCGACGCCATAGACGGGAATGAGCTGGCGCTGGCGGTCGAGACTCAGCGCGTCGTTGACCGAGCGGTCGAGGTGCACCGCCAGCTGCGGGATGCGCAGGAAGGCTCCGGTGCGCACCAGGTGCTCCGCGCCGTCGCGGGTGACCAGGCGTCCGGCCAACTCGAGTTCCCGGTCAAGCCAGGAATTCAGCAGCGGACCGCCGTAGACCTCCACCCCCGCCTGCAGCCAGCCGTGGGCGGCAATGGTGGGCTTCGGTTTGAGCTTGAAGCCGGGCGAATCGGTGTGGGCGCCGAGGATGCGAAAGGCCGTAGTCGGGTGCGCGGCGGCCGGCTGGATCCAGGCAACGATGGCCCCGTCGCGCACGACGAAGTGCTTGGCCGTAGATCCGGCAACATCCGCCCACGGCTGGGTCTCGTCGAGGCCGGTAAACCCGGCCGCAGTCAGACGCCGGGCCGCCTCGTCGACGGCGTGGTATGAGGAGGGCGAGGCGGTGATGAAACGGGCGAGATCGCTGAGGTGGGCTGCTGGATCCATGTCTCAAGAGTAGGCGGGGGACGCAGTTAGCCACGCGTTCACCCACCATTCATCCACGGGGAAGGACTTGGTCACGCCGGCTTCCTAGCGTTCATCACAGGTCGGCAACCGCCGGCACAGCACCGTCGAAAGGCAAACCCTGTGAAACTCCTATCCTCTGCCGCGCGACCCACCGGCTCACGCGTCGTCGGCGTCATCGCCATCGCCGCCGCGGCGGCCATCGCCTTGTCATCGTGCGCGGCCAACGAGTCACCGGCTGCTGCCGGCAATGCCACCACGCTGGCCGGCACGCTCAACGGGTCGGGCGCCTCCTCGCAGGGCAGCGCATCCGATGCCTGGATCGCTGCCTTCCAAACAACGCATCCGGATGTCACCATCAACTACTCCCCCGATGGCTCGGGAGCCGGGCGGAAGGCGTTCATCGCCGGCGGCGTGCAGTACGCCGGTAGCGACTCCGCCTTGAGCGATGAGGAGCTAACCGGAACGTTTGCCGGTTGCGCGCCCGACTCGACGGCGATCGACCTGCCGGTGTACATCTCCCCCATCGCCGTGATCTTCAACGTGGCTGGTGTGAAGAAACTGAATCTGGACGCCGCGACTATCGCAGGAATCTTCAAGGGGACGATCACGAAATGGAACGCCCCGGCGATCGCAGCGCTGAATCCCGGAGCGGCCCTGCCGAACGCGGACATCACCGCCGTGCACCGCTCGGACGACTCCGGCACAACCAAGAACTTCGCGGACTACCTGCACCAGGTCGCCCCGGAGGCCTGGGACGCCAAGCCCGCCGATACGTTCCCCTACACCGGCGGTGAGGCCGCCCAGGGCACCTCCGGCGTGGTCGACGCGGTAACCGGCGGGGTGAACACGATCGGCTACGCGGATGCGTCCCGCGCCGGAACGCTCGGCGTGGCGGCGCTGAAGGTGGGCGATTCGTTCGTCCAGTACAGCGCAAAGGCAGCCGCCGCCGTCGTCGCCGGATCCCCGCTGGCCACCGCCCGGGCGGAGAACGACATCGCCATCACACTCGACCGGAAGACAAGCGACGCGTCGCACTACCCACTCGTGCTGGTGAGTTACCTGATCGCCTGCCAGCAGTACCCGGATGCCGCCACCGCGAACCTGGTGAGGTCGTATCTCGGCTACGTGGCCAGCTCCGAGGGCCAGCAGAAGGCCGCGACGTCCGCTGGCTCGGCACCCTTGTCCAGTCAGCTTGCCGCCAAGGTTGCGGCAGCCATCGCGACGATCAAGTAACACTCCGCCGTCAGGAGATCGCGGCCTTCACCAGTTCGGCGATCTGCTGCTCTACCGCCGAGCTCCACTTTTCCATCGCGAACGACACCGGCCAGATCTCGCCGCTGTCCAGGCGCGCAGCTTCTTGGAACTCCAGGGTCGAGTAGCGGGTGTTGAACTTGCCCGCGTTCTTGAAGCAGACCACGACCTTGCCGTCCGCGTTCGCGTACGCGGGCATCCCGTACCACGTTTTCGGCGACAGTCCCGGGGCAGTGGCGGTCACCGCCGCGTGCACGTGCTCGGCCAGCGCACGATCGTCCGGTGTCATCTTCGCGATGCTGTCAAGCACCGCTTGCACCCCGTCCGCCCTCTTGGCACCCTGCTTGGCCTCCGCGCGCAACTCCGCGGCGCGCCCTTTCATCGCGGCTCGTTCCTCGGCAGTGAAGCCCGCGGATTCCGACGTGGCATTCTTCGTGGGCATTTTCGGCTCTCCATCCCTTACTGCGGGGTCCCGGCGTCGGCGCCCCGGTGCCAGGTTAGGCCCGACCGTACTGTCGCCGCTTCTTTATTCCTGACCGGATTGGGTGATCGACGCAGGCACGCGGTTCTCGTTCGGTTCAGCGCGATCCGGATGGCGAAGATGACCTGCACGGCAGCGGCCGGGCGAATCCAGTGAGAGCGCGGTATGTCCTTCATCGCACCACCGGCGAAACTCGCCGTGGCGACGGCGGCAACGGTCGCTCCCCAGGCCACGAATGTCGCCGAGCGCAGCCAACGGTTGGGCTCGTGCCGGATCGCGAACCAGGTCCACAGTGCGGTATCGGCCACGAAGTCCCCTTGCCGCCCGAACCGGGTCTGGGTCCCGGTCGCGCGGGAAATCCGGCCATCCAGCCAATCCGTTGCGAATGCCACGAGCGGCACAGCACTTCCGAAGCGGTTTTCCAGTGCCGGAAGGTTCGCACGCAACAGCGTGAGTGCATTGGCAACCCCCAGTGTGCCCCGGCCCTCCAACATTCCCAGATGACTGACCGTGAGCAGCCAACTCACCGCCACCCACGCGCGACGAGACGGATCGGCAACCGCAGCAAGCCCCGCGTGCAGCACACTCGACTCGAGCAGAGCGCGACGATGATTGAACGCTTGCCGAACAGATCGCCCGGTCGCCCGAACAAAAAATCGTGACCACGCGGCCGGCGTGTAGCGGTCGGCACGAAGAGAGCGCAGGAGCGCATCCATTGCAGCGCGACTATCCGGTTCGTCAAAGACGTCGTCGGTCACCACGGTGCTTCCGGACCAGGGTGGAGGCAACCTCGACGGTGACGCCGAGGAGGATGCCGATCAGGGCCTCGGCAACCGGACTGACGGCCCCGACCAGGCCCGGCCCACGCAGCCCGCCGACACTGCTCAGCAGCGCGGTAGTCGCGAGCGCCAGACCGGTACCGATCCCGGTGCCGATCAGCACGATCCGCCACGATAGCGATCCTGCGTGACGAAGTCGCGTCAGCGCGACCGGGGCGATCACGACCAGAAATGGGTCGAAATGGTACGTGGTCGTGGGGTTGGTCACCGCGAGCAGAAACCATCCGACAGCGACAGCGAGGGCAACCACTGCCCCCAGCCACAGTCGTGCGCTGATCGCACGGAGGGAAGTCGAGGCCGATTCGGCGGAGATCGATACCGAATCGGTCACTGCCGGCCTCTCAGTTTCGCCCACCAGGAGGCCGCCGGTTGGCTAGTTTCCGGATTCGAGCCGGCGACCTTGGCAACTTTCACGCCGTTCCAGAATGCGACGTGATCGCGGATGTTTTCTGCCGCGTGCGAGGGCCGCGGGTAATACCAGGCGGCGTCCGAGTTGGCGGCCCCGTCGACCGTGACCGTGTAGTACCTGGCCGACCCTTTCCAGGGGCACTGTGATGTGGTGCGACTGTCGGTGAAAAACTCGCGGTTGAGAGATTCGGGCGGAAAATACTGGTTGCCTTCAACCTGAACCGTGTGCCCTGATTCTGCGAGGACCGCGCCGTTCCAGCTTGCTCTGTAGGTGGGCATCACGTCGTTCCCTTCAGTTGATTTGATTGAGAGCGTCCTCGACGGCCCGATGGAAAGTGGGGTAGGCGTAGATCATCTCCCGTAGCCGCTTCACAGAGATTCGCTCGTGGACGGCAAGAGTGAGCATCGAAAGGACCTCGCCGCCGCTGGGCCCCACGGAGGTGGCGCCCACCAGGATTCCCCGGTCCGTGTCGGCAATCAGTTTGATAAGGCCGTCGTTCCCGGCCTTGTGAATCCACCCCCGCGAGGATTCGGGTAGGTGCGAGAGCCCAATACCGACGGGTATCCCCTGCTCGCGGGCTTGCTGCTCAGTCAGACCAACCGAGCCGACTTCGGGATCGGTGAAGGTCACTCGCGGCACAGCGTGGTATTCCGCGCCCTGGCCCTGTCGGCCAAGGATGTGCCGGATGACGATTTGCGCCTGATACATCGACATGTGGGTGAATGCTCCCTTGCCGGTGATGTCGCCGACCGCGTAGACCCCGTCGGCGATCCGCAGGTGCGGGTCGACGTCGAGGGTGCGCCGGGAGGTGTCCACGCCGAGCGCCGCCAGTCCAAGACTGTCGAAATTGCTGCGCCGGCCGGTGGCAACCAAAAGACGGGCGGCGGTAAAGAATTTTCCGTCAGAGCCGACAGTGAACGCCTCCCCGTCGTGGCTGACTTCCCGCGCGGCAACCCCGGCGTGGATACCCAGGCCCTCGGCGGAAAGCACCTCCGCGATCAATGCACTGGATTCCGGCTCCTCCAGTGGCAGCAGCCGGTCGAGAGCCTCCAGCACGTCGACCCGGGTTCCAAAGCGAGCGAAGGCCTGGGCCATTTCCAGTCCGATCGGGCCGCCGCCGAGCACAATCAGAGAGGCCGGCGGTTCCTCGGCGGCGACGGCGTCGCGGTTGGTCCAGAACGGGGTGTCGGCCAAGCCCGGGATCGGCGGGATAGCAGGCTCGGTGCCGGTGTTGAGCACTATCGCCGTGGTTGCCTCGAACTCGTGGTCGCCGACTCGGACGGTCCTCGGTCCGGTGATCGTCGCGGTCCCCCGAATGAAGCGCCCGCCGGCCTGTTCGAAGCGATCGACGGCGACGTGGTCGTTCCAGTTGTCGGTGGCCTCGGCTCGGATCCGTTTCGCGACGGTGCTGAAGTCTGCGGTGACGTCGGCTGCGCCGGCCAGGGCTGGAACGCGGCGGGCTTCGGCCAGGGCATTAGCGGCACGGACCATCATTTTGGTGGGGATGCAGCCGTAGTACGGGCACTCCCCGCCGACGAGTCGGGATTCAATCCCGACCACCGACAGGCCGGCCCGAGCGAGTTCTGCGGCCACTGCTTCCCCGCCGGGGCCCATGCCCACAACGACAACATCGACGTTCTCTGTCATCTCGCATCTCCGTTTCGCTTGCGTGAAGCCGATTGAGGTTCCCGGCGGTAGGAACCGCCACCGAGGCCACGTTAGGCTCAAGCTGGCGAAGAGTCTGTGATCTGCGTTGCAGAACCGGCACCAAGGAGTTCATGGAATCAGCGACGAGGCAGCCGCCCAGGATGGCGGGGGCGGAACTGAGAATCTTCGGGCTACCGCACGGCTGGCCGGAACTCGCCCACCGAGAAAGACGTCGCCAGCGCCCTATTCCCACTAGACCGCGCCGCCGTACTAGTCTGCCGGGTTCGGTCGCTGTGCAGCTGTTTCTCTAGCGAGCGCTGGAGGCGAGCTCGTGTTTGGCCGCGATGCTGGCCAGCAGGCTCTTCCAGGATTTGACAAAAGCGTTGGCACCATCCTTTTGCAGTTGTTCTCCAATCGCCCGGTAGTCGATGCCTATTTCGGCAAAGGAGGCCAGGGTCTGGTTTGCGTCGCCACCATCGGCGGGCATAGGTTCGCCGACC
>JBDTBD010000008.1:0-12571 GCA_039924285.1 Terrimesophilobacter sp. | reverse complement strand
GTCATCCGGTACCGCACCCGCGACCTCACCAGGCTGCTGCCGGGCACCGCGCGACCATCCATGCGGCGGATTGAGAAGATCACGGGCCGTGACGACGACATGATCATCTTGCGCGGAGTGAACATGTTTCCCACGCAGATCGAGGAGATTGTGCTCGGTGTGACCGGGCTGTCGCCGCACTTCGTGCTCGAACTGAGCCGGCCGGCGCGGCTGGACGAACTGACGGTGCGCGTCGAGCGGCGAGAGGACGCCGATGGCACGGTGTGCGAGCGGGCGAGCGTGGAGTTGGCGAGGCGGGTTAAGAGCGATATCGGGTCCTCGGTGCGCGTGACGATCGTCGAGCCTGGCACGCTCGAGCGCAGCACCGGAAAGCTCAAGCGTCTCTACGACCTTCGTTAGAGCGACATCGATGCCTGAATCCTTAGAACCCGCACTGTCGGGGCGAAGGCGTGGCCGGCCCGGCTACGACCAGCAGTCGGTTCTTGAGATAGCCGTCGCCGCGTTCAACGAGTTCGGCTACGACGCGACGTCGATGGGAATGCTGGCGTCGCGGCTCGCCCTGTCCAAGTCGGCGATTTACCACCACTTCGCCTCGAAGGAGGAACTGCTGCAGGTAGCTCTCGACGTGGCCCTGACCGGCTTGGAGGAGATCCTGACCCACGAGCAGGCCCAGTCGGGTCCCGCGGCGGATCGGCTCGATTTCATCCTGCGCGGCGCGGTGGACGTGCTGGTGACCCGGCAGCCGTACGTGACCCTGCTGCTGCGGTTGCACGGCAACACCGTCGTCGAGCGCACTGCGCTGGCCCGGCGGCGCGCGTTCAGCGGTGCCGTTGCCGACCTGTTGCTGGCGGCTCGCGACGAGGGATCGGTGCGAAGCGACATCGACCCCGCGGTGGTGGCGCGGTTGCTGTTCGGCATGATCAATTCGATCGTGGAGTGGTACCGGCCCACCGGTCCCGAGAACGCCGACAAACTAGCCGACGACGTGCTTACGATCGCCTTGACCGGCCTCCGTGTCCCGAGCGTTCACTTGGCCACGAGGGTCAGCACGTCGTAGGTGGCAACCGTCTCGTCGTTTTGGTTCTGGAGCAGGGCGTCCCAGCAGACCTCGCCGTAGTCGTCGCTCTCGCGCGGGGTGATGCGCTTGGCTGTCAAGGTGACCCGGATACTGTCACCCGGGGACACGGGGGTGATGAACCGCAGGCTTTCCAGTCCGTAATTGGCCAGCACGGGTCCCGGCGCCGGGTCGACGAACAGTCCGGCCGCCCAGGAGACGAGCAGGTAGCCGTGCGCCACGATCCCGGGGAAGAACGGATTCGCCGCGGCTGCTTCTGCGTTCGTGTGCGCGTAAAACGTGTCGCCGGTGGACGCCGCGAACGCCGAAATATCCTCCAGCGTGACGGTGCGCGGCTTCGACACGACGGCATCCCCGATGCGCAGCGTCGCTAGGGACTTGCGGAACGGATGTTCCTCACCCGACTGGCGCGCTGCGCCGGTGAACCACTGGCCAGTGATCGCCGAGAGCATGTCCGGTGAGCCTTGCACCGCGGTGCGCTGCATGTGGTGCAGCACCGAGCGCATCCCGCCGAGTTCCTCGCTGCCGCCGGCACGCCCCGGCCCGCCGTGCACGAGGTGCGGGACGGGTGAGCCGTGGCCGGTGCTGGAACGGGCGTCATCCCGGTCAAGCACCAGAGTGCGACCGTGGTGGGCAGCAATGCCGAGCACCATGCGACGCGCCACGTCGGGGTCGTGGGTGGCCACCGTGGCCACCAGCGACCCTCCGCCCAGGGCCGCCAGCCGCACCGCGTCGTCGATGTCGCGGTAGCCGACCACCGAGGCGACCGGACCGAATGCTTCGATCGTGTGCGCGGCCAGCGTGTCCGCATCCGCAAAGCGCAGCAGCACCGGCTCCATGAAGGCGCCATCAGGGGCGGTCCCCGTCGTTCCGTCGCCGCGGTGCACGGCCGGCTCGTCGAGCGAACCGATGACGATTTCGCCGCCGGCGGCGATGAGTTCGCGCACCCGGCCCAGTACCTCGCGCTTCTGCTCGCGGCTGACCAGTGCCCCCATGGTGACGCCGTCGGCGCGCGGGTCGCCGATCACGATGCGTGAGGCGATCCGCTGTGCCGTGGCGCCGATCACCTCGTCGACCAGCCCGGCCGGGACGATGGCGCGCCGGATGCTCGTGCATTTCTGCCCGGCCTTGACGGTCATTTCGGTGACGAGCGACTTCACGAACGCGTCGAATTCCGGTGTGGAGGGGTCAGCATCCGGGCCGAGGATGGCGGCGTTGAGCGAGTCGGTCTCGCTGAGGAACCGTATGCCGCCGGAGACGACGCCGTGGTGCTCTCGCAACTTGTTCGCCGTGGAGGCGGAGCCCGTGAAGGCGACGAGGTCGCGGTAATCGAGGTGGTCGAGGAGGTCCCGTGCGCTGCCGGACACCAGTTGGAGCGACCCGGTGGGGAGCAATCCGGAATCAACCATCCGCCGCACGACTGCTTCGGCGAGGTAGCCGGTGGGTGTCGCGGGCTTCGCGATCGTCGGAACGCCGGCGAGGAACGCCGAGGCGAATTTTTCTAGCATCCCCCAGACCGGAAAGTTGAACGCATTGATCTGCACGGCGACGCCGGGGATGCGAGTGTAGATGTGCTGGCCGATGAATGAGCCGTCTTTGGAGAGCACTTCCACCGGGCCGTCGAGGTATACCTGCGAGTTCGGCAGTTCCCGCCGGCCCTTGGATCCGAACGTGAACAGCACTCCGATGCCGCCATCGATGTCCACCATCGAGTCGACGCGGGTCGCCCCGGTGCGCGCGGAGACTTCATACAGCTCCTCGCGCATCCCGTTCAGCGTCCCGGCGAGCGCCTTGAGCACGAGTGCGCGCTGGTGAAAGGTGAGCGTGCCGAGCGACGCCTGCCCGACGGTGCGGCCGTATTCGATCACCGCCGCGAGGTCCAGGCCCTCGTCACTGACGGTGGCGATCGCCTCGCCGGTGCTCGCGTCGCGCACCACGGTGCCCACCACTGCAGCGCCTGCTGCCTGTGACTCCGGGGTCCACCAGGAGCCCTGGACGAAACTGGGGACGACTGTCATTTTTTTCCTGCTTCCATTGCTGTCCAATCGTAAAAGCCGTGTCCCGATTTTCGACCGAGGTCGCCGCGGGCGACCATCGTGGTGAGCAGCTCGGGCGGTCGGAACCGTTCGCCGAGCGTGCCGTGCAGATACCGCGCGATGCCCAGCCGCACATCCAGGCCTACGATGTCGGTCAGCCGCAGCGGGCCGACCGGATGCTTGTAGCCGAGCACCATGGCTGCGTCGATGTCCTCGGCTGAGGCCACGCCCTCCTCGACCATCCGGATCGCCTCCAGGCCGAGCGCGACGCCCAGGCGGGAGCTGGCGAACCCTGGCGCGTCGGCGACGACGATCGGCGTCTTGCCGAGGGCCGTCACCCAGCCGGTGGCCAGATCGACGAGTTCGGGGACGGTGCGCGTGCCGACGACAATTTCCACCAGACCAGACGCGGGCACCGGGTTGAAGAAGTGCAGCCCGCAGAGCCGCTCGGGTCGGGTCAGCGTGTCGGCCAGCAAGCTCACCGACAGCGATGAGGTGTTCGTGGCGAGCCACGCGTGCTCCCCAAGCTGCTCCTCGACGCGGCGGAGAGCATCCGTCTTCATCGCGAAATCCTCGGGGACTGCCTCGACGACGAGTTCAGCGTCGGCAAACGCGGCGTAGTCCGTGACGACGTCCACCCGCGCGGTGAGCGCGTCGAAGAGTTCAGGCGAGGTGCCGCGGTCGATGCTGGCCTGCAGCGCGGCGCGCACGTGCGCGCGGGCGGCATCCGCACTGCGTTCGTCCCGTTCCACGATGGTGACGGTCGAGCCGGACACGCAAAACGCGTGAGCGATCCCGGAGCCCATCCTGCCGCCGCCCAGAACGCCGACCCGCGCGGGGAGCCGGTCGTCCCTGCCGGTTGCCTGTTGGCTCATCGTTTTCTCCGCTCCAGGAACGCGGTCATCCGCGCCCGCTTCGAGTCGGAGTCGAATAGTTCTGCCTGCGCGATCTCGTCGACCCGCGGGTGCTGCTCTCGCGGCGCCGCGAGCACCGACTTGGTGAGTTGGAGGGCGCGCGGGTCCCACTGGAGGATGCGGTCGGCGAGCGCATCGGCGGCCGCGAGCAGAGCGCCGGGCTCGTGCACCTCGGTGACCAGGTGCACCTCGAGCGCTTCCTGCGCACTGAGGATGCGCCCGGCGAGCAAGATCTCCTTGGCGACGGGCTCACCGACCAGTCCCGTGAGTCGCCACAGCGCGCCGGCGGCGGCGATGATGCCCAGGCCGGGTTCGGGGTTGCCGATTTTCGCCCGGGTCGAGGCGATCCGGAAGTCGGCCGCGTAGGCCAGTTCCGCTCCGCCACCGAGCGCGTAGCCGTCGATCGCGGCGATCACCGGCATCGGCAGCGCGGCGATGCGCAGGAACAGGTTCGAATTGATGCCCGCGTAGGCATCCGCGCTGCGCCGTTCGAGCAGTTGCCGGATGTCGGCGCCCGAGGCGAAGATTCCGCCGGCGCCGGAGATGACCAACACGCGAGGGTTCTTCTCCAGTTCCTCGCAGACAGCGTGGAAGGCGTCGACCATGGCCTGGTCGATCGCGTTGCGCACGTCGGGGCGGTTCAGGGTGACGTGCCACCGATCGTTGCGCTTCTCGACGAGCAAGCCGCCAGAGTCGGTCATACCCGCTCCACAGCCAACGCGGCACCCTGCCCGACCCCGACACACATCGTGGCGAGTCCGCGGGCGGCGTCTTCGCGATCCATTCGCCCGAGCAGGGTGATCAGGATGCGCGTGCCGGAGGCGCCGAGCGGATGCCCGAGTGCGATGGCGCCACCGTCCCGATTGATGATGTCGGGGTTCAGCTTCAGCCGCCGGATGCACGCCAGCGATTGGGTGGCGAAGGCCTCGTTGAGCTCGATCGCGTCGAGGTCGTCGACGCTGAGCTTCAAGCGCTGTAACAGTTTCGTGGTGGCCGGGACGGGTCCAAGACCCATCACCTCCGGTGCGACGCCGGCGCTCGCGCCTCCCAGGATGCGGGCCCGCGGCAGCAGGCCATACCGTTCGACTGCCTCGGCGCTGGCGACGAGGATCGCCGCGGCGCCGTCGTTCAGCGGGCTCGAGTTGCCGGCGGTGACCACGCCGTCGGGTCTGACGATGGAACGCAACCGTGCTAAGGCCTCAATACTGGTGTCCCGACGCGGCCCCTCATCGGCGTCGATGACACCCTTTCCGGTTTCCACGCCGACAATTTCGGCGGCAAAACGTCCGGCATCCTGGGCCGCCACGGCGCGCTGATGCGAATCGAGCGCGAACCGGTCGGCGTCGTCCCGGCTGATCTGGTCGAGGTCAGCCACCTCTTCGGCCGTCTCGGTCATCGAATAGGTGGCTTTGTCGCGCTTCAGGAACCGCGGATTGGTGAACCGCCAGCCGATCGACGTGTCGGCGATCTCGCCGGGCCGCGCGAATGCCCTGGTGGGTTTCGCAGTGACCCACGGCGCCCTGGACATCGATTCGACTCCTCCGGCCAGCACCAGCTCGGCCTCACCGGCTTTGATCGATTGTGCGGCGAGGGTGACGGCGGCCAGCCCGGATGCGCAGAGCTGATTGACCGTGACGCCCGGCACGTGGTCGGGCAGGCCGGCCAGTAGTGCGGCCATTCTGGCGACGTTGCGGTTGTCTTCGCCCGCCTGATTGGCTGCGCCGAAGAGGACCATGTCGATGGCCTCCGGGTCGACCCCGGTGCGGGCGACCGTCTCGGCGAGAACGAGGGCGGCGAGGTCGTCTGGTCTCACCCCGGACAGCGCTCCGCCGTACCTGCCCATCGGTGTGCGTACGCCGCCGACCAAGAATGCTTCTGTCACTGACCGTTGTCCTCTTCGATAACCCCTGAATGACCGTTCGTTCTGTAAAGACTGTCATGGCTGCCGGGTTCGGTCAAACGGGTTGGGGTGGTCAGTGCGTCCAATCTTCTTCGATACGACCTCCGGCCAAGGACATACACTCGAAATGCGTACTAGATAAAGGAAGTCGAGTTGCTATGAACAACGATGACGTCGTCATTTTGTCCGGGGCACGAACCCCGCAGGGCAAGATCAAAGGCCAACTGGCACCGCTGAGTGCCGTTGAACTGGGAACCATTGCGATAACCGCCGCGCTGGCGCGGTCGGGGCTGAACGCGGCGGCGGTGAACGCGGTGATTTTCGGGCAGGTGTTGCAGGCCGGCGCCGGGCAGAACCCGGCACGGCAGTCCGCCGTTGCCGCGGGGCTCAGCTGGAACACGCCGGCAGTGACCATCAACAAGGTGTGTCTGTCCGGGCTGGCGGCTGTCATCGACGCGGCGCGGCTGCTTCGCAGCGGCGAAGCCGAAGTGGTGATGGCCGGCGGCCAGGAGTCGATGACCAACGCGCCGCACGTTCTGCCGGGCTCCCGGATGGGCTGGTCGTACGGGACAATGCCGATGCTCGATACCGCGGCACACGACGGGCTCACCGACGCGTTCGACCATGATTCGATGGGCGCCTCCACCGAGCGTTACAACACCAAGCTCGGGATCGGGCGCGACGAACAGGATGAGGTGGCGGCGTGGTCGCACCAGCGCGCAGGTGCCGCTCAGGCGGCCGGACTTTTCGACGTTGAAATCGTTCCGGTGCGCATCCCGCAGCGCAAGGGCGACCCGCTCGTCGTCGCCGTCGACGAGGGGGTGCGGCCGGACAGCACTCCGGAAACGCTCGCGCGCTTGAAGCCAGCGTTCGCTACCGACGGCACGATCACAGCGGGGAATTCCTCACCGCTCAGCGATGGCGCGGCGGCGCTCGTGCTCACGACGCGCGCTTACGCGGAAAAACACAACCTGGACTGGCTCGCGGTTCTGGGCGCTCCTGGCGAAGTGGCCGGTCCGGACAACTCGTTGCAATCCCAGCCCTCGCACGCGTTGTCGCAGGCGTTGTCGCGCAGCAACTGGCAGGCGGCAGACCTCGATTTCGTAGAGATCAACGAGGCTTTCGCCGCGGTGTCCCTGCATTCGTCACGGGAGCTCGGGCTGCCACTGGATATCGTTAACATCCACGGTGGCGCGATCGCCATCGGGCATCCGATCGGTGCCTCCGGCGCGCGTCTGGCGCTCCACGCGGCGCACGAGTTGAAGCGTCGCGGTTCTGGCAAGGCCGGCGTGTCTCTGTGCGGCGGCGGCGGACAGGGTGAGGCGTTACTGCTCTGGCGCTGAGCTTTTAATCCCGTTTCAAGGAAAAACTGTCACCGAGGCCCCTGCTTCTCAGGCACAGCATCCGGAAACTACAGAAACTCCGTGAAACGGGTCACACGGGCCGGGCGGTAGTGGGCCGGGGTAGTGGGCCGGGGTAGTGGGCCGGTGGCGATGGGCCGGTGGTGGTGATGGTGGGCTGCTGGTACTGCTGAGTAATCAGCGGTTACTGCAGGGTAATGGGCTTGACGATGTCGGCGTAGGCGAGCAGCACGCTCATCGCGCCGAGCACGATCACCACAGCGAAAGTGAGCGGCACGAGCCGGGTTGCGTCCACTGGCCCAGGGTCCTTCCGGCGGAACAGCTTGGCGAAGAGTCTGCGGATGCCCTCCCACAGCGCGCCGGCGATGTGGCCGCCGTCGAGCGGCATGAGCGGGATGAGGTTGAACACCAGCAGGGCCACGTTGACCGAGGCGACCACCCCGATGAGTACTGAGGCTCGCTCCATGATCGGCACGGTGTGCACAGTGGCGATCTCGCCGGCCAAGCGGCCGACGCCGACCAAACCGATCGGGCCGTTCGGGTCCCGAGCCTCGGATCCGAACGCCGCATTGGCCACGTCGATCATCCGCTGCGGCAAGTGCAGCACAATGTTGGAGACTTGGACGATGTTGTTTCCGACCGCGGGCAGCACGGCGCTCACCGGCTGCCTGGCGAGCTCGGACGCGGCGCTGACGCCGAGCATCCCGATCTCGCTGGTCACGGGCTGACCGCTGGCGTCCTTGACCACCTCACTCTTGTCGTTGTAGACATACCACTCGGTGCGTGCTGGGGTGGCCTGCACCGTGCGCCGTGCGCCGGCGTTGTCTACGACGATCGTCAGCGGGCGTCCTGCGGAGCCACGGATGATGTCGGTCGCCTGCGACCAGGCGTCAATCTTCCGAGAGTTGATGCTGACAATTCGGTCGCCGGGTTTCAGACCTGCGCCAGCGCCCGGCGCACGCGGGTCACCGTCCTCGCACGTTTGACGAGCACTGGTGGCGGGCAGCAGGCACGCGTTGACGCTGCCGATGGTGGTGCTGGTTTGCTGCACGCCGAAGCCGCTGAGCACCACGCCGAACAGCACGACGGCAATGATCAGGTTCATGAACGGACCGCCGCACATGATGATGACGCGCTGGTAGATCGGAAGTCGGTAGAAGGTGCGGTCCTCGTCGCCGTCCTGGATGGTGTCGGCGTTGGCGCTGCGGGCATCCTGCACCAGGGTTTGGAAAAAGCCCGTGCTCGCCGTTCGGGCGCTCTCGCCGGCGTGCACCGGCGGGAACATCCCGGCCATCGAAATGTAGCCGCCGAACGGCAAGGCCTTGATACCGTATTCGGTCTCGCCGCGCCGGAACGAGAACAGCGTGCGACCGAATCCGATCATGTATTGACCGACGCGCACTCCGAACAGCTTTGCCGGCACCAGGTGGCCGATCTCGTGCAACGCGATCGACACCGCAATGCCGATTGCGACAAAGAGAATGCCGACAACATAGAGCAACACGGTTTCCACCTGCACAGCGTACCCGCGCGACTCTATGAATTATCTGGGCCTCGGCTCCTACTTCAGCCCGAGGATGTCGATGACGAAGACGAGAGTGTCTGTGCCACCGATATCACTGCCCGCGCCCTTGTCGCCGTAGCCTTCGGCGGGAGGTACGACGGCGATCACCTGCGATCCGACTTTCTGCCCGATCACGGCCTTGCTGAACCCGGGGATCACCTGGGACACGTCGAAGGTCGCCGGAGTGCCCTTCGACCAGCTCTCGTCGAAGATCTTCTTTGTGTTCCAGTTCACACCGACGTAGTGCACGACCACGCTGCCCTCCTTGGGCACCTTGACGCCAGAACCCTGCTTGAGCACTGCCGTCTTCAGCTCGGCGGGAGGCGGCGCATCCGGAATCGTCACCGTGGGCGTTCCGTTCTCGGCGACGGCCACCGTCGGGAAGCCGGGCTGCGCCGGCTGATCCTTGCCATTGGCCTTGGGCAGAACCGGTGGTTGCTTCTTCGGGACCGTCACGGAGACGACATCAATCACGAAAACAATCGAGTCTGTCGCGGCGATGCCGAACTGTGGCGCCCCAGCAGAGGCAAACGCGTCTTTCGGCGGGATGACGGAGGCGACCCTTGACCCGGCCGGCGCACACTGCACTGTCTTCACAATTCCGGCCAGCAACTGCCCGGTATCGATCGGGAAGTCTGTGGCACCCTTCTTGCCGTACGGCGTCGCGTCGACCTTCTTTCCGGTCGTCGCGTCGAACACCGTGTAGTTCACCGACGCGACAGTGCCCTTTGCTGCCACCTTTCCGGTGCCCTTGATAATGACGGCGCGTTCGGTCTTCTTGGCGCTGAGCGGAGTCGGGAACTTCACCGCGGGCGCGGTGCCGAAGCTGCCTGTCACCGCGAGTTTCTTGGAGTTGGCCCCGGATGCCGTCACGGCACACGATGAGTCATCGCCGCCCGAGGGCGCGCCGCTGCAGCCGGTGAGCGCGAGGGCGGCGATCGCGGCGATCGCGATCATGCTGGAAAACTTGAACACTGATCTTCTTCCGTGTGATGGCGTGCGGGGATATTTGCCTCCCCCAAGAGTGCATGGCCCAGCCTGACCGATGCCTGAATCGAGATTACCCGTTAGTCGGACGCCAGTCGCGCGGTGGGCTGGTGCGTTACCGGAAAATTCACCGAATTTGCGATGAAGCACTTGCCACTGGCCTCCCGGTGGCATGCGTCGGCGGCCTCGAGGTCGGCGACGGAGGCGACGGTGACGACCGGGCGCAGGATCACCGAGCTGAAATGTCCGCCGCCATCACCGGTCTCCACCAGCGTACCGATCGGCTCGTCCGTGTAGTCCGTGACGACGATGCCGTGGCTGACGGCCACGTACAAATAGCTCAGCATATGGCACTGACTCAGCGAGGCCAGCAGCAGCTCTTCCGGGTTCCACCGGTCGGCGTCGCCGTGGAAGGTACGGTCGGCGGAGCCCTCGATCGACGGTTTCCCGCTCGCCGAGATCGTATGCTGGCGCCCGTAGGCGCGGGAGCCGCTCGTTCCGGTGCCGCGGTTTCCCTGCCACTGCAACCGGACGGCGTAGTGATGTTCCCCGTTCACCATTCGCACGATACACCCGCGCCGATAGGCTCAGTTACTATGACTGAGACCTCCGCTTCCGCCCGAGTTGAACGTTCCTCGACGAAAACTCGGGAGGCGCTCGACCTGGCAGGAGTTCGCGAACTCGCGGTCCTCGAACGCGGTGGCCTCATCGAGTCCAGGCACCTCGGCGCTGCTGTTGTGTTGTCGCCGGAGGGGACGCTCGAGCGCGAAATCGGCGACGGCGCCGCACTGGTGTATCCGAGGTCGAGTCTCAAGCCGATGCAGGCACTCACCGTGATGCGCAGCGGCGTCGTGCTGGAAGGCGAACGGGCGGTCCTGGCGACGGCGAGCCACAGCGGAACCGACGAGCACGTCCGGGTGGTACGCGAGATGCTTGCCAGCGCCGGCCTGTCCGAGGGTGACTTGCGTTGCCCTGCCGACTGGCCGAGCGATGCGGACGCCCTGTTTCGCGCCCGAGCAGAAGGCCGGGGCGCCCGCGCGATCACGATGAACTGTTCGGGCAAACATGCCGCCTTCCTGATGGCGTGCACGGCGAACGGCTGGTCGACCCACGACTATCTCGACCCGGCGCACCCGCTGCAGCAACGCGTCCGGCAGAGCGTGGAGGAGTTCACCGGCGAGACGGTGGGATGTGTGGGCGTCGACGGCTGCGGTGCGCCGCTATTCGCGATCGGTTTGCGCGGCCTGGCCAGGGCGTTCGGCCGAGTTGCCGGAGCCGGTCTGAGCGGCGGGGACCCGCACGCTGTGACGTTGATGTCTGCGATCCTCAAGTATCCGTGGGCCATCGCGGGGCCCGGTCGTGCCAACACGATTGCCATCGAGCAGTTGGGCATCTTGGCTAAGGGAGGCGCGGAGGGGGTCATCGCCATGGCCACCCAGGACGGCACCGCGGTGGCCGTGAAGATCCTCGACGGGAGCTCTCGCGTGACCACTCTCGTCGCGCTGGAACTCCTCGCCCAGCACGGCGCAATCAGCCGCGCGGATGCCGACCGGGTGCTGGCGCTGACAGTGGAGCCGGTTCTCGGCGGCGGTGTCCCGGTCGGGCGGTTGCGGGTCTCCGGCGAATTGGGCGTTGAGCCCCCACGCGGGGGCGCTGACGATATCCTAAAAACTTCAACACACCACATCGGAGAGCAATGAAGGTCGCCATTCCCCACGAGGTCAAGAACAACGAGTTCCGGGTAGCAATCACCCCAGCCGGTGTTCATGATCTTGTCTCGCACGGACACTCTGTCACCGTGCAAACCGGTGCGGGACTGGGATCCTCGATTTCCGATGAGGACTACGTCGCCGCGGGTGCAATGATCGGTCCGGATGCCGCGTCGACGTGGGCGGCGGCTGAGCTGGTGTTGAAGGTAAAGGAGCCCATCGAGCAGGAGTACCGGTTCTTGCGGCAGGATCTCGTGCTGTTCACCTATCTCCACCTTGCCGCCGAGCCTGAGCTGACCCAGGCCCTGTTGAGCACGGGTGCCACCGCGATCGCCTACGAGACTGTTCAGCTGACGACACGGGCGTTGCCGTTGTTGGCGCCGATGAGCGAGGTCGCCGGTCGGTTGGCGCCGATCGTCGGTGCGAACGCGATGCTGAAGCCCAACGGCGGTCCAGGACTGCTCATGCCAGGTGTGCCCGGCACCTACCCGGCGAAAGTGGTCGTGATCGGTGGCGGCGTGGCCGGCGCGAACGCGGTGGCCGTGTCCGTCGGCCTGGGTGCCGACGTCACGGTATTGGACACGAACCTTGTGCGACTGGCCGAACTCGACTCGCTGTATGCGGGTCGGGTGCACACCGTCGCCTCGAACGGGTTTGAAATCGAGCGGGCGTTGTTGACAGCCGATTTGGTGATCGGGTCCGTGCTGATACCGGGGGCCAAGGCTCCGAAGCTCGTCAGCAGCGACCTGGTGTCGAGGATGAAGCGCGGCAGCGTGCTGGTGGACATCGCCGTGGACCAAGGCGGCTGCTTCGCCGACTCCCACCCGACCACCCATGAGGACCCGACGTTCACGGTGTACGGCTCGCTGTTCTACTGCGTCGCGAACATGCCGGGAGCGGTGCCGAGCACCTCCACTTACGCACTGACCAATGCGACCATGCCGTACGTTCGGGCGATTGCGAACTTCGGCTGGAAGCAGGCCATGAGAGCGGATGCGGCATTGGCGCGCGGCCTCAACACTCAC
>JBDTBD010000007.1:0-42594 GCA_039924285.1 Terrimesophilobacter sp. | reverse complement strand
TGAGCACTCCGTACCGTCCAAGTCGGTTCTGGAGTTGATAGCGAACCTCGAGGGCGCGCGCGGCGACCGGACCGACGTGCCGAATGTTCAGGGCCACCAGGATGCGTGCGAGTGGTTTAGTTTTTGCGCCCTCGAGGTTCGCTATCAACTCCAGAACCGACTTGGACGGTACGGAGTGCTCATCGCCGGCGAACTCGGTTGCCTCAGCATCGAATGGGGCATCCGTCTTCTTGCGCTGACGTTGGAACGGCGCCACGACCTTCGGCGCGCCGTCGTCGCCGAGAACCCACATGCCGGTTTCGCTGTCGCGCACCTGCATCCGGATCGGGAACAGATCCGCCACGGTCAACTCGAACAATCCTGCCTCAGTGGTCAGCGGCGGCTGCGCGGGTTCCCGCGGCTGAGTGAGCGCTGCGGCGCTGACCTCACCGAGGCCTTCGATGTCCAGGGCGCTGCGACTGCCGATGTGCTCGACTCGGCCGCGCACCTGCGCGGGGCAGCTGCGCGCGTTCGGGCAACGCAGATCGATGTCGCCCTCCTTGGCCGGGGCGAGCAGCGTACCGCACTCGGGGCAGTGGGTGGGCATCACGAACTCACGTTCGGTGCCGTCGCGCAGCTCGACGACCGGGCCGAGCACCTCCGGGATCACATCACCGGCTTTGCGCAGCACCACCGTGTCGCCGATCAAGACCCCCTTCGCCTTGACGACATCCTGATTGTGGAGCGTTGCCTGGCGCACCTCGGAGCCCGCCACGCGCACCTTCTCCATCACCGCGAACGGGGTGACCCGTCCGGTGCGCCCGACGCTAACGACGATGTCGAGCAGCTTGGTGTTGACCTGCTCAGGCGGATATTTGTAGGCAATCGCCCAGCGCGGCGCGCGGCTGGTGGCGCCCAACTCGCGGTGCAGCGCGAGCTCGTCAACCTTGATAACGATGCCGTCGAGTTCGTGTTCCACGCCCCTGCGGTTCAGGCCGAAGTACTCGATGTAGCCGGCGACGTCGTGCATCGACGACACAACCCGGTAGTGCGAACTGGTCGGCAGACCCCAGCTGTGCAGCAGTTCGTAGACCTGCGACTGACTCGTGACCGGCGGGTTGTCCCACGCCCCCAGACCGTGCACGAGCATCTGCAATCCACCCAGCCTGGCACGGATGAGCTCGACCTGAGCGGCGGTTTTGCCCTCGGTCTTCTGCCGCAGAGAGCCGCTGGCTGCGTTGCGCGCGTTGGCGAAGATCCGGTCTCCTGCCTCAGCCTGTCTGGCGTTGAGAGATTCGAATGCCGCGACGGGAAAGAATACCTCACCGCGCACCTCGACGAGCGGCGGATGCCCGCTGCCGTGCAAGCGGCGCGGGATACTGGGGATGAAGGCGATGTTCTCGGTCACGTCTTCGCCGACGACTCCGTCACCGCGGGTGGCGGCGGTGACGAGTCCGCCGTTCTCGTAGCGAAGGTTGATTGCCAGTCCGTCGATTTTGAGTTCGCACAGGTAGTCGACGTGGCGGCCGGCTGCCTTCTCGACTCGCACGGCCCAGGCAAGAAATTCCTCGAGGGAAAAGACGTTGTCGAGGCTGAGCATCCGCTCTCGGTGCGTGACCGGGGCGAACAGCGTAGTTTGGGCGCGGCCGCCCACCGTTTGGGTGGGACTGTCTTGCCCTAGCAGTTCAGGAAACTTTCGCTCGAGTTCTTCGAGCCGGCGCATCATGGTGTCGTATTCGGCGTCACTGACCAGCAGTTCATCGCGTTCGTAGTAGGCGTCGCGCAGTTCGAGAATTCGCAGGGTCAACACGTCGGCCTCAGTCTTGGCGGTGCCGAGCTCATCGTTGTCTGCCACCCCACAAGTGTAGGCAGCACTGCCGATACCGGCCATGCTCCGCTCGGGCGGCGGAACCGCGCTCTCGGCGGGGTAGTACGTGGGTCGAGCGCGCAGTCATTACTCTAGAATGATGCCCTCCGTTGATGCTCTGCGAAACCTGGGGGTGACAGCGGCTTCTGACGGAGGCACGATCCGTGTGGCGTCGGATACCGCAACCTCTCTCGAGCTCTGCCTGTTCGACGCTAACGATCTCACCTGGGTGACCGACCGCATCCCGCTGTCCCGCGACAGTGATGGCGTATGGTCTGCGTCGACCTCGAAGCTCGTGCCGGATACGTGTTACTCGCTGCGCGCAGACGGACCGGATGCGCCCGTCAACCACTTCGACCCCGCACTGCATCTGATCGATCCGTACTCGCGCGGTCTCTCCCGCACAGCGATCGGCCAGTGGCGCTCCTGCGTGGTCGACGGCGCGTTCGACTGGGGCGGTGTTACCAAGCCGGCAACTCCTCTTGACAAGACCGTGATCTACGAAACCCACGCGAAAGGCCTATCGAAAGTAAACCCGGCGGTGCCGGCGAAGTTCCGCGGCACGTATGCCGGCCTCGCCCACGACACCGCCATCCGCTACCTCAAGGATCTCGGCGTCACCGCCATCGAACTGTTGCCGGTACAGCAGTTCATGACCGAACCGCGGCTGATCAAACAGGGTCTGGTGAACTACTGGGGCTACAACACCCTGGCCTTCTTCAGCCCGCACGCCGCCTACGCTTCCACGAGCGCCCAGGCGGCCGGCCCTGCACAGGTGCTGCGGGAGTTCAAGGGCATGGTGCGGTTGCTCCACGAAGCCGGTCTGGAGGTCATTCTCGACGTCGTGTACAACCACACAGCCGAGGAAGGCCCCAGCGGGCCCACCAGTAGCTTCCGGGGTCTGGACAACGCAACCTACTACCGACAGACCGCTGACGGCCACTACATCGACGTCACCGGATGCGGCAACACCGTGAACTACTCTCTTCCCATCCCACAGCGGCTCCTCATGGATTCGCTGCGCTACTGGGCGAACGAGGTGCAGATCGACGGGTTTCGGTTCGACCTCGCCGCCGCACTCGGGCGCGACGAGAACGTCAACTTCACCCCCGACCATCCGTTGTTGACGGCCATCGTGAACGACCCGGAGCTGGCGGGGGTGAAGATGATCGCCGAACCGTGGGACGTGGGGGCCGGCGGGTGGCAGGTGGGCAACTTCCCGCCGCAGTTCAGCGAATGGAACGATGACTACCGAGACAGGGTGCGCGATTTCTGGCTCACCGACATCGCCGCTACCCGCCAGTCCGGCTCAGCGCCGGGCGGAATCGGTCCGCTCGCGACGAAACTGTCCGGCTCATCGAACACATTCACGGTGCAGCGCGGACCGCTCGCTTCAGTGAATTTCATCACTGCGCACGACGGTTTTACCGCGTTCGATCTCACGGCGTACAACCAGAAGCACAATCTCGGCAACGGCGAGAACAACCGCGACGGCACCGACAACAACCGCTCGTTCAATCACGGAGTCGAGGGTCACACTGACGACCCCGCCATCAGCACGGTACGCCGCAAGGCGATCCGGAATCTGCTCGGCACGTTGCTGCTGTCTGCCGGCATTCCGATGCTCACCGCGGGCGATGAGGTTGGGCGCAGTCAGAATGGGAACAACAACGCGTACTGCCACGACAATCCACTCACCTGGCTGCCGTGGGAATTGGAAGACTGGCAAAGCGAGCTGTGGCGGGTGGTGCAAGAGTTGTTGCGGCTGCGTCGGGAGAATCCCGCGCTGCGACCGGTCCGCTATGCGGTGAAAGGCGAAAGCGTGGCGTCAGCCAGCCGAATGGAATGGTTCAACGCCGCCGGTGAGTCGATGTCAATCGACGACTGGAACTCCTCGTCAGAGCGCACGCTGCAGTACTTCGCGGAGTCCACGCCGGAATCGGAAGGGCTCAATCGCATCCTGCTCATCGTGCACGGGATGGAAGCGCCGGAAACCGTCAGTCTGCCTGCACCGGATGGCGTTGCGCAGTACACCCTGTTGTGGAACAGTGCGATGGATGGTGTCGAGGTGATGGACCACTCGCCGGGAACCACAGTCGATGTCGCGGGAACGTCGCTGCAGTTGTTCAGGGCGCACTGATGGGCGCCGGCACCCCCGCGACGGTGACGCTGACCGCCGCAGGCATCAGGTTCACTGCGCATTCGTACCGGCACGACCCATCGAACCGGCACTTCGGGTCAGAGGCGGTGAGCGCGCTCGGCCTGCAGCCGGAACGAGTGTTCAAGACGCTCCTCGTCGAGGTGGACGGCCGACTCGTCGTGGCCGTCGTGCCGGTGACGGGCACCCTCGATCTCGGTGCGCTGGCTCGCGCGGTGGGCGGCAAACACGCTGCGATGGCCGACCCGGCGACCGCCCAGCGGAAAACCGGATATGTGCTGGGCGGCATCAGCCCCATCGGGCAGAAAACCACGCTAGAAACAGTGATTGACGAGACCGCCCAGTTGTACGACTCGGTGTTCGTTTCGGGGGGACGACGCGGCTTCGACCTGGAGTTGACGCCTGCTGACCTGGCCGCGGTCACCGCCGCCCGCTTCGCGCCTCTGGCCCGCGCCTGATCGCACTTTGAGCCGGGCGCTAGTGGCCGAACGCCACGAGCCCCATCTCCGCCGCGGAGGCCAACATCGGATGCCGCGGCACGACCCGCACGTTGTAGCCGAAACTTCCGGCGCGCGTCAGCGGAACCGTGCCGGCGAATTCCACGGTGTCGCCGTGTGGCTCATCCTCGGCATCCAGGTCAATGGTCTGCGTGTCCAGGAGCACGTCGGTGTCCTGAGTGCGTCCGTACACGACTTGAACACACACATCGGAAGGCGACAGGGCGCCGAGACGCACCGGAACGCGCACGTGCAGTTCGTCGCCGACCTCGGGGACGGCGTCCACTCCTCCCGATTCGACGTGCTCGACCGCCACTTGCGACCAGTTGAACGTGACGTGGTCCTTCCAGGCCGCGAACGAGTGCGCGGCGGCGAAGGAGTTGGCGACGAGTTCGCGACGCGACGCGGTTGCCGGGATGTAGAGCCGCTCGACGTATTCGCGCACCATCCGATCGGCAGACAACTTCGGGGACAACGTGGAGAGGGTGTGCCGGATCGACTCCACCCACCGGTGCGGAACCCCGTCCTCGGACCGGTCATCGTAGAACCGCGGAGCCACCTGGTGCTCGATGAGGTCGTACAACGAGTTCGCCTCCAACTCGTCGCGCTCGTCGGCGTCGCCTGCGGCATCCGCACTCGGGATCGCCCAGCCGTTCTCCTCGTCGTAAAACTCCGCCCACCATCCGTCGAGGATGGAGAGATTGAGCGATCCGTTCAGCGCTGCCTTCATTCCGGACGTGCCGCACGCCTCCAGCGGGCGCAGCGGATTGTTGAGCCAGACATCCGTGCCCGGGTAGAGCAGCCTGGCCATGGCGATGTCGTAATTGGGCAGGAACACCATGCGCGTGCGCAGCTCAGGTGCCGAGGTGAACTCGATGAGCTGCTGGATCAGCCGCTTGCCATCGTCATCGGCCGGATGCGATTTGCCGGCGATGACGATCTGCACAGGATGCTCGGCGGAAAGCAGAATTGACCGCAAACGGTCGGGGTCCTGCAGCATGAGAGTCAGTCGCTTGTACGTGGGCACTCGCCGGGCGAAACCGATGGTGAGCACGTTCGGATCCAGCAGATCCTGGTACCACGCTGGCGGCCGCAGTCGCGGGTAGCGTTGCCGCCAGGCCTCCGTGACCCTGCGGCGGGCGTCGTCGACCAGCTGGGAACGCAGCTCGTTCCGCATCCGCCACAGCTCGCCATCGGAGACGGCATCCGAACTCCAATCGCACGCCGTAGTATCGGCCTGGCCGAGCGTGCGCGCCGCGAGCGCCACCACGATGGGATCGGTCCAGGTCGGCGCGTGCACGCCGTTGGTCACGGAGGTGATCGGCACTTCGGCACTGTCGAACCCTGGCCACAGCGCCCCGAACATCTCTCGGCTCACCTCACCGTGGAGCTTCGACACTCCGTTGGCGCGTTGCCCCAGGCGCAACCCCATGACCGCCATGTTGAAGGTGTCGTGGACCCCGCCTTCGTAGTTCTCCGAACCGAGTTCGAGCACGTCGTCGCAGCTGACGCCGCGCAGCAGGTCGGTCGAAAAATACAGCTCGACCAGCGCGGCGTCGAACCTGTCGATTCCCGCGGGCACCGGTGTGTGAGTGGTGAACACGGTTCCGGCCCGCACGACCTGGAGCGCCTCACCGAAGGAGAGTCCCCCGCCGATCAGGTCGCTGATCCGCTCGAGTCCGAGGAATCCGGCGTGGCCTTCATTGGAGTGGTAGACCTCCGGGAGCGCCGCCCCGGTTAGCTCGCAGTACAACTTGATCGCGCGCACACCGCCGATGCCGAGCAAAATTTCCTGAAGCAGGCGGTGCTCGCCACCACCGCCGTACAGCCGATCGGTGACCGACCGCAGCGAGTCTTCGTTGTCGGGAATATCGGTGTCGAGCAGCAGCAGACTGATTCGCCCCACCGCCACCCGCCAAACCCTGGCGTAGAGCGCCCGATTGCCCGGCAGCGCCAGGGCGATGCGGGCGGCTGTCCCATCGGGGTGACGTAGCACGTTCAGCGGCAAGCTGTCCGGGTCGAGGATCGGATAAGACTCTTCTTGCCAGCCTTCCGACGAGATTGACTGCGCGAAGTAGCCGGAGCGGTAAAACAGCCCAACCCCGATGATCGGAACGCCGAGGTCGGACGCGCTCTTCAGGTGGTCGCCTGCCAGTATGCCGAGGCCACCGGAATACTGCGGCAGCGTTGAAGCAACGCCGAATTCCGGAGAGAAATATCCGATGGCTGCCGGCGCGTCATCCGCGAGCGACTGGTACCAGCGTGGCTGCTCGAGGTACACGCGCAAATCGTCCCGTAACGCGTTGGCACGATTGACGAAGTCCCCGTCACGGGAGAGCTCGTCCAGCCTGGACGGTTCGATGGAGGCGAGCAGGTCAACCGGGTCGGTGCCGAACTTGCCCCAGACCGCCGGCGAGATGTCGGCGAAGAACTGCCTGGTAGGAATATGCCAGGACCAGCGCAAATTTGTGGCGAGTTCTTCGAGCGCCGAAAGGGACGCGGGGATGGCCGTTTGAACCGTTAGCCGTCTGATTGCTTTCACGACAGTCCAGCCTAGGGGAGTCAACCTGGCAACTGTCACGCCATCAGCTGGCCGGGACGGACCCGTGCCGCGCAGAGCAGTGCCGCGCAGCTTTGCGCCGTCCTCGCGTCGAGGCGGACTCACTGCGGCGTCTTCGCCAGATGGGGAGCACGGCGCCAAGGATCATGTATCCGGCGTAAAGGAACAAACCGATGGCGACCGACGGCACCACCCACCCGCGATCGGGTCCGTTGACCACGTTGTTCACGTATCCGAGGAGTGGAACGCTGTACCAGACTGTGCCGCGGACTTGCGCTGCGGTGACCGGGTCGACGTCTGCGAGGTCGTTGTTGTCTCCCTTGGTCACGAAGGCGGTGCTGCCGTTCGTGCTCACCGAACGCGCAATGACTCGGTGGCTGACCACCGCCGGATCGCCGGAGTGAATCTGGTACGTGAGCACGGCACCGAGGCCGATCTCATTGAGAGGGGTGGGCTTCACGACCACGAGGGTGCCGGGCGGCAGGGCTGGCTCCATCGAACTCGTCAGCACGGTCAGCGGGACGCCGCCGATGAGCGCAGGGATAACAATAACCAGCGCGGCGAGCCCGGCCACCAGCGCGAGCAGTCCCGCGCTCAGCCCTACGCCGATGTAGTGCCAGATTCCGTGTTCCGTGGTCTCAGAGTTGCGTGACCTCGACAAGCGCACCATCGCTACGGCACCCTTACGAGCCTGAAAGCCTGGCCTGCACCAGAACCGCACACGTCCTGAACCAGCTTCGTCCCCGACGCCGTTCCTGGCACGGCCAGGCACGTACCGGCTCCCGCGATGAAGCGGAACGTGCCTGCTGCGGGCGACGGGACGAGCGTCCAGCGCTGGTCGGCAGTCGCACCCGGAGCCCAGAGCCCGGGCGCTGTGCCGTCCACGACGGACCAGACCGGATTGGTGCCGTAACCCGCCATCACGGTAAAGGTACCTTCGAGGATCGGCGTGAACCGCCACGCCTGACTGTTCACCGCCGTCGGCCCGCACGGGGAGACGATGAGCGGGGCACCGTCCGCCTGTTCGTTGACGCCGTCGACGCACATGCCGCTGTTCGGATCGACCACCTGATACCACGGGGATGGGTCACCGACCAGGGCTGGGATTTTGAGCGATGTGGATGCCGTGGACACATTTCCGGCCGCATCAACCGCCTTGACCTTGTACGAGTGGCGCTTACCGGCGACGAAGGAGTCGTCGGTGAAGGCGGTCGAGGAGGAGGTCCCGATGGATTCGTCATCCCGGATGATCTCGTATCCGGTCACGCCGACGTTGTCGGTGGAAGCGGCCCAGACCAGTGTGAGTGACGTCGCCGCCGCGTTCAGCGCTGCCGGCGTCCCCGGTTTGCTGGGTGCTTGGCTGTCGATGTCGGTTTGGGAAAAGACGGCGCTGGCCGACGTGGACCAATTGCCGACCACTCCGGAGATGGTGAAGGTGCCCGTGACTCCCAACCCGACCAGGCCGGTGACATCGTCGAGAGAGGTCATGACGCAGAGGAAGACTTTCGAGCCCGGCGCGGCCGAGATCACCTCGGCCGGCAAGGCCGGCGGACTCTCGAGAGTGCCTGAGGCGAGGTATTTGCCCTGACCGGCACGACACGGGTCCTTCGTTTTCGCCCAAATTGTCAGGGTGACGCTCGAGGCGAACCTTCCCACCGCACCGGTCCCGCCAAGGGAATAGGTCAGCGGCGCGGATCCGGTATTCGCCAGCGTGACCGTCGCCACGAGCTTCCCCGCCTTCCTGTAGTTGTGGTTGAGGCCGTCGATGCCGGTGATCTGAAGTCTGGTCGTGGCCGCCGTGGCCGAGGCAGTCACGGTCGAGGTGGTGTTCCAGGCCGCGAAGCCGACGCCGGTCGCCGAAAGCGCGATAAACAGCGCCAGACCGAGGGTGAAGGTCGCCTTCCCCCGGAGCGATCGGTGCGCGGCGCCTCTCACGGCTGCACCCCGCCAATGACGACCCGGAAGTCAGGCGCAGCCGAACCCTGAATGCCGTTGGCGGCCGTGACCGGAAGGGTTACTGAAAGGCACAGAGTGGTCGACTGCCCCGCAGCGAGCACCAGGCCAAGGGTGCCCGCGGGTGAGGCGAATCCACCTGTCCACCCCACCGGGAAACCCGCCGTGCACTCCGCTGGAGTTCCCACGGCGCCGACGGCGATGCTGAGCGCCGAGGAGAAGGCAGTGGGTGATGCGGACCCCGACAGCGATTGCACGCTCAGCGCCAACGGAACGTCACCCGTGTTCGTGGCCGTGTACCCACCGTAGATCGTGAGTCCCGGATACAGCGCCGTGGTTGGAAGCGCCTGTCCGGGAATCGGAGTGACGGCGAAAGACGCGGCGCCTGCCCGCATCGTCCCCCCGGGGACGGTGGCTTCGCCGTTCCAGAGCGCGTAGGTTCCCCCGGTGGCCAGGAGCGCGATGAGTACAGCGGACGAGACCCCGGCCAGCGTCTTCAGCACCCCGGGCAGCACACCGGTGCGCCGACGGCGGGAGGGCAGCACATGCCGACCGGATCCGCTGGATGACTTCGACAAAGACACCGGTGACACCGCCTTCCTTTGACTCGGGGATCAGCGCGTGAATGCTAGATGAAGGGTTGCGCCCGACTCAACGGCAGACGCAACCCGGACGAAACTGTTAGATCTGGGTGAGAACCACGTTCATCTTTGCCAGCGACACCGTTCCGCTCATCGACCCGTTCTCGGCGCCAGCCGTGACGCTCTTCGGGAAGTTAATCGTCACCGACACCGTCACCGTGGTGGGAGACTTCAGACTGGCGGACGACACCGTGTACGAGGCACCGCTGCCGGTGATTCCCGGCGCTGTGCTCATGCTCAAGACCGCGGTGCTGCCGAGCGCAATCGCAAGGGCCTTGTCCGCCGTTGAGCTGGATGCTGCGGTAATTGCCCCCGGGCCGAGGGCGAGAGTCGCGACCAGGTTGTTGCCGATGGCCGTGATGGTGATGTCCTGCTGGTAGGTGAGAACGGCCCCCGGCACGATCTTGTAGGTGCTGAGATTCGCGATGGAGCCGGTGGCATCCTTCCACGTGCCGGTGGCCGCCGCACTGACGGCGAGGGTTCCGGCGTTGATCGTCGCCCCCGAGACCGCGGCAGCGGCATTCCATGTTGCAAAAGTTCCGGCACCGCCTAGAAGAAGAGCGATACCGGCGACGCCGGCGACGGCGCCCTTGGTGAGCTTGTTCATGAGAGTCTTCCTGTTCGGGTGAAGGGAGTCGGCGCGCAGCGCGAGAACGCTCATCCACGACCTCGGTAAAAAGTGGTTCCTCACGACAATGAGGCGCGGCATCCATGCCAGGCAGAAAGTCGACCGGTAACACGATTGGAAATCGCGGCGGTTCAGAATGCTTCCCCCGATAAAGACTGTAAGGGGTTGGCCATTAGGAGGACAAGCCCTGTACCCCACCCAATACGGGGGTAAATCTTTCTGCGGCCGATTCCGTGACTTCCAGGCGATTGTGACCGTTTGTCGCTACGGTCGGAGAGTGAGCCAGCAGCAGCAGTCCCCCAACTACCAGCCGCGAATCGGCCGGATCCCCATCCGGCTGCTCTCGCCACAACAACCCGACAATCTGTGGCCGGCGAAGGCCTACGCCGGCGAAGTGGTGCCGTTCGGGGCCACAGTGTTCAAAGAGGGGCACGACCTGATCGGTGTGGAGACGCTGCTCACCTCACCGGAAGGCGTGCTCAGTACGCACCGGATGATCGAAATCAACCCCGGCACGGACCGCTGGCACGTCGACGTCCTTCTTGAGCCCACCGGCCAATGGCAGTTCCAGGTGCAGGCGTGGGTAGACGAGTGGGCAACCTGGCTGCACGACGCCACGCTGAAGATACCGGCCGGCGTGGACGTGGCGCTGATGCTCGCATCGGGGTCCGAATTGCTCACCCGAGCTCGCGAACGCACACCACGGAACAAGAGGCTGGCGGACGCGGCCACAGCGTTCGCGACACGAAGCATCGCGCCCGAGGAACGCCTCGCGGCACTGATCGGCAGTGCAGCGGGTGAAGAATTCGCGCGCAATCCGCTGCGTGGACTCAACACGATCAGCGCGCCACTTGAGCTTCGCGTGGAACGCACGCGAGCGGGAGTAGGCAACTGGTACGAGCTGTTCCCCCGATCGGAGGGGGCAAAAAAACGCAAGAACGGCACCTGGGCCAGCGGTACCTTCCGCACGGCGGCGCGTCGCCTGCCCGCGCTGGCCCAGCTCGGATTCGACGTCGTCTACCTGCCACCCATCCACCCCATCGGAACCAGCTTCCGCAAGGGGGCAAACAATTCGTTGACCGCCGAGGCGACCGAACCCGGTTCGCCGTGGGCGATCGGCTCCGCTGACGGCGGACACGATTCCATCCACCCCGACCTCGGAACCGAGGCAGACTTCATCGCGTTTGTAGCCAGCGCGAACAAGAACACCATCGAGGTCGCGCTGGACCTCGCGCTGCAGTGCTCACCGGACCATCCGTGGGTCACCGAGCATCCGGAGTGGTTCACCCACCTCGCAGACGGCAGCATCGCCTATGCCGAAAACCCGCCCAAGAAGTATCAGGACATCTACCCGCTCAACTTCGACAACGACCCGGTCGGGCTGCGTGAGGAAGTACTGCGCATTGTGCGGTACTGGATCGGTCTCGGGGTACGGATCTTCCGCGTCGACAACCCGCATACCAAGCCTCTGCCGTTCTGGGAGTGGCTCCTGCACGAGGTCGCACTCGAGCATCCGGATGTCGTCTTCCTCGCCGAAGCCTTCACCACACCGGCCATGATGCAAACCCTCGCCGGTGCCGGCTTCCAACAGTCCTACACCTACTTCACCTGGCGCAACACGAAACTCGAGCTCGGCGAATACCTCACCGAACTGTCTCATGAAACCAGCGGATGGCTGCGCCCGAACCTGTTCGTGAACACCCCCGACATCCTCTCTGAGTACCTGCAATTCGGCGGGCCGCCGGCCTTCAAGATCCGCGCGCTGATCGCAGCGACCGCCTCCCCGAGCTGGGGCGTGTATTCCGGGTTCGAGCTATACGAAAGTGTGGCTCGCCCTGGCTCGGAGGAGAGCATCGACAACGAGAAATACGAGTACCGCCCGAGAAACTTTGCCGCCGCCGAACGGGAGGGCAGGTCGCTCGCGCCGTTTCTGAAGCTGTTGAACCGGATCCGATCGGAACATCCGGCGCTACGGCAACTGCGCAACCTGGACGTCCACTGGAGCGACGACGGCTCCATCCTGGTGTACAGCAAGTACCTTGCCGGCGAATTCATCCGCTCAGGTAAGAGCGACGCGATCATCGTTGTGGTGAACGTGGACCCGCACTCGGTGCGCGAAACGACCGTACACCTGGATCCGACCCGGTTCGGATGCACGGCGGATCGTCCGTTCGAGGTGACGGATCTGATCACGAAACAGAAGTTCACCTGGGGCACCGACAACTACGTGCGCCTCGACGCGTTCGTCGAGCCGGCGCACATTCTCTCGGTGCAGTTCGGCAGGAGTGTCGCATGAGTCCCTCGCACGCCAGGAATAACCCCGACCTACCCGAGATGGACGGCGGGGTGCTCTCCGCCGTCGCAGCGGGATCCTACGACAGGCCGCACAGCGTACTTGGCTCCCACGAGGTCGCCGACGGCCGGGTGATCCGTGCGCTGCGGCCGCTGGCACGCGGTGTGGTGGCAATCCTCGCCGACGGGTCCCGCGTGCCATTGGCACACCTCGCCGAGGGAATCTGGCAGGGTTTCGCTTCAGGAGCCGGGCAGGCTTACACCCTGGAAGCCGAATACGACGACGGGGTAGTTTGGGCCGCTGATGACCCCTACCGGTTCGTTTCGTCATTCGGCGAGGTCGACCTGTACCTGTTCGGTCAGGGGCGACACGAGCAGTTGTGGCAGGTGCTGGGCGCCCATTTCCGTCCGCACGAGGGCGTCGACGGCACCTCGTTCTCGGTCTGGGCGCCGCACGCGAGCGCGGCGCGGGTCATCGGCGACTTCAATGCCTGGAACGGCGTGGGACACGCCATGCGCCGCCTGGAAGGCAGCGATATCTGGGAGTTGTTCGTGCCGGCTCTGCCGCCGGGGAGCGTCTACAAGTTCGAACTGCGTGGCGCCGACGGTTCCTGGCTGCAGCGCGCCGACCCGATGGCACGGTACACCGAAACGCCACCGGCCACAGCATCCGTCGTGGGCATCTCGCAGTACGAGTGGGGCGACGCGAACTGGTTGTCCGCGCGGAGCGATTACCATCCGCATGACTCCGCCATGAGCGTCTACGAGATCCACGTCGGCTCGTGGCGACCCGGGCTCAATTACCGGGAGTTGGCCGGGCAGCTGGTGGATTACGTGGTGGAGCTCGGCTTCACGCACGTGGAGTTCATGCCGCTGGCAGAGCATCCGTTCGGCGGGTCGTGGGGCTACCAGGTCACCGGTTACTACGCGCCGACCAGCAGGTTCGGACACCCTGACGACCTGAAATATCTGATCGACTGCCTCCACCGGGCGGGTATCGGCGTGATCATGGACTGGGTTCCCGCACACTTCCCGAAAGACGAGTGGGCTCTGGCGAACTTCGACGGACAGAGTCTCTATGAGCACTCCGACCCGAGGCGTGGCGAGCAGCCGGACTGGGGCACTCTCGTCTTCAACTTCGGGGACTCCCAGGTGCGGAACTTTTTGGTCGCCAACGCACTGTACTGGCTTGAGGAGTTTCATATCGACGGTCTCAGAGTGGACGCCGTCGCAAGCATGCTCTATCTCGATTACTCGCGTGAGCCCGGCCAGTGGGTCCCGAACAAGCTGGGTGGTCGGGAAAACCTGGAGGCGATCGGCTTTTTGCAAGAGGTGAACGCCACCGCGTACAAGCGCAACCCGGGAACCGTGATGATCGCCGAGGAATCCACGTCCTGGGGAGGAGTCACCGCGCCGACCAGCGCGGGAGGGCTCGGCTTCGGGCTCAAGTGGAACATGGGCTGGATGCACGACTCGTTGCAGTACATGAGCCAGGACCCGATGTACCGCGCCCACCATCGTCACGACATCACCTTCTCTTTCCTGTACGCGTTCAGCGAGAACTTCCTCTTGCCGCTCAGCCACGACGAGGTAGTCCACGGCAAGGGCTCGCTGCTGAACAAGATGCCAGGCGACCAGTGGCAGAAGCTCGCGAACCTGCGCGCCTATCTGGCGTTCATGTGGGCGCACCCCGGTAAGCAGCTGCTGTTCATGGGGCAAGAATTCGGGCAGCCGTCAGAGTGGAGTGAGCAGCGAGGTCTGGACTGGTGGATCCTGGACCAGCCGGTGCATCGGTCGCTGTTCCACCTGGTGGGCGAGCTGAACCGGGTGTACCGGGCGGAACCGGCACTGTGGCAGCAGGATTCGTCACCCGCCGGGTTCCAGGAACTCGAGTCGACGAATCCCGACGTGGTGTCGTTTATGCGCTGGTCGGCATCCGGCGAGACGATCGCCGTGCTCGTGAATTTCTCCGGCGCCCCGATCGGCCCTTACCGCATCGGGTTGCCCTCCGCTGGCCGGTGGGATGAGATTTTGAACACCGACGCCGATCAGTTCGGCGGTTCGGGAGTGGGCAACTTCGGCGGCGTGACCGCGATCGACGTGCCGTGGATGAACCGGCCGGCATCGGCGGAGATCACGCTACCGCCGCTGGCCGCACTGTGGCTAAAATTGCGCCGGGGTTAGAGCTGCGCCGTGAGTGAAGCTGCGCCGCTAGCGGACACAGCGAATCAGTACAGGAGTCCGGTCAGCCTGCGACGAGCGGCGGCGACCCTTGGATCCTCGGCACCGGCGATTTCGAAGTAGTCGAGCAAGCGGGCACGCACGAGGTCTTTGTCGCCCTGGTTGAGAGTGGGGAACAGTTCGAGCAGTCGGTCGAACCCATCCTCGAGATGCCCTCCGGCGACATCAAGATCGGCGACGAGCAACTGCGCGGTCACGTCGGCGGGTGCGACGGCTGCCGCGTCACGCACGGACTGCGCCTCAACGCCGTCGAGTCGTTGCAGCAGACAGACCTGGGCCAGGCCGGCCACGGCGAGCTCATCGCGGGGGTTCTGAGCGATCGCCTTTTTATACTCGTCCACGGCGGTCGCGTAATCCTGCGCTGCAATAGCTTCGTACGCCTCCTGGTGGTGCGGAGGCAGCGGCTCTTCTGCCGGCTCAGCTGCGGCCGTCTGGTCACCGTCGTCCGACTGCGGGGCAACGGTTCCGGTCACACCGTTTTGTTGAGCGAGCGTCGCGAGCTGATCCAGGACCGCGCGAACTTCAGATTCGGGCAGTTCGCCTTCGTACAGTGCGATGGGTCGTCCGCCGACCACCGCAGCCACCGTTGGCGTGTTCACCACGTTGAATGCGCGCGCCAGCTGCGGATTGGCTGACACGAGCACGGTGGCGAGCACAAACCTGCCGGCGTACTCGCGCACGAGGCTCGTAAGGCTCGGCGATGGTGTCCCGGCGTGGAACTGCACCACGACCGGCACCGTGTTCGAGAGTTCGAGCACGCTAGTGAAGTTCGCATCCGTGCCATCCAGAACGAGGGACGGCACGCTGACGGCGGCGGCCGACTCTCCCCCGGTCTCGCCACTGGGGCGGTGGACGAGCGACGACAGGTCGACGGCTCCACGCAAATTCGAGGTGGGGGGCGGTGTGGTGGTCATGGCAACTCCTTCGCAGCAACCAGGCCGGTATCCCAGCCAAGTAATACAATTTTCTCATTGCTTCCGACAGCGGGAACGGAAAAGAGCAGCTGATCGCCGTAGGTGGCGGAGGTCCCCTTGGTCGTGCTCGTTACCTTCGACAGCGATTTGACAGCGCCTTCGGCGTTGACCGACGCACCGCCCTCGACGGGTTTCACCACCAGGTTTTCCTGCAGGTACACGGCAACGATCGCCCCCGATCCGCTCGTGGCCAGTGCGACCGATTCGGCCGGACCCTGGAGGTTCGTGTACTCCATTTGGGCGCTGGCCGGCAGTTTGGCCTTCAGCGCGTTTCTGGACTCGAGACCGATCTGCTTCAGCAGCGGGTCATCGGCCAGGTCGAATTTGTCAGCGTACTTGCTCTGATCACCCGCGCTGAGGATGTCGCCGAAGGCCAGAGCGAGTTCGCCCGGTTTCATGCCCAGTAATGGAACATCCTCCTGCAAGCGCACGGCACCGACATTGGCTGGAGCTACCTTCGGCAGCACCGCTCGAGCCTCGAGAACGACCGCGTACTGCACCAGGTAATTGGCCCGCGGGTCCTTCTGAGTCAGCATCAAGGCGATCGGCTTCACGTCTGCGCTGTTCGCATCCTGAATCACGGTGAAGACGGTGCGCGGCCACGTTGTCGATTGCTGCGGGAGAGTCAAAGCGAGAGGCTTCGCGGGGATCGGGGTCGGCGCCGCAAAGGTGGCGTCCACTCCACGGATGGCGTAGTTCGCCTGACGCAACTCAAGCGCCGGGCCGGCGAACCGGGTGGCGAGCAGAGTTGCGTCACGATCGGCGTCGGCTTTGGTCGCCACGGCGCTCACGTCTGCGAGGATACTCTCGACCTGAGGAATTGACACGACCGGAGGATCCAGTTCTGCAGCCGCCGGCGTCGCGCTCGCGCTTGGCGTGGCGCTCTTCTGTCCGATGTCTGCGGCGTTCGGCCAGAGTTCCGACGAACATCCGCTGGTCACTAGAACACCGATGAGAACCACGGGGAGCACGGCGACCATCCGACCAATCGATCGACGTCCCTTGGCCGCCACAATGGCCCGAGGACGAACTGCCTTGTAGCTCTGCGGCCGCGGCAGCTTGGGCATCTTCGGAGTCTTTGGCGGCTTTCTTCTCGGACCGCGGGATCGGCGCAGAGCGATCAGCGCCCACAGATACAGGACGATGCCAAGAACGAGCAGCAGACTTCCGCCAGCAAGCAGTGGTCCGGACCAGGGCGTGCGGTTGTCCAGCGGCCACGTCACGCTGAGAGCACTGGGAGCGGGGGCCGCACCGTCGGAAACGACAAGGAGTGAGATTCCGCGAGGCACGTTTCCGGTGAAGCTCAGGCTTTTCTTGCCGCTGTATTCGCTGAGCCAGAGGTCGGAGCCAGCCGGACTGGGGACTTTCTGCTCGGTGCCGTCGACGAGTTTGCTGGTGAGGGAGTTCGATTTGGCGCTGAAGGTGACCTTGTTGTGACGGGCCTTGCCCACCCACGCCACGACGTCCTGGGTGCGGCCGTACGCCGCGAATACTGTCGGCGCACCGCCGATTTCGACCTTTTGCCGGCCCGGCATCCGGGTCAATGCCGTGCCGTCGATGATGGTCACCGGCGCCTCGGTGTGTACTTTCACCGACGCGGTGACGTTATCGGGGCCACGAAGCACCGTTCGCTGTGCGATGCCGTAGCCAATCATCATGAACGCGATAACAAAACTGACGATGGCTGCGATGAACCGCAAGTGCTTCTCCTTTCGTGCTGCCGGCTCCGCTGGTTGTCGACAACCCTGCGCGCCCTTGCGGGTGGATGCCTCCCGCAACTGACGAAGCAGAACGTTCGGGGCCCGGACCATTGGTGATGAGCTGGCAACAGGCAAAGACAGTCAACAATAGCGTGAGGAGCCTGAAAGCTTCCTCCTCGCGAGGCGACAGGGCGCAGCATCGGCGGCGAGCTGGCGCTGGGCGCTCGCGCTAAGCTCTGATCGTCCTGACCGTATTGTTGCTCTGGACGGTCCATTACTCATAGGAGATTTCGTGTCTAGTGATGACGAATCGTTCTCGACCGCGATGCGCGGTTACAACCGCGATGAAGTGGACAGTGCCGTACAGGGGCTGCGTCGAGAACTGATCAAGGCCAACAGCGATAAGGCGGAGGCAGCAAAGGAAGTCAAGCGACTCAAGGCGACCGTCGACGATCTGCAAGCGGAGATCGAAGAAACCGGCAGCCCTACGTATAGCGGACTTGGCACGAAGCTGGAGAAAACCCTTCGGGTGGCCGAGGAGCAGTCCACGCGTTTGATCAGCCAGGCGGACATCGACGCCGAACGGTTGCGGAGCAGTGTCCAAGGTGAAATCGATGCGCTTCGCCACGAAGCCGCCGATGCTGCGGAGCGCATCGTCGCCGAAGCCAATGATGAGGCGCAGACCACCCTGGAACGTGCCAACGCCGAGGTCGAAGACGTGCTGTCACGCGCACACGCCGAAGCAGAAAGCCTCACCGGCGACGCCCTGAGGGAGGCTGCAGCCATCCGAGGCGCCATCGCCACCGAAGCCGCCGAAGTCCGCACAAGCGCTAAACGCGAGGCCGCGGCGGCCCGCGCCGAGGGCGAACGCGAGGCGGCGGAAGTCAAGACCGTGGCCAGCCGAGAAGCCGCAGTGGCCAGAGAGCAGGCTGCGAAGCTCGCTCGAGAGACCGAACAGGCGCGATCGGAGTTCGTCAGCGAAAACGAAAAGCTCTGGGGCGCTCTTGCCAGGGACACCGAAAAGGCCAGCACCGATGCCGCTCGCGAGGTGGCGGCGACACGAGCGGCGCTGGCTGCGGAGGTAGAACAGGCGCACACGGACCTGGCCAGGGAGATGGACCAGGCGCGAACTGAGTTGGAACTCGAATCCACTGCCACGCGTTCACAACTCGAACAAGAGCGGTCCGCGCAGCGTGCCGCGCTGCACCATGAGGCAGAACGCTACCGTGCGGAGGTGGAACAGGAACTCGCGCAGGACAGGGACGAGTTCGACGCCGAGGCGGCGCAGCTGCGCAGCGAGCTAATTCTCGACATCGAGAAGCAGCGTACCGATCTCGCGCGTGCGATCGAGCACCAGTCCGCGAATCTGACCCGCGAAAGTGACAAGGTGCACGCGCAGCTTGCCTTTGAAGCGGATGAGGCCCGCACGGCGATCACGCAGACCAGCGAACAAAGCCACCTGGACCTTGAAATGGAGCTCAAGGCCCGTCGCGACGAGGCCGAACAGGAGTTCCTCAGCGGCCACCAAGAAGCGGTGGCGCAATCACAGAAGTACCAGGAGGAAGCGAACCGGCAATTGACCGAGACAACTCGTCGCGCCGCCGAACAGCGCCTGCAAGCAGACACGATCACCGATCAGGCTTTAGCCGAGGTAAAAGAGCTTCGTGCCAAAGCTCAGGTCAGCGCCAAAGAAACACTCAAGGCGGCCGAGGCGCGCGCAAAGGCACTCATCAAAGATGCGCAAAAACGGTGCGCCTCGCTCGTGTCAGAGGCGGAAGAGCGCTTGGCCAAGATTAGGATTGAGCGCGAAGCTGTGGCGGGCTACTTCGAGAGCCTACGTTCTGTGCTCACCGAAGCGGAGCAGATCACGGCGGACTAGTCGCAAATCCGCGGCGAGAGGGGCTGTGTGAGAATCCAGAACGCGTTCCGCTTCGGACTGTTGGGCGGTCTGGGTGTCCTTGTCGCACTCGGCATCGGTTCGGCGCTCGGCACCCTCACCACGATTTTGACGTACATCGGAGCCGCGCTGTTCCTGGCGCTCGGGCTCGATCCGGCGGTCTCCTGGCTGGAGCGGCATAAGCTTCCGCGCTGGGCGGCAATTCTTACCGTCATCTCCGGCGTGCTCGCCGTGTTCACTGGACTCATCTTCGCAGTCGTGCCGGTCATCGTCGACCAGACCCAGAACCTGATCAGCGGGATCACCCCTCTCGTCGAGTCCATTCAGGGGCAGAACTGGGTAGAAAACCTGCAGAAGAACCTGCCATCCTTCATCGACGTGCAGGCAGTCATCGCCGGTGCGCTTGACTTCGTGCAGAAGAACCTCACAAACATCGGTGGTGGAGTTCTGCAAGTCGGCATCGGCATCGCCAGTTTCGCGTTCGGAATCCTCATCGTGCTCATCCTCACCCTCTATTTCATCGGGTCCCTCAGCAGCATGAAGCGTGCGCTGTACCAACTGGTGCCCGCTTCGAAGCGCGCGGGTTTCGAAGACATCGCGGAGCAAATCAGCAAGGCAGTGGGCAGGTATGTGGTGGGTCAAGCCGCCATTGCATTCTGCAACGGGGTCGCAAGCTTCATTTTCCTGTCCATCATCAACGTGAAATACGCTGCGCTGTTTGCGTTCATCGCCTTCCTTTTTGCCCTCGTACCCCTGGTCGGAACCCTGTCCGGCAGCATTTTGATCACGCTCGGTTGTTTGCTGTTCGACGGCGTGCCGACAGCGATCGCCGCCGGAATCTTCTACCTCGTTTACATGCAGTTAGAGGCATACGTGTTGAACCCGAACATCATGAACCGTGCCGTGAAGGTACCGGGAGTCGTCGTAGTGATCGCGGCTCTCGCCGGCGGTACCCTGCTCGGCATCCTCGGCGCACTCATCGCGATTCCCGTCGCCGCCGCGGTGCTGTTGATCGTGAATCAGGTGTTCATCCCCCGGCAGAACGAGCTCTAAGACACGCACTCCCGCATCAACACCGGGCCGTCAGGCTGGAGTATCGGCCCATACCGCCGGCATCGGGAGGGCCGAAGGGTTCACCTGTTTCAGAATCTCGGTGAGCACCCGTCGGGTCTGCTGCTCCCCCACCCACAGGTGCCTTCCCCCCTCAACGGCCACCACCTCGGCTCTTGGCACGACAGCGAAACGCCGACCAGCCTCTTCTGGACGCAAGTACGTGTCAAGCTCGGGAACCACGGCTATCAGGCGTTTCCCGCTGTCGGACCAGGCTGCTAGTTCCCTGTCGCTCGTGCGTTTCAAAGGCGGCGACAGCAGGATCGCGCCGACGACGGGATAGGCAAGGCCGTATTGCAGCGCAATTTCGGTGCCGAACGACCAGCCGAGCAGCCACGGATCGGGCAGATGGCGCTCCGCGACGAAGGCCATCGCTGCCGCCAGGTCGTAGCGCTCATCCACACCGTTCCCCCATGCGCCTTGCGAGGTGCCCCGCGGCGAGGATACGCCGCGGAAGTTGAACCTCAGCACTGCCAGGTCAGCGATGGCCGGCAGTCGAGCGGCGGCTTTGCGCAGGACATGGGAATCCATGAAGCCTCCGGCGGTGGGCAGCGGGTGCAGTGTTACCAAGGTTGCCAACGGCGGAGTCGACAGTGGCGACGCCAACTCTCCGACGAGCGTGAGCCCGTCGGAGGTGTGCAGTTCGATGTCCTCGCGCCGCGCCGGGAGTTCCACTCCGCTTCTGATGTCCATCCGTTGCTACTTGATCTTCCAACAGTGAGTGTGCCAATGTCGTCTGGCCGCGATGTCGTCGGCCTCTCCCATCAACCCGTCGGCGCGCCACGCGACGATCTGAGCGGTCCCCGGCGGGATTTCAATCCCGCAACCCGGACAGGTGTAATGCTTCACCGCGGACGCGGCCGCGAGCGATTGCACCGTCCACAGCCCGTCACGTTTGGTCTCGGTATGCGGAAACCCGAATAGGGCCCGGGACACATCGACGTCGTCATCATCGCGACCGGAGGCCGATCGGCGCGGACGATTGGACCTGGGCATACCTCCAGCTTATTCCGCCGCCCGTTTCAAGGAGTTTCGTTGCCGGAGCCGGCTCAATACCAACCTTTGGCCTGTGACGCTGCCCACGCCCCGCACGGAGTGCCATAGCGGCCGGTGATGTAACCAAGGCCCCAGGTGATTTGCGTAGCGGGATTTGTCTGCCAGTCAGCACCGGCGGAGGCCATTTTGCTGCCCGGGAGCGCCTGGGGGATTCCATACGCGCCGCTCGGGTTGTAGGCGTACACGTTCCAGTGCGATTCACGGTTCCACAGCGCCACGAGACAGCTGTACTGGTCTTCACCCCAGCCACGGGCGAGCACCATACCGTGCGCGATGGCCTGGGCGGAACCGGGGTTGGGCGTGCCGGCGGCGGGTGCGCCCGACTTGCGAGTCGGGGCGGCAGGAGGCGGGGGCGGAGCAACCTTCTTGGTGACGCCGTATGCGTCCCTGACCACGTCGGCCGTGGAGCCGCCGTTCGCGATCGCGAGGGTCTGACCCTCTGAGTTTCCCGCTTGCGCCCATTCAATGGCCGAGGCCGCGTCGGCAGGATCCGGGACGATCATGTAGACGAGGATGAAGATGAACGCGATGGCGAACGCAAGCCCCGGCAGCGAATACCTGCGGCGAAGTGGGGTCCGGGAAAGCGCTACAGTCGCACCTGAGGGCGCCGACCGCACCAAAACATCCGTATGCCTACCCACGATGTGCCGATATTAGCGCACATCGGCTGCGAATTTGCCACGCCTGCTCACCGCACAGCCTGCATGACCTTGATGGCACTGTCGAGAAGCAGGTCTACTTGAGCCTCCCGATAGCCGTGTTTTCGGGGCCGGAATGCGATAGTGCGTACCTCGTCGACGGTCATAACGAGCTTGTCCTCAAAGTACTTGAGCAACCGGTTCGCGAACGAGTCGACTTCCCTGAGGTCGTAGCCGTCAGTGAGGATGCCGGTCCGCGCGAACCGGTGCAATGGCGGCCGGGACAGCCGGTCGACTATCTCTTGGGCGATCTGTCTGGCCTGCGCATACCAGGATTCTTCTCCGTCGATGAGCATCGCCTGCTCCCGCTCCCTGGTGGCGAAGGCGTCTTCCAGCCGCTCCAGGGCGGCATCCACATGGTTTGCCGAATATCCACCTCGCCTCAGCGAGAACGCGGTATGCCTGATGCTCTCGGCGCTGACCCCGACCGGCTCGCCCGGCGGTGTCGCGTAGGCGCGACGCGCGTCCTCCAGAAACTCTTCGACCTGTTCGACGTCGTAACCCCGCCGAGAACGACGCGTACGTGGAAAGGTTGTACTCACCAGTCCATTCTGCCGCACGCGATGCAGGCGATCGGAGACGACGCTCACGCGAAGATCAAAAACAAGATGTAGGCGGCCAGAGCGCTCGGCAGAATCGAGTCCATGCGATCGAGGAACCCGCCGTGTCCTGGCAGCCACGTGCTGATGTCTTTGATGCCCAAATCGCGTTTGATGAGCGACTCCATCAGATCGCCAACGGTGGCGGTGAACAGCATTGTCGCACCGAACACGAAGCCGAACCAGAAGGGCATCCCCAACATGAACACCGACAGCAGCACCGCCGCGATCAGGCCGGCGACGGCAGCGCCGGCGAAGCCTTCCCAGGTCTTCTTGGGGCTGATGCGCGGTGCCATCTTGTGCTTCCCGAATGACATCCCCGTCGCGTAGGCACCTGTGTCCACCACAACGACCACGATGAGGAAGGCCATTGTCCACCACTGCCCGGACGGTTTCGCGGTCAGCAGCACAGCAAAGCTGGCCAGGAATGGCACATAGACCTGAATGAAGGTCCCTGCGGCGATATCCGCCCACACCGCGCGCGCACTGCCACGATGCGTGGGACGCGCTAGATCGGCCACGCGCCACAGTGCCACAAACAGGATGCCGCCCAGCGTTACCAACCACGTACCCTGATCGCCGAGATAGAACGCCGCGGGAACGGTCGCCAGCGCGGCAATGACGGTGGCCCAGCGCGGCACATCCCGCCCGGCGAAGCGCAACGCCTTGGCCAACTCGAAAGCGGTGAAACCGACCAGCACCGCAGCGACGATCATGAACAGCGATTTGATCACCAACAGGCTGACCAGCATCGAACCACCGAGGGCGAGGCCGATCAGGATGGCCAGGGGCAGATTCCGGCCGGTCTTGGCCTGGATTTTAACGTTCGCCTCGTCGATCTGTGCCCTGGTCGCTTTCACCTGAGCACGAATGTCCGCACTCGTCGCGTGCGCGCGCGCCTCGAGGTCGGCACGCTTCAGAAACCAGCGACGCGGCATCGGCCGAGACCGTGGGCCCTCCGGATGGTGCGCCATCTAAACCTCGAGGAGCTCCGCTTCCTTCTTACGCAGTGCCTCGTCGATCGCGTCGACCTGCGTTTTCGTAGCCGTCTCAAGCTCCTTCTCGGCACGTGCCACTTCGTCGTCCCCAACGTCCGCTTTCAACGCATCGAGGTCATCCTTCGCCTTACGCCGAATGTTACGGATCGCCACCTTGGCGTCTTCGGCCTTGCTGCGCACGATCTTCACGAATTCCTTGCGGCGGTCCTGGGTGAGTTCCGGCAGAGTTGCCCGAACCACCGTTCCGTCGTTTCCGACGCTGGCACCCAGGTTCGAGGCCGCGACGATGGCCTTTTCGATCTCTTTAAGTGCGCCCTTGTCGTACGGCGTGATCAGCAGCGTCCTCGCGTCACTGTTGTGCAGGCCGGCAAGCTGCCCAAGCGGCGTCGGAGAGCCGTAGTAGTCCACGAGCAGCTTCTGGAACAACGCGGGGTTGGCACGTCCGGTACGAACGCTGCTGAAGTCGTCTTTGGCGACCTCGACGGCTTTGCGCATCTTTTCCTTGGCCTCGGCCAGTACATCGCTGATCACTGAGATCTCCTTAGGGGTCCGAGACGAGTTTAGCGGGAGGTCAGTTCGACACCAGGGTTCCGATGCGTTCGCCACGGATGGCTTTGGTCACGTTGCCGCGCGGTTCCATCCCGAACACCACCATGGGCATGCCGTTGTCCATACACAGGCTGAAGGCGGTGGAGTCGACCACCTTCAGTCCCCGCACCAGCGCCTCCTGATAGGTCACTTTCTCCAGTTTGGCGGCGTTGGAGTTGGTACGCGGATCGTCGTCGTAGACGCCGTCGACGCCGTTCTTGGCCACCAACACGACCTCGGCGTCGATCTCCAGGGCACGCTGGGCTGCGACCGTGTCGGTAGAGAAGTACGGGAGCCCGGCGCCGGCGCCGAAGATGACGACGCGCCCCTTCTCCAAGTGCCGTTCGGCGCGCCGCGGGATGTACGGCTCGGCAACCTGCGTCATCGAGATGGCCGACTGCACCCTGGTGGGAACTCCGGCCTTCTCGATGAAGTCCTGCAGCGCGAGCGCGTTCATCACCGTGCCGAGCATGCCCATGTAGTCTGCGCGGCCACGGTCCATGCCACGCTGGGAGAGCTCCGCGCCTCGGAAGAAGTTACCGCCGCCGACGACGATGGCAACCTCGACATCCGCCGCCGCCTCCGCGATTTCCCGCGCAAGGGACGCGATCACCTCGGGATTGACCCCGACGGCTCCGCCGCCGAACGCTTCACCGGAAAGTTTCAGTAGAACCCGTCGCCTGCGTTGTTCTGCCATTTTTACTCCCTCGTGTCGCGCCGCTTACCGGTTTATTCGGCCCCAACCTTGAGCCGGGCAAACCCTGTCACTGTGAGCCCGGCATCCGTCAGCACTCGGCTCACTGACAGCTTGCTGTCCTTGGCGTAGTCCTGATCGAAAAGTGCGATCTGCTTGAAGAAACCGGTCAACCGGCCCTCGACGATCTTGGGCATCGCCGCTTCGGGCTTGCCTTCGTTCTTCGTCGTCTCGGTGATGATGGCACGCTCGTGCGCGACGATATCGGCGGGCACATCATCACGGCTCAAGTACTGCGGATCCGCGAACGCGATGTGCTGGGCGATACTGCGTGCCGTCTGCGCATCGTCGCCGGTGTAAGCGACTATGACGCCGACTTGCGGCGGCAGGTCCTTGCTCGTCTTGTGGAGGTAGATTTCGAAGTGCTCACCGGTCACCTTGGCGACCCGACGCAGCTCGATCTTCTCCGCGAGCACGGAGGCACCCTCAGTAACGACGTCGGACACCGTGGTCTCGCCCGCCTTCGCGGCGTTCCCGTCGTCGACGGTCGCTGCCCCGGCTGCCGCTACCGCGGCCAAGACCCGGTCGGCCAGAGCAATGAACTTGTCATTTTTCGCGACGAAGTCGGTCTCGCTGGCGAGCTCGATCAAAGTGGCGTAACCGGCGCTCACCGTGCCGGTAACGAGACCGTCGGAGGTAGTGCGGCCGCCGCGCTTGGCGACTCCCTTGAGCCCCTTGATCCTGATGAATTCGATCGCTTTCTCCACGTCGCCCTCTGAGGCAACGAGAGCGTTTTTGCAATCGAGCATTCCGGCGCCGGTGCGATCACGCAGCGCCTTGACGTCAGCGGCGGAAAAATTCGCCATTACTTGACCTCTTCTGTTGCGGGGGTTTCGGATGCTGCAACAGCCTCGTCAGCAGCGGGAACTTCCGGTGCTGAGGCTTCCGGTGCTGAGGCTTCCGGTGCTGAGACTTCCTCTGCCGAGGCGGAGGCCTCAGCAGCGGGAGCGACATCCGTAGTGGGAGCGACATCCGTAGTGGGAGCGGCGTCTGGAGCTGGCGCCGTCTCAGGTGCTGGCGCGGCAGGTGCTTCACCGGCGAGAAGTTCAGCTTCCCAGGCGGCGAGCGGCTCGGCGGGCGCACCGTCGTCCTCGGACTTCTGGTGGCGCTGGATGAGTCCCTCGGCCGCGGCATCGGCGATGATGCGGGTGAGCAGGCCAACCGATCGGATGGCGTCGTCGTTGCCCGGAATCGGGTACTGCACCTCGTCGGGGTCACAGTTGGTGTCGAGGATGGCGATCACGGGGATTCCGAGCTTGCGCGCCTCGTCGATGGCCAGGTGCTCTTTCTTCGTGTCCACAACCCACAGTGCCGACGGGGTCTTCGTCAGGTTCCGGATGCCGCCAAGGCTCTTGTGCAGCTTGTCGAGCTCGCGCTTCTTGATCAGAAGCTCTTTCTTCGTGAAGCCGGTAGTGGTGTCGTCGAAGTCGACTTCTTCGAGTTCCTTCATGCGAGCCAGTCTCTTGCTCACCGTCTGAAAGTTCGTGAGCAGCCCGCCGAGCCAACGCTGGTTGACGAACGGCTGGCCGACGCGCTGCGCCTGCTCCGCGATCGAACCCTGTGCTTGCTTCTTGGTACCGACGAAGAGCACCGTGCCGCCGTGGGCGACGGTCTCCTTGACGTAGTCGTAGGTCTTGTCGATGTAGGCAAGCGACTGCTGCAGGTCGATGATGTGGCTGCCGCTGCGCTCGGTGAGGATGAAGCGCTTCATCTTCGGGTTCCACCGACGGGTCTGGTGGCCGAAGTGAACGCCGCTATCGAGCAGCTGGCGAATGGTGACAACGGCCATGAGCCGTCTCCTATTCTGGGCGCACGCCCGCATGGCGGGGTGCATCCGATTCTCAGTTGTTTATGGGCACCGGTCGGTGGCCAATCCTGGTGCCCGGCACGCTTCCGCCCTGATCATTCACATAATCTAAGGGACTGACGGAAGCGCTAGCCGCGTTCTAGAACGCACGTGGGCACGCGTAGTCACCCCGATCACTCGGGGTGCTCCGGAAACTATATCATCCGGTGCCGGGGGCAGCGAAGCGTTCAGCAGGGGACGGCACCTCTCCTTCACAGGCAGTACCCGCGCCGAACATTCCATGTTCGGACATCAACGCGCAGGCGCCGCTGACTCCGCGACGCACAATGGGCGCATGCCGCTCCCGCGAACCCGGCCGACTCGGATTGTCGGTCTAGCTGCCATGCTCGCACTCGTGGTGCCACTGCTGTGGTCTGCCACACCGCCCGCCGCGGGGGCGGCACCCTCGGCTGCGACCCAACGCTGGCACTGGCCCGTCGACCCGCCGTGGCGCATCGTGAAACCGTTTATCGCGCCGACGACGCCGTACGGACCAGGACATCGGGGTATCGATGTCGAAGCATCTGCGGGGGCTGTGGTGTACGCACCGGCCGCCGGCGAGGTATATTTTGCCGGGGTGGTCGTGGACCGGCCGGTGCTGTCGATCCGGCATCCGGATGGGCTGCTGTCGAGCTTCGAGCCTGTGGTGTCATCGCTGGTCGTCGGCGCCGCGGTGCACCGCGGAGAGCCGGTTGGCGCTCTCGTGGCAGGACACTGCCCGGCGACCTGCCTCCACGTCGGCGTGCGTCTGCACGGGCATTATGTGTCGCCGTTGAAGTACCTCTGGGGCATTCGGCACTCCGTGTTGCTGCCGGTGCGCCCGCTGCCCTAGTCGCCCGGCTCCCCGTTTCAAGGAGTTTCTGTCATCCGACCAGGATCCGACAGGCATCCGGGGGCACCCGATGCGCAATCTCCGTGAAACGGGTCTCAGCCGGCCCGGTCTAGTCGACCCGCCCCAGTCGGCTCGGCCACCAGATCCGTCTGCCAATGTCGAAGCTCAGCGCCGGGACCAGCAGGGAGCGCACGAGGAATGTATCGACCAGCACGCCGAACGCGACGATGAAGGAGATTTGCGCCAGAAATAGGATCGGCAACACACCGAGCGCCGCGAATGTCGCGGCCAGCACCAGCCCTGCCGAGGTGATCACCCCGCCGGTGGCTGCTAGACCGCGCAGAATACCTTCGCGAGTGCCGTGAGCAACGGATTCTTCGCGAACCCGCGTCATCAGGAAGATGTTGTAATCGATGCCCAGGGCGACCAAAAACACGAATCCGAACAAGGGCACGGAGGGGTCGGCGCCGGGGAACCCGAAGAGGCCGTTGAAGACCAGCGAGGATGCGCCGAGCGCTGCCCCGAAGGACAACACGACGCTCAACACGAGCAGTACCGGCGCGACTACGGAGCGCAACAGCAACATCAGAATCAGCAAGATGGCGCCGAGCACGAGCGGAATAACCAGCGTCCTGTCGTGAATCGCCGCAGCATTGGAGTCGAGCGCGACCGCGGCAACTCCACCAACCTGCACAGCATCGCCGTAGGTGCCATGCAAGTGCGATCGCAAGGCCTCGACGGTGCGTTCGGCCGTTGCCGAATCTCCGGCAGCCTCGAGCGTGGCATTTAAGAGCACCTTCCCGTCGACCACCGTGGGCAGCGCCGCGGGCGCTCCGGGTGGGCCCTGCGCCTGGATTCCGTCCGCGGTGACCGGCAGGGATCCACTGGGAGAGCTCTTCGACACGGCGGAGAGAAACGCCACACCCGGTGTGGCGAGCACATCCTGGCCCACCGCGTCCAGCTTGCCGTAGGGGGCAATGATCACCGCCGGGGTTCCCGAGCCGCCCGGGAAATGCGCACCCAGCACCGCCTGGCCGTCGCGCGCCTGCGAAGCGCCGAGCACGAACTCACTTTGCGACACACCGTCTGCCTTCAGTTGGAGCATTCCAACGGCGGCTATTGCGAGTATCAGCGCGCTGGAGACCCAGATCGTCCTGGGCCGGCGGGCGATCAAACGTGCCAGTCGCGGCCAGACGCCCCTCGACTTTCCCGCAAGCACAGGATGCGCCGAGCCGAATTTCGGCCGGAGCGGCCAGAACGCGGATCGACCCGCTCCGAGCAGGACCGCCGGGAGGAAGGTGAGCGCGGCAACCACCGCGAATCCCACCCCGATCGCGGCGACAGGCCCCATGGCTTTGTTCGAATTCAAGTCACTCAGCAGCAAGATCATGAGAGCCGCGATGATGGTGCCGCCCGAGGCGAGGATCGGCTCGAGCGCGCCACGCAGGGCCGCCCAGGTGGCATCCCACCGACGAGAGTGATCGCGCAGTGCCTCCCGATATCGCGCAACGTAGAGCAGCGAATAATCGGTGGCCGCACCGATCACCAAAATGAACAGGATGCCTTGAGTCTGTCCACTCAGCAAAAGCACGTCGGCCTTCGCCAGCGCCACCACGACCGCTACCGCCGCGGTAAGGGCAAACAGGCTGGTCCCGAGAACGATGAACGGCAGCATCGGCGATCGGTACACAATGATGAGGATCAGGAACACCGCAGCCAGTGCTACCACCAGCAGTAACCCGTCGATGCCACTGAACGCGCCGACGATGTCGGCGCTGAGCCCTGCGGGGCCGGTGACGTAGGCTGACAATCCCTGTGGTGCGCCGTCGCCGAGCGCCGCTCGTATCGATGCGACTGTCGTGCTCACCTTGACACGCGTGTCCAGGGATACGAATGCCTCGGCGGCCTGGCCGTCTTCGGACACGAGCGCAGGCGAAGTGCCATTGTTCGCGACGCCATCCAGCGTGGCGAACGATCGCAACTGGTCGCCGATGAACCGGAGGTCGGCGGCGTTCAGACCAGAAGTGCGCTGGTACACGAGCACGGCGGGGATGACGTCTCCGTCTCGGAATCCCTCCTGCAGGCGTTGCACCGTGGTGGATTCCGCACTGGCCGGAAGCTGTTGGCTCTGATCGTTCGTGGCGACCTGGTTGATCTGGCCGAACGCGGTACCGCCCAGCCCCGCGACGATAAGCCACACGCCGACGAGCGCGATCGGGATTGTGACACGAAGCCACCGTGGAACGAGGCTGGGACGTCGGCGCGGCGCGACCGTCACCGGATGCAGGTCTAGTTTGCTCATTTGCCTCACGCTACGGTCGCGGTCGCCGAGTCCGCGTCATTCGAAAGATTGAATCTGCGCCACGTGGCTTCGCTCAGGCACGACCGATTGCGTCTTTCGATGGATACCGCGGAACGGCGCAATTGCCTAGGCTGGCATCCGTGACCGATTCCCTGCACACGGCGCGCGCGAATCCGCTCACGCCGATCTTTCTCGGTCTGCGGATCTGCCTGCACACCATGATCACGCTGCTCACCGGCTTCGTGATTGTGCGCGCGATTACGTCGGTTCAACCCCGAGCATCCTGGATTATCGCATTCGGTCTTGTCTTTCTCGTCAGCTACATCGCTGGCGCATTCCTCGCCCGCACCGGGGTGGGCCGAGTGGCACAGCTCGGCTGGTTGCTGGCGTTGTCCACGTTGGCCCTGGCCCTAGCTGCATGGAGCCCGGATGCAGCCTTCTTGGTCTTCCCGCTGTTCTTCCTCCAGTTGCACCTGCTGTCGACGCGGTGGGGCATTACCGCTGTGCTGCTCACCACCGCCGTCACCGTGGTCACGTTTGCGCTGCACAACGGATGGAACACGGGCAGTGTTGTTGGTCCGCTTGTGGGGGCAGCGGTTGCCATCGCCATCGGCATGGGATATCGAGCGCTGTATCGGGAGGTGCAGGAACGGAAGAGACTCATCGACGACCTGCTAGCGACACGGGAGGAACTGGCGTTGAGGGAACGCGATGCCGGAGTGATGCAGGAGCGGCAGCGGCTGGCTCGGGAAATCCACGACACAGTGGCTCAGGGGCTGTCGAGCATCCAGATGCTGCTGCACGCCGTCGAGCGGGACGGCCTGGGTGAAACGTCACTCGAGCACGTGCGACTGGCCCGGGAAACCGCTGGAGCCAATCTCGCCGAAGCGCGCCGTTTCATCCGGGAACTCACACCCCCAGCTCTCATCGAGCACAGCCTGCCCGGTGCACTCATTCGATTGGCAGAGTCGACATGCCGCGACGATATCGCCGTGAGTTTTCACCTGAGCGGCGAGGCCACCAAACTCCCTATGCCGCTTGAGACCGGTCTGCTGCGGATTGCGCAAGCCGCACTGGCCAACGTGATACAGCACGCCAACGCCTCTCGCGCCGAGGTCACGCTCACCTACCTCGATGACTGGGTCGGACTCGATGTCGTAGACAATGGCACGGGCTTCGACCCGAAGCAGGTGACGGCGGTACCGGCGGTGCATCGCACCTCGTTCGGCCTCGTCGCAATGCGCCAGCGCGTGGAGCAACTCGGCGGCACACTCACGGTCGAATCCCACGGGGCCGGAACGGCGATTGCCGCGGCATTCGAGATACCGGGAGGCCAGTCATGATCCGCCTGCTGCTCGCCGATGACCACCCGGTCGTGCGCGCGGGGCTGCGCGCGCTGTTCGCTGCGGAACCGGACATGGAAGTGGTCGCGGAGGCGGCGACGGCGGAGGCGGCCGTTGACACCAGCAGAAACATGAGGGTCGATGTCGTCCTGATGGATCTGCAGTTCGGCAAGGCGGATCCTGACGGATCTCTGCAAGGTGTCGATGCGACTCGAGCACTGTGCGCCGGCGACCAGCCTCCGCACGTACTCATCCTCACCAACTACGACACCGACGCGGATATCCTGTCGGCGGTCGAGGCGGGCGCCAGCGGCTACTTGCTGAAGGATGCTCCACCCACGGAACTCGTGGCGGCGGTTCGAGCGGCGGCTGCGGGGGAAAGTGCCCTTGCGCCGGCGGTCGCCGACCGACTGACCACGAGGACGCACGCGAATAATCCGTCTCTCAGCCTGCGGGAATCCGAGGTGCTGGCACTTGTCGCCGCCGGCATGTCGAACCGGGACATCGGCGGGCAGCTCTTTCTTAGCGAGGCGACGGTGAAGTCTCATCTCGTGCACATTTTCACCAAACTGGGGGTCGGCTCCCGCACGTCAGCGGTGGCCAAGGCGCGCGAGCTGGGCGCCATCCGGCCGTGACTCAAGGCCATTTCACGGAGTTTCTGTCTGCAACCGCCCCCCGGATCCCATGGGGTACCCGCGAATTGACGGTTTCTCCTTGAACCGGGATTCGACGGGCGGTGGGCACCAGAGTGGCCTGGCCAGGCGCGGAACGATTACTGCTGAAGGTCAGGCGCGCGGATGCGCCAGCCGGTAGCTTTCCTTAAGCCGCTCCGTCGACACGTGCGTGTAGATCTGCGTGGTCCCGAGGCTGGCGTGGCCGAGCATCTCCTGCACGGCGCGCAAGTCCGCGCCGCCGTCGAGCAAATGGGTTGCTGCCGTGTGCCGCAGCGTGTGCGGTCCCGACGGACCACCTCCGGGAATACCGGAGATCAGCCCGGATACCAGGGCATACACGGTGCGCACCCCGAGGCGGGCACCATGCTGGCTGAGGAACAACGCCGCTGTCGGCGCCACCGATTTCTCGGCGAGCGCTGGCCGGCCGCCGTCGAGGTAGGCCACGACGGCCCGTGATGCGGGAACCCCAAAGGGGACGACCCGCTCCTTCGCACCCTTGCCCACCACGCGAACCGTCAACCGGCTGAGGTCCACGCCGCTTAGGTCGAGTCCGGTCACCTCACTGACCCGAAGGGCTGAGGCATACAGCAATTCGACGACGGCCAGGTTCCGCAGAGGCACCGGGTCACCGCCGGCTGCCCGGCTGGACAGCACCTCGAAAACCGAGTCGATCTGTTCTCGAGTGAGCACTCTCGGCAAGTGGTGGCCGGCCTTGGGGGCCTTGAGCCGAATGGCGGAATCCGTCTCCGCCTCGCCCGAGCGCATCATCCACGAGGTCAAGGCGCGGGCTGCCGCCGAACGGCGGGCGAGGGTGGCGGAGGCCAACGAAGCCTGAGAGCCCTGCCACAACCAATCGCGTAACAGCTCCAGCGTGAGTCCGCCGGCGTTCTCGATGCCGCACTCGTGGGCGAACGCAGCAAGAGCAACGAGATCGGAACGGTAGGAGCGCACCGTGTGCTCGCTGAATCCCCGCTCGGCACGCAGGTACGTCGCGAAGTCGTCAATTGCCTGGGTCAACCGCACGCTCCCATGGTCCCCCATCGGCGACGTAACCCATACGCGACCGTCAGCGCGTCGTGCATTCGGACGGCACGGCGCCGCACCTCACCCCCCGCGATGCAATGCCTTGACCCAGCCCTTCTCCCTCTGTGCGATCACGCCGTCAACCTCCAACGCCCCGAACACCGCGCGTACCGATGCGATGGCGAGGCCCGCGCGACGGGCGACGTCGTCGATATCCCGCGGTGAGCGCGCGCTCAACGCGTCCAACACCCTGGTCTCGTCGGTGGACAATCCCTGGCCGGGCAGTGGCGACTCCGACTCGTCGCCAACGACAAGGAACGGCATTAGTTCGGCCATTTCCTCCGGAGTAGTGACACACGTCGCGCCGAAATCTCGGATCAGCCTGTGACAGCCTGCCGATGCCGCGGAGGTGACCGGTCCCGGCACGGCGCCGAGCGGGCGCCCCAGTGCCGCGGCGTGTCCGGCGGTGTTGAGCGACCCGCTGCGCCAGCCGGCTTCTAGAACGACCGTGGCCTGGCTGATTGCGGCGATCAATCTGTTGCGCTGCAGAAAGCGCCATTTGGTAGGCGCTGCGCCGCAGGGCAGTTCGGAAACCACGACCCCTGCCTCGACAATACGGGTGAGCAGGGCGTCGTGTCCGCTGGGATAGAAGCGGTCGACTCCGCCCGCGAGGACTGCCACAGTCTGGCCGGAACTGGCCAGCGCCGCGCGGTGCGCCATCCCGTCGATGCCGTAGGCCGCGCCCGAGACAATTGCTATTCCGCGGTCCACCAGTCCGGCGGACGCTTCCATCGTCACGTGTTCTCCGTACCCCGTGGCCGCTCGTGCTCCCACAAGGGCCATCGAGTTCGCTGCCGCGGCGAGGGTGGACCGGTTGCCTCGCACCCACAACGCGAGCGGTGCGTGGTCGCCGAGATCCTCGAGGCCGACCGGCCAGCCCGGGTCCGCGGGAATCGCGAGCTGCACCCCGAGTCTCGCCGCGAGCCGCAGCGATGTGATCGCCGGGCCGGACACCAGCCTCGGTTGCCAGCGGGCCAAGGCCGCGGCGATCTCTCCATCGTCCTGTTCGTCGCCACCGGCATCGAGAATCGCGACCTGCACCCGCTCGACGCTCCAGCGCTCTATGACGGCTCTCAGCGCAGAGCCGGCGCCGAGGGCTGCAACAAGCGCGCCAGCCAGACGGTCACCGGGTTCGGCGATTCCCGTCCATGAGGCACGGGCAAACCGCTCGTCAACGTCACCGAGTGCGTCCTCCGACGAAACAGCCGCCACGAGTGGGGCGACAACCGCTTCCTGCAGTCCGAACATTGTCATGGGAAGTTTGCCTTTCTGAGGTAGAGCGCCTGGCCGACCTGGCCAACGCCGGGCTGATCGGCACCCTCGAGATCCGCGAGGGTCCAGCTCACGCGGAGCACTCTGTCGTAGCCGCGCATGGTAATCCCGCCGCGTTCCAGAGCACGATCGATGGATGCGGTGGCAGCCCGCGCCAGCCGCATCTTCTGGCCGCGAAGCCAGGAGCCCGGAACCTCGCAGTTCAGCGACCACGGGGTGCCGGCCAGACGCGCCGCAGCAGCGGCTCGAGCGGCGACAACGCGGTCTCTGGCGATCTGTGAGGTGAGCCTCGGTGTGTCGTCAGACAGTTTCAGCTCGATGCTGGTGATTCGACGCACCCGGAACTGGATATCGATTCGGTCGAGCAGAGGCCCGGACAGCCTGGCCAAGTATCTTCGTCTCGCCATCGGTGCACACGTGCACTCGGAATCGCGCCCGCCGTACTGCCCGCACGGGCACGGGTTAGCAGCCATCACCAGTTGAAAACGAGCCGGGAAATGAGCGACGGCGTTGGCGCGGTGGATGCTGATGGTGCCGGATTCCAGCGGCTGCCGCAGCGCATCGAGCACCGTCGAGGCGAATTCGGGCGCTTCGTCGAGGAACAACACGCCGTGGTTTGCTCGCACGGCCGCACCGGGGTGGATCTGTCGGCTGCCACCACCCACGAGCGCGGCGGCGGTCGCGGTATGGTGCGGGCTCTCCAGGGGCGGCCTCGTCGCCAGCGAGCGGCCCACCGGCAGACCGGACAGCGACCGGATTGAACTCACTTCCAACGCCTCAGACGGATTCAGGTCTGGCAACAGCCCGGGAAGCCGGGCCGCCAACATCGTTTTTCCGGCGCCGGGCGGACCGATCAAAAAGACGTGATGCCCGCCTGCCGCGGCGACGAGCATGGCTTCGACCGCGTCCTCGTTGCCGATGATCTCCGACAGGTCGCTGGTGTCCCCGGCCGGGTCGACGACCGCAGGACGACGTAACGGTTCAACGAGAACGGGCTCGAACGCTCCGCCGTGCCAGATCGCCGCATCCCGCAGCGATGCCACGCCGACCACACGCACGTCGGGCACGAGTTCCGCCTCGTCGGCGTTCCCCGCTGGGACCATCACGGTGTCGAAACCAGCCCTGGCGGCAGCCAGCACGGCAGGCAGGATGCCGTCCACCGGACGGAGCCGACCGTCGAGACCGAGTTCACCCAGGTGCACGACCCGGTCGACGGAAACCGCGTCGATAACCCGGTCGGCGGCGAGCGCCGCCACGGCGATGCCGAGGTCGAAGGCGGAGCCGTGTTTTGGCAGTGCGGCAGGAGAGAGATTCACCGTGAGCTTGCGGCTCGGGAACTCGCATCCGGAGTTCACGACGGCGGCCCGCACCCGGTCTTTCGCCTCGCTCAACGAGGTGTCTGGCAGACCGATGATGACGAATCCCGGCAACTGGCTGGAGATATCCGCTTCGATCTCGACCAGAGCGCCGTGCAACCCGAGCAACGCGACGGAATGCGTGCGGGCCAGGGCCATCAGAACACTCCCGGGAGGTGGTCGAGCCGCACCGGGCCGCCGGGAGGGGCGATTACCGCGATCGCGTCAATGCGGATGCGCCGGCCGTAGCCAGGATGCGCCTCGCACCAGGCTCCCGCGAGCCGCCGGAGTCTGGCGAGCTTGACTACGGTGATTGCTTCCAGCGGATGCCCGAAGGCCATACCGGAACGTGTCTTGACCTCGACGAACACCGTGTCGTCACCATCGCGTGCGACGATGTCAATCTCGCCGGCCCGGCAGCGCCAGTTGCGCTCGAGGATGACGTAACCGCGCTGCACGAGATGGTCGGCGGCGAGCTGTTCGCCGCGTGCACCGAGGATGTCTTTCCCAGCCATGGCCACCTCCACGACGAGGATGGCGCACCAGCGCAGGGATGACGCCACGGGCGGCGGGAACGGCGCAGTTCTGCCGAATCATCGTCCTGTGGAGGACAAGACGGAAGGTGCAGGCGAGGCTATTCGTCCAGCGCGAGTTCCTTAGGCAACTCAAGCTCCTTGGACGAGAGCTCCTCGACGTTGACGTCTTTGAAGGTGAGCACACGCACGGCCTTCACGAATCGGTCGGAACGGTACACGTCCCACACCCACACGTCATGCATGGTCAATTCAAAATAGAAGTCGTGCTCGGTGTCCTGGCGCACGAGCTCGACCTCGTTGGCAAGGTAAAACCGTCGCTCGGTTTCCACCACGTAGCGAAATTGCGACACGACGTCGCGATACTCGCGGAACAGCGCCAGTTCCACTTCTCGGTCGTAATCTTCGAACTCGTCCTCGTCCATTGAAGCCATCCTACGAGGGTTCCCGTCGGTCTGCTGATCGGGGGCGGCTCCGGTGGATCCGAAACTCTACGCCAGCGCGCCCCGCAGCGGTTGGGACGGTCTGAGCCAGCTGCGCCGGTGAAAATCGGTCGCACCGCGCTGCGCGATCGCCGCAAAATGGGCGGCACTGCCGTAGCCCTTGTTTTCGCTCCAGCGATAGCCCGGCGTCGTCGCATCCGCCTCGATCATCAAATGGTCGCGGTGCACCTTGGCGATGACGGATGCCGCAGCCACAGAGGCGCACTCCTGATCGGCCTTCACCCTGGTGCACAGCCTGACCCTGGTCGCGAGCACCGGATTCAGGTAGTCGTACGAGCCATCGAGCAAAACGACGCTGTCCTCAAGTAGCACCCCGACCTCTACCAACGCCGCCAGGGCACGTTTGCCCGCCAGCCCGAGTGCAATGGACAACCCGAGCCTGTCGATTTCCCGCGGCGTCGCCAGCCCGACCGCCGAGTGCAGCGACCAGCGTCGGCTGAGCGGTGCCAGCAGTTCCCGATGCTTCTCGCTGAGCATCTTGGAGTCGCGCAACCCCTTCGGGACGGCTTTGGTGCGCGCATCCACAACGCACAGCCCCACGGCGACCGGTCCGGCGATCGCACCCCGGCCGACTTCGTCACAGCCGATGACGAACTTCACTCCGCCTCGGTGCAGCGCCCGTTCCTGCTTCAGGGTCGGGTCGACGACGACCATTCAGTGCCCCTTGTCCTCCACACCGACGAAGACGGTCGGGTAGTTGTCGAGCCAGGTCCAGTGGCTCGCCGGCCAGCTGACCAGGAACGCACGGCCCACCAGGTGGTCGATCGGCACGAAGCCCTTTCCAGGCTGGTCGGTGTTGTACCTGGAGTCCTTCGAGTCGTAACGGTTGTCTCCCATCACCCACAGCGACTTTGGCGGCACGGTGACCGAAAAGTCGTCGGCGGAGACCTTGGTGACGCCCGGCGGAAGCTTCAAGTACGGCTCGTCGAGTGGGACGCCGTTCACCGTCATCTGCCCGAATGCGTTACAGCAGGCGACCTTGTCGCCCGGCAGTCCAATGACTCGCTTGATGAGGTGATCGTTGCTGTCGGGGGCACTGAGCCCCACCACCGACAGGAACCAGTCCAATCCGGAAGTAATCGGGTTCTGTGCGGCCACCGGTTGCTGCGTGAGCCATCCGCCCGGGTCCTCGAACACCACGACGTCACCGTGCTCCAACGGCACGAGCTTGGGCACGAGCTCGTTGACGATGATCCGGTCGTCCACCTGCAAGGTGTTCTCCATCGACCCGGACGGGATGTAGAACGACCGGATCAAAAAGGTCTTAATTCCCACCGAGATGAGAATCGCAGCCAGGAAGATGATGACAATGTCCCGAACGAACAGCTTCACGCCCCGGGTGCGTCGTCGCCTGTCCTGCGACGCACGTTCAACACGCGTCGGCGGCATTTCTACAGTCATCTGGCCCCCGGGTTACTCACCATTTTAGATGCGACGCCGACGCCGTGAGGCACGCGTGTGTGCGCGTGCAACAGGGAACCAGCCAGTGACCCCAGCCAGTGACCCCAGCCAGTGGCGCCAGCCCGAGACGTGCGGCTAGTGGGCGGCGCGCTTCTCTTTGATTTTGGCTTTCTTGCCGTGCAGGCCGCGCAGGTAGTAGAGCTTCGCACGCCGCACAGCGCCGCGGGTGATGATCTCGATGTGGTCGATCACCGGCGAATGCACGGGGAATTTACGCTCGACGCCGACCTGGAAGCTGACCTTGCGAACGGTGAAGGTCTCGCGGAGTCCATCGCCGGAGCGGCCGATGACGACCCCCTGGAAGACCTGGACCCTGGAGCGCGTGCCCTCCACGATGTTGACGTGCACCTTCACCGTGTCGCCGGCTCGGAAATCGGGGACGTCGGAACGCAGCGATGCTGCGTCGACTGAGTCGAGGATGTTCATGGTGATTCGCTCTCTGTAACCGCCACAGGTCGATGACGGGGTCGGTGATGCTCAAGTGGAATGTGCCCAAGAACGTAGATCGACTCCCCTGTGGCAGAGTCGCGCAGCGGGCACAAGGTGTAATTCTGCCATATCTGCGGCGTCGTCGACGACAGCGATGCCGACTGGCCTCCTGCGGCGCTAGTTCTTGGGGTCGATCCTGATCACGGGCCCTTCCCCGCGAGCATTCATCCTGGGGTCCTGTGCCGCCTGTCGCGAGGCCTGGTACTCTCCGGCAGGAATCGCGGTGAGGTCGTCGAAAACGCGCTGCACCCGCCGTCTGGTCTCGACGTACAGCTGCCAAATCGCGGACCAGAACACGGCGACGCTGAGCATCACCACGAGCACCGCCATCACCGGATGCTGGGCGAAGCCCGCGGCGATGATCGCGAGATACCAGCCGCTCAGCAGGCCCACATCGAGCCAGGACACCGCGTGAGTGCGGCGCACGCTCTTCCGCGCGAGCGTGAGGCCGACTACGACGAGCATCACGGCGGCGAGGATCGGACAAACGAACAGCAGCAGCACGAACTCCCACCCCGTGCCGTCGATGACGATACCGCGACCGATCAACAGCCACAGTGGCAGAATCGGAACCGCCCCGAACTGCGCGTAATACACCGCTCGTCTTGCCAACATGGGGCAAGGGTACCCGGGCATGCGTGGAGAATGGCTGGAAGAACGGGAGATCGATGATAGAGCTGAGGACACCCGCCGAGATCGACGCGATGCGGCCGGCCGGCCGGTTCGTGGCAGACACCCTCGTGAAGCTGGCCGAAGCATCCGCAGTGGGTGTGAGTTTGGTCAAGCTGGATGCGATCGCCGCCGACCTGATCCGAAAGCGCGGTGCAGTCAGCTGCTACGTCGACTACCATCCGTCGTTCGGCGCGATGCCGTTCGGGAAGGTGCTGTGCACCTCGGTCAACGATGCAGCCTTGCACGGCTTGCCCCACGACTACCGGTTGCGCGACGGAGATCTGCTGAGTCTCGATTTCGCGGTGTCGGTGGACGGGTGGGTGGCCGATTCTGCGCTGTCCCTCATCGTCGGGACCCCGCGGGAGGCGGATGTGCGGCTCATCGCCACAGTGGAACGCGCGCTCGCCGCGGGCATTGCCGCTGCTCAGCCGGGAAAGCGGATGGGCGACGTCTCGGCGGCGATCGGCGCAGTAGCCCGCGCGGCCGGTTACGGGATCAACACCGACTTCGGTGGACACGGCGTCGGTCATACAATGCACGGCGACCCTCACGTGCCTAACGACGGCCGCCCCGGGCACGGATTCCCGCTGCAGCCCGGCCTGGTTTTCGCGATCGAACCGTGGTTCATGCAGAGCACAGACCGGATCTTCACCGATCCGGACGGGTGGACGCTGCGCAGCATCGACGGTTCCCGGGCCGCTCACGCGGAGCACACGATCGCCATCACGGAGACAGGCCCGGTGATCCTCACCGCCCGCGGCTGACATCGGCTTTCATCATTCAGGATGTGGCGTGACAGGAGTGCATCAAAGGGACCGATGTACTACTCAATCGTCCCGGCAGTCCCGGCAGTCACACCACCTCCTGAATGCTGAAAGGGCAAGCGGGTCGGTGCTGGGTGAGCGGCAGCAGGTTACGGCAGCAGGTCGGGCCGGACGGCGTGGGTGCGCTCGAGCTGTTGCTGGTGACGCCACGCGGCGATCAGCCCGTGGTTGCCGCTGAGCAGCACCGGCGGGACCTTCAGTCCGCGCCACTGGGCCGGTTTGGTGTAGCTCGGGTACTCGAGCAGTCCGCCGACGTGAGACTCCTCGACGAGGCTTTCCGGATTGCCGACCACACCGGGGATCAGTCGCCCGATGGCCTCGATCATCGCCATAGCGGCCACCTCGCCGCCGTTGAGCACATAGTCGCCCAGGCTGACGGTGCGCACTCTGGCCCGGGTGGCGGCGTAGTCGACGACGCGCTCGTCGATGCCCTCGTAGCGCCCGCATCCGAACACCAGCTGGTGCTCACCGGCCAACTCGGCGGCGAGCGACTGGGTGAACAGTTCGCCGGCCGGTGACGGGAAGATGATCACCGGCGCGGTTTCGTTCTGAGCTTCTGAAGCGTACAGGATGCTGTCCAGCACTTCACCCCACGGTTCCGGCTTCATCACCATGCCGGCCCCGCCACCGTACGGGGTGTCATCGACGGTGCGATGCCGATCGAAGGTGTAGTCGCGCAGGTCGTGCACCGCAAGGTCGATGAGACCGCTTTCGCGCGCCTTTCCCAGCAGCGAAACGTCCAGCACAGAGAAGAACTCGGGGAAAATGGTGACGATGTCAACGCGCACTGGGGGCCTACTCTGTACTACCCGGTCCTTCGGGGAGCTCCTCGAAGAGGCCGGGCGGCGGGGTGACGGCAAGGTTTCCTGCCTCGATGTCCACGGAGGGAACGATGGCGGTGACGAACGGCACCAACACCTCGCCGGTCGGGGTGGTGACCGTGAGCAGGTCCTGCGCCGGGAAGTGATCGATCGCGGTCACGGTACCGACGGCGACGCCGTCGCGCAGCACAGACAGGCCGATGAGCTGGTGGTCGTACCAGGCGTTGTCGTCAGTGGAAGGCTCAGCGGGGTCGTGGTCGACCCAGAGGATGGCTTTGACCAGGCTCTCGGCGACGGTGCGGTCCGGAACACCCCTGAAGAACGCGACGGGGTGCCCGTTGTACCACTTGAGCTCGTCGAGTTCGATCGTTTTACCGTGCCAGGGCGAATCGGGCGGAACCTGCAGAGTGAACACCGCCCCTGGCACAAAGCGCCGCTGGGGCTCATCGGTGTACAACTCGATCTTGATGGCGCCTTTCAGCCCGTGCGCCTTAGTGAGGCGCCCCACTCGCAATTGAGCTTGGTCTGCCTTAGAAATCGGTGTCCACCACGTCAACGCGAACCTTGCGGCCATCGGCCAACGCCGTGATCAGACTGCGCAGGGCCTTGGCGGTTCGACCGGCGCGGCCGATCACCCGGCCGAGGTCCTCCGGGTGCACGCGCACCTCAAGCACCTCGCCGCGCGGTGACTCCTTGGCGACGACATGCACGTCGTCGGGGTTGTCGACGATCCCCTTGACGAGGTGCTCTAAGGCAGCAGACAGCACTGAACTCAAGCCTTGTCGGAGTCGGGAGCGACGGCGGGCACGACCGGTTCCGCGACAGCGGAGCTGGCTGCAGCGGCATCCGCCTTGGCAGGAGTGTCCGACGCCGCAGATTTCTGGGGTGCTGCCGACTCGTCGTCTTTCGCCTTGGGCTTGAGCACCGCCTTCTTCTTCTCGTCAGCGACGAACGCAACCTTCGCTTCTTTGATCTTCACGGTGTTCTTCGGGTTCTTCTCACCCTTGAAGGTGCCCCAGTCGCCGGTGAGTTTGAGCAGCGCCTCGACCTGTGGGCTCGGCTGCGCGCCGACCCCGAGCCAATAAAGGGCGCGCTCGGAATTGATCTCGATGACCGAAGGCTCTTCCGTGGGGTGGTACTTGCCGATTTCTTCGATGACGCGACCGTCGCGCTTCGTGCGCGAATCGGCGACGACGACACGGTAGTACGGAGCGCGGATCTTGCCTAGACGCTTCAAACGGATTTTTACAGCCACAATTCTCCTGAGTTTTTCTTTGCGTGGTTGAACAGGTGGCCGTGAGCGTGGGGTGCACACTCGGCTCGAGCTCGAAGGGATCCTGTGCCGCCTGATTAGAGGGTCGGACGAGCACGGACTCGACTCACTATTCTGCCAG
>JBDTBD010000006.1:0-15368 GCA_039924285.1 Terrimesophilobacter sp. | reverse complement strand
GGGTTTCGTGGGACGGCGAATCTCCTTCATCCCCAGCACAATGTGGGTCATGGAGCCGCGTCCTTGGTCAGCGATCGCCTCCGCCGAAGAGAATGCGAGGCGGAAGCCGAATTCCTCCCTCAACCGGTCGGGTGCCGCCGATGTTGATCGGCTCGGCCTCGTCATGCGTGATGGATCCGCTGAGCGCCCACGCGAGATGGGCGACGGTATCGCAGCCGTCCATCCCGCGCCGCACCGAGCCGATATCGGCTATGTCGCCGGGAACGAACGTCACTCCGCGGCGCAGCGTGCGCGGTTCGCGCCTCGCCAGGATCACCACATCGTGCCCGTTGCGTGTCAGCCACTTCGTGGCGGCTGCGCCCAGGGCTCCTGTTCCGCCGGTGACCAGGACTCGTCCGTTCGACGTCATCGAACCGCCCGGCGGTCAGCAGCTGGAGGCATCATCGACCGAGGGCACCTTGCTTTCGCGGATCCGATCCGCGAAGGTTTCCAGCCAGCTGAAGCCCAGCCGCACCTCACGTTCATCGCCCACGCGGCGGGTGTGTCCGGCCTGCGCCTGGTAGCCGCCTCAGCGGGCCGCGGAGAACTCCGAGAGCTTGCCGCCTTCTTCCAACGCGAACGTCCACTCCTCGCCCGTCGATGCCTTCCAGCATTGGCGTTGCGCCCAGTCACCGTCGCCGATGTCGATTCCCCCGCTGACACCGCTGTCCATGACAACAGCACCGTTCTGGTCACAGATCCCCGCAAAGTTGAAACCGTCTCGGCCCAGGCACAAGTGGCCCCATTCAATGCTGCCGTCGTCGTACTCATTGGCGAAGGCCTGCCAGCCCAACTGCAGGTCCTTGAACACCCGGAACTCCTTCCAGTCGTGCCCGGACGGCCAGTACCCGTGATCCCAGAAAACGAAGCCCTCGACGTTGTCGCCGAGCACCCCCCGGTCACCTTGTAGAGCTCGCTGATGTAGAGGATCGGCTCGCTCGGGTCCGGCGCATAGATCTGCACACCGGGTCCGACCAGCGAGCCGTTCAGGGCTAATAGGTCGGCTTCTGCCCAGTCGAACTTGCCGGCCGTGGCTTCGAACCGGAACTCGCCGCCCGAACCTCCCACCTTCTCCATCATCGCCCCGTGCAGCAGCAGGCGGTCGTCGCTGAACTCTCGCTTGACCTCTCCACGCACCGTTTTCGCCGAATCGGGTTCGATACTCACCGACCCGCCGCGGGCGTTCATCAGCCAGAGGCCGGCAGTCATCGGTCCGATGAATTTGCGCTCGAAAACGTGCAGGGTGCCGTCCCCCTCACGCCCGCCCCCATAGAAGTAGACCACCTGCTCGGTGAGATTCAGTGGTGTGTTGAACGGGTGATGCTCCCTCACGCCAGGTGTGTAAGGCGCGGTGAGTGCCGATGCTGAAAACTTCCGATGTCCGATTCCATTTGGGTGCCTTCCTGATTGGTGGTGACGACGGCAGACCACAGATTATTACCGACAATTTGTGTTGGCAATAGTGCCGGGCTAAGATTTTGTGCACCGGTCCGGTTCAGCGCCACCACGGAAGGGGTGCCATGCCCGGAAAGACAACCGCAGGCAAGGAGCCCCAGCCGAAGGCCAGTGGCTCCGCGACAGGTGGGCCGCAACCACGCCGCCGCCGGCCGGGCGGAGGGCGTCGACGTGACCCCGATATCGACGCTCGAGTGCTGCTTGCCGCACGCAACACCTACGCCGAATTCGGCTGGGCCGGATTCCACTTCGACAGGGTCGCGAAGGCGGCCCATGTCAGCAGAGACGTGCTGTACCGGCGTTACACCGATCGGGAGGCGCTATTGCTCGATGCGCTCGCCGATGCGGTCCTCCCCGTGGTCAGCGGCCAAGGCACGATGCGCGATCAGCTCATGACCTATGCCCGCGACATCTACAACTACTTCACTTGCGCTGACGGGGTCGCCAGCTTGCGAGTCCATTTGGAGGCCACCCAGTTCCCCGATTTGTATCGCGCCTACCGGAGCCGCGCCATCGACCCCAACTTCGAGATCAACGTCGCCACCCTCAACCGGGCGGTCCGCAACGGCGAGCTTCGCCAGTCGGTGGATTGCCTGGCCGTACTGGAGGCGATCGGCGGGGGTGCGCTGATCCATGCCCTGTATACCCAGCATGCAGGCGCCACACCCACAGCCTCCCCGCTGCACCCGCAGCATCGTGAAGCCGCCTTGACCAATATTGTTGCGCTCGCCTTCGGCGAGGCGACCGTGTCCTGAGCATCACGCCTGGTTGCGATGCTCACGCATCACACTTCCGCAGCAGCCACTAGATCATCGACAGCGGTCAGCTTGACCCGCGGATGGTCGGCGGCCCGGCCACCACGCCGTTAAGGTCGTGCTCCCGCCGCGTGACGGCCAGGTCCACCGCCTCAACACCGCCGGCGCCGTGCAAGCAACCTCCCTGGGAGTTACAGCTAGCGCCTCAAGCGCATGGTCCGCGATGTCGGTGCGTCGCAGGCCTTCCACTGGCACGGTGAGCGTGCGGGCGATATCAAGCGCCACGTTACCGTTGCCCACGACCACAACGCGTTCGTGGGCGAGCTCGACCTCGAGACCGGCGAAGTCGGGTCCCTGCAAATCGCCGGGGTGATGTCGGTGCCGACCTCAGCGGTGGTCGCGGTAGAAGCTGCGTACATCGTCAATGATCGAATGCGGCTTCTCCAGCGCCGCGAAGTGCCCGCCCGCGGGCATTTCCGTCCAGCGAGTGACGTTGTAGCGCAATTGCGTGATCACCCGTGGCATCGAGAACGGTTCTCCCGGGAACGCGGCGACGCCCGTTGGAACCCCGACCCGCGGAAACGCCATCGCGGCGGCGTCGCGGCGCATCTCGTAATAGATACGGGCGGCACTACCCACACTCTGCGGAAGCCAGTACAGCATGAGATTCGAGATGAGGGTGTCCTTGGAAAAGCTACTCTCGATGTCGCCGTGGGTGTCGCCCCAACTGCGAAACTTCTCGACGATCCAGGCCGCGAGTCCCGCCGGTGAATCGTTTTGCGCGAGAGTCAGCGAATCTGGTTTCGTCCCTTGAACTTCGGCGTAGGCCATCTCCTCAGCGGCGTACTCCCCGAATTGGGCCGCCCAGGGCAGCGCGTCCGCAGGGATGTCAGCGGGGAGTTGGGCAACAGTCTGATTGACATGTATCGCCACGCACGACTGAGGAAAGTCGGCGCCCAATTGGGCACTGATGATGCCGCCCCAGTCACCGCCCTGAGTTCCGTATCGCAAGTATCCGAGCCCCGCCATCAGTTCGTTCATGGCCTGGGCTACTCGGGTGACACCCCATCCCGGGGTGCGGGGTCGCCCGCTGTAGCCGAATCCCGGCAAGGACGGCACAACCACATCGAACGCGTCGGCCGGATCCCCACCGAACGAGGCAGGATCGGTCAGCGGTCCGATCACCTCCATGAATTCCCAGATGGAGCCCGGCCATCCGTGCAGCAGCAGTAGGGGAAACGGACTCGGGCCCCTCCCGTGGACATGCAGGTAGTGCAGGTCGACACCGTCGACCTGCTGGATGAACTGCGGGTGCGCGTTGATCCGGGCCTCGGCATCCCGCCAGTCGTACCCTGTGCGCCAGTAGTCACAGAGTTCTCGGATGTAATCCTGGTCGGCACCGTAGGACCACCCGCTGCCCGGGATCGGATCCTGCCAACGTGTTCGTTCGAGCCTGAAATTCAGGTCATCCAAAGCCTGTTGGTCGACCTCGATGCGAAATGGGACCGCTGCACTCATATCACTCTCGATAGCGCTCGTAGGTGAACTCAGACTCGGACAACACCGAAACCCGTCTTCACCTAGTCGGCCAGGACGAGGATCTTGCCGTAATCGTTGGGCGTTTGGAGTGCCGTCAGGGCCGCTGACAGATCGTCAAGACCGATCCGGTGGGTCACCATGGCGACCGGATCGATCCTTCCCTCGGCGATCATCCGCACGGTATGCGCATAGTGCGCCTTGGTATACCAGCAGCAGAAACTGGCGGTGACATTCTTGACGAATGGCGCGAGGCGACTGAATTGTTCGACTTCCATGTGCATGCCCGCGACGACGATCTTGCCTTCGTAGCCGACCACCATGGCCGCTTGATCGAAGGTGCCGGGCTTACCCGCGCATTCGATGACGACTTGCGGTGCCGCACCGAAGTGCGTCTCGAAGTAGCCTGGGAGATCCTGTGCCGTCGGGTCGACGGCATGCGTCGCACCGAGTCGCAGGGCCAACTCGCGCCGAGAGTCAACCGGGTCGCTGACCACAATCCGGCCGACACCTCCGGCTCTCGCCCACAGCAGGACGGCCAGGCCGATCGGGCCCGCACCCATGATGAACAAGATGTCGTCCGGTCCCGGGCGGCCGCATTCGAAGACCTTGAGCCCGATCGCCATCGGCTCGACAAGGGCGGCCTGCTCTCGGGTGACGTGCGGTGGTATCAGCACCGTGGCGCAGGCATCAATGATGATGTATTCGGCGAAGGCCCCGTCGGCGGCGGGGGTCCCCAGATAGGCGGCCTGGGGACAACGGATCGGATCACCGGCCAGGCAACTGGCGCACTGTCCACAGGAGTGGGCGGGCAAGGCGCACACCCGGTCGCCGAGGGCGAATCCGTGCGCCGCTGCCCCGACTTCCGTGACGACACCGGTGAACTCATGCCCGAGCACCATGCCGGCGCCAAAGGCCTTGAGGGCATGCAGATCGCTGCCGCAGATCCCGCTCGCATCCACCCTGATCAGCAGCTGACTCTCACCCGGTCGCCCGAGCACGCGCTCCTGCACGACAACCCTGCCGACATCGTCGGTCACCGCGGCCCTCATTTGGCGCCTACCATCGCCTGCGCCTGCTCGGCAATCGACTGGGCATCAACGCCGTAGCGTTCGAACAACTGCACCGGAAAGGCGACCGCTAGGTCCTCGTCTGGGAAGCCGAGCGTCGCAAGCTGCGCCACGATACCGGCCCTTCCGAGTGACTCTGCGATCAGTGAGCCGATTCCAGCAGTGCTGTTGTGTTCCTCGGCGACGACGATATTCGGGAATCGGTTTGCCAGGGCCCGGATTCCCTCGTCATCGAACGGCTTGATGAAGGTGAGATCGACAACCGCGGCGTCGACCCCTTGCGACGCGAGCAGGTCGCTAGCCTGAAGCGCGGACGAGACCGTGATACCGCAACCGACCAAACACACACCGGAACCATCGCGCAACAGTCGAAGCTTGCCGAACTCCAGTTCGGGCGGCTTCTCATACACCACCGGCCCTCCTGTCGGTTCCGCCCTCATGTACATCGGCTCGCCGCGTTCGACTCCGAGACGAATCAACGCGCGAGCGGCGTTGTGGTCCGCGGCCGCTGCGACGACCAGATTGGGAATCCCGCGCAGTACGGCGAAGTCTTCGAGCGCGTGATGGCTGGTGCCGAAATAACCCATCTCAACGCCGCCCCATGCGGAAACGAGCATCACCGGCAGGTGGTTGAAAGCGATATCGGTCCGTATCTGCTCGGCGCATTTGAGGGCAAGGAATGCGCCCATACCCAGGACGAACGGTCTCAGCCCGCTCGCGGCCAGTCCAGCCGCAACGGAAACACTGTTGTTCTCGGCGATGCCGACGTCGAAGAAGCGCTCGGGGTATCGCTCAACGAACGCCGCGGTGGCCGGCCCGGCGCCGATGTCCGGTGCGACAAGGACAATGTCATCGCGCTGTTCCGCCAGTTCGAGCATGGTCTGGGCCAAGGCGTCTCCGCCCCCGACCTCGGCCGCACCGGTGTTGAACGAGAACGGGTCGGCCATCTCGTTTGGTTCACGGTCGACAATTTCGGTCATGACATCCTCGCTTTGATCTCGGCCTCGGCGCGAACGCGGTCTTTGGCGCCCAGGTAGCCCAGATGCCAGTCCCTTGGCGCCTGTTCCATGAACGAAACCCCCTTGCCCTTCGCTGTTCTGGCTACCACACAGGTCGGCGTCGATGTATCGGATGGGGGTAGCTGATCGAGGATGCTCATCAACGCCGACACATCGTGCCCGTCGACCTCGACGGCATTCCAGCCGAACGCCTCGAATCTGCCGACTATCGGTTCGATGTTGAGCACCTGCGATGTCGGACCGTCCGCACAGCTTCCATTGGCGTCGACGATGACGACGAGGTTCCCCAGCCCGAAGTGGGATGCTGCCATCGCGGCCTCCCAGATCTGACCTTCGTGCAACTCACCGTCGCCGGTGATGACGTAGACCCGGTGATCGGAACCGTTGAGGCGCGACGCCAATAACATTCCCGTCGCCACCGACAGGTTGTGACCGAGAGCGCCAGAGCTGAAGTCGATCCCCGGAACGGCGCGCATACGGGGGTGGTCGGTCAGGGCCGCGTCGATTTTGCCGAACGATTCGAGCCACTCGTTGGGGAAGTAGCCGAGATCGGCGAGAATCGGCCAAAGCCCCACCGCAGCATGGCCTTTGCCCAGGATCAACCGGTCACGGTCTGCCCACTGCGGGTCCTGGGGACACAGCCGCATCGTCCGGTAATAGAGCACGGCGTACAACTCGGCGCACGAGAACGTGCTCGAATAGTGGCCCAATCCCGCACCGTCGATCAGTCGGATCGTCTCCAACCGAATCCACTCGGCGCGGCGGCGCAGTTCGGCGGCGTCCGCCGGCCTCTGGCGGTGCAGCATCGGCCCCAGGGCTTCGTGGTTGAGGTCGCGCAACGGTGCGTTCATCTAGCCCAATCTTTGCCTGTTAGAAGCTTGGCCGGAGAATCATCCAACCTGGTTAGCTATTTCTATTAGGCCGAGCGCACCGTGTCAAGAGAAGATGTACGAGTTGCTCCTCGGACGCTCACTGAGCACCTACGGTAGTCACCGTTCCGCGGGTGCCGTCGACCTCCACGACGGTCCCGTCTTCAAGGTCCAACGTGGCCCGTTGGGTTCCGACCACGCACGGCACGCCGAACTCGCGGGCGACGATCGCGGCGTGCGAGTGGAGTCCGCCGACGTCGGTGACGACCGCTGCGACGCATCCAAACAGCGGCGTCCAACCGACATCGGTGACATGCAGTACCAGGACGGTGTCGGGCCCGATGTCGTCGATTTCGTCGGCAGCGTGCACGACGCGCACCGGTCCACGCACCACACCGGGTGACGCGCCGACACCCAGAAGCGTCCCCCCACCCGCCCTCGAGCGATCACCGGACTGGGACTGCCACCGCAGGGTGAAGGTGGGCGGCAGGTGCAGCGCCGAGAGGCGATCCCGCTCTGCTCGGCGGACGGGAATCCGGTCGGCGTGCCGATCGGGCCGGGCGAGTTCTTCGGGGGTCAGGTAGAAGACGTCGCCGACCTCGGCGAACACACCGGCTTCGCTCTGACGTTGTCCGACCTCGCGCAGCGCTGATCGAAGCGCGTGGGTGCCACGCATGGCGACGTCTTTGGCGCGTTCCCTACGTCGCACTGCGGCGTTCAGAGCAAAGACCGCTGCGCGGGCCGCACCGGATCGCTGTCCGAGGTTCGGCATCGGGCGGGGGGCGACGTCGAGCATTCTGCGGACCACATCGATGAGTTGGGCGGGCTTGTCGCCGTACATCAGGTTCGCCAACTCGGTTTCGCCCGGACCACGATGCCCGGCGTCTGCAATGAGCTGCCAAAAAGCGGCGGCGAACGTCCGGTCAATGTTGTTGAGACGCTTGATGACTTGCTCAGCCGGCTCGGTGCGCAACGCCCGCTCGACGCGGGGTTGGGCGCGCGACATCTCGACGAGCCCGTGCACACCCGCGAGTAGCGCGGCGCTGGCCAGTCCGGCGGCCCCGCCGCGGATGACGGTGGGGTCGAGGTCCGGAGCCACCCTGCGAACCAGGGCTTGGGCCGCCGACGCGACGAGGTTGGTGGTGGTGCTGTACGCCCACGCGTCGGCTACGAGTTCACGCATCGCGTCGATCAGCGTCAGTAGCGCATCGGCCGGCAAGGCGGCGAGTTCAACGGGTAGCAAAGCCGCGATCCGTTCCTCGACTTGGGCGAGTCGGCGTCCTACGCCGGCCATTCGCAGCGCAGCGGCGGGTACCCCCAGCGCCGAGCGGATCGACTCCGCGAGAGCCGGTTGGTTGTCTTGAGCGCCGGCGACGTGCCGGATACCCAGGATGTGCTCGTCCACCTCACGCGCATTGGTGCCCGGCATGGCCGCTGCCATCGCGTGCACCACCGAGAGGTTGGTGTACAACCGGTGCCCGACAGAGGCAATGCTCAACGTGCGCTGCGCGGCGATCACATCGGGATCGCGCATCCCGAGCACCTCCACCTGAAAAGCCCCCGCTACGCGCAACGCATCCCTGCCGATGAGCAACGACATCGGAGTCAATGTTCCGCCGAACGCCTCCCCTACGTTCGCCGTTGTCAGCGTGGGGTATCGGTCGTCGACGTAGTCATCGAACTCGCCGCGCATGCCGGCTGGGGCGGGATCGACTCGATGGTCCTTCGGCGGTGCGTAGTCACGGGCCCAACGGTGCTGCGGCGCCGGAACCCGCCACGGCGTTGGCACTTTGGCCGCCCCGAGGTAGGTCACGGCCTTGACACCAGCGCGCGCGTCGGCCAGCGCCGACCGTGAGTCGTACACCGGGGTGTAGCACCACTGGTTGACCAGTCGGGTGGTGTCCAGTGTCGGCATGTACCTAAAGCCATCCAGGTCGGCGGGGCTGAGCTCGAGCAGATCCGCTCGCCATGCCGCGGCCGCTCCCGCCCGCAACAACGTGAACGGCACCTTGACGAGCGGCTTCTGCAGCACCTCGGCGATCTCGTCGATAGTCAAACCGGTGTCCAGCGGGCCGACGTTCACCGTGCCGGTGCGATCACCAAGCGCGGCTTCGGCGTGAAACCGGCCCACGTCGTCGGTATGCAGGAACTGCCAGGGCCGCATCTCGCCGAGCGGTGCCACCAGCGTCGGATGTGCCAGGAACCGGAATTCGTAGTTGTCCATGTCGCGGCCTGCCACCACGCAGGTGCGTGTGATCACGGCCGGGATGCCCGATTCGTGGATCAACTGTTCGCAGAGGGCCTTGTGTTGGGCGTAGAGAACCTCTGGATGCGGGCGCAGCGGATGCTCTTCCGGGATGACTCGCGGGTTGTCCGGCCAGGGCCCATAGGCCAGCGTTGACGACGTGAACACAAGATGGTCGATACCGGCAGATTCCATGCCACGCAACACATTTCGTGTTCCTCCGATATTAATGTCCGCCACACCGGTGCACGAGCGCAGCGGCGCCAGCACGAACGCGAGGTGAACGACCCGCTCGCAGCCCCGCATCGCCCTTGCGACGGTCTCGGCGTCGCGGATGTCGCCCTGAATCCAGGACACTCCAGGTATGTCGACCTTGCGTCGCGCCAATGCGACGACGTCGGCCCCGCGGCGGACCAGATCCCGGCAGATGACGCGACCGAAAACCCCGCTGGCGCCGGTGACGAGCACTCGCATTTCCCTACCCCGTTCGAAGACGCTCAGACCCGGCCCGGGAAGACTTCTTGCCACGCCCAGTGGCGCTTGAGGCCACGTGTCTCACCGACCCGCCGAATCACGCCGGTATGGCCCGACCAACCCGGCCGGGCGGCCGAGAAGTCGACCATCTTGCCGTTCGGGTCGGTGACGAACTCCCATGGATTCCCGTCCCCGACGTCGAAGGTGATTCGGTCGACGAATTCGTCGTCGCGCCATTCGATCTTGTCATCGACGGACAGTGTGTTGACCAGAACGGAATCGGCGGACGTCACGGCGGCGAAGCGGAAGCGATCGACACCGATGCTCATGTGCCCCCACTCGATGGAACCGTCGTCGTATTCGTTGGCAAAGACATTCCAGCCGCCCTGCAGACGCATCCAGATCGCACTGTTGTTCCATCCCACGCCGTTGGGCAGATAGCTGTGATCCACCGCGAAGAATCCGGTGACTGGCTTGCCGAGCATGGTGCCCTCGGCCAGATAGGGCGTAGACGTGTAGTAGCAGGCCCCCGGTTCGCCGGGTTCGCCGCCCTCGCCTGCCACGGTGCGCCACGGCACGTACACCTGGAATCCGGGGGCGGCGAGATCGCCACCTATGTCGAGCAGCGGCCCGTCGGTGCCCTGCTCTTTCCAGACGAAGTCCGTATCACCGAGCCGGACCTCGAAGTTCGCACCGCGCGACGATCCGCCGGCCAACACTTCGCGACCGTTGACGTATCCGCGCTCGACCTTGCACCCCTTGACTCCTTGGTCACTGAGGGGATGCACGCGCAGCCCCGTATCGTCGGCGGCCATGATCGCGATGTCGCGGGTGGTGTAGGTGATGACCTTGCGGATGAAGGCGAACGACTCGCCGTCCTCGGTGTGGACGATGCCGTAGCAGTACGTGCCTTCCAGCGCCAGGCCGAAGTAGGTCTTGTGCAGCAGATGCTGGTCGGCCTCCGGCCGAAAGAAGCCCACCAACGGTTGGTGATCGAAGTCGGCTCGGCGGGGAAAGTTCATGGTCACTACGGTTGGCCTTTCTAAAAATCAATTAACGGCATGGATTGCAGTTAATTATATGACGAACAGTACGCGACCAAGCTCATCGCGACAAGCGACTCACGGCTGTTACCGGAGTCGACGGCCCTGTAACAGGAAGTCGACCAACCGTTCGGCCTCGGAACGCGCGCCCGTCAACCGCTCTGGGAACGCCAGGTGGGTGTAGATGCCCTCCAGCATGGCAGCCCCGGTGAGGCTGCGCAGGAACTCCGTGGAGGCCACGTCTGCGCGCCATTCGCGCCGTCGCACCCCACGTTCGAGCACCTCAGCGGCGCTCTGCAGTCGCACCGTGTTGATCTTCTCCCACTCGTCGCGCAGTCCCTCGTCATCGCGGCTGTCCAGGACGATGCGGAATGTCGCCAATCCGGCGGTGCTCGAGAAGCCCTCGAGCATCTGCTGCGCCACCGATATCAACTGGTCGTACGCGCTGCCTTCGTCGACGACATTCAGGCGCGCGTCGAACGATCGCACCGCCGCCAGCAGCAGATCCTCACGGCTGGGCCAGCGGGCATACACGGCCGGGCGACTGCACACCGCCGTCTTAGCGACCAAGTCGACGGTGAACCCCGCCTTGCCGTGCGCCGCATAGACCCGCAGTGCCGCCTCAAGGATTCGGGCGTCTAGGTCGGGGTCGCGTGGCCGCCCGGGGCCGGAACTCGAAGCTCGCAGCAGGCTCATGGGCGAATCCTTGCACGCAACCGCACCACTGCGGTGGCGAGTCAGCGGTTCTCGCCAGCCCACCGCGGCAACGTGAAACCTCGGTCGAACTGCCATAAGTCCGTCACCGACTCGCGCGCGTCCGGGTCGGCGAGGGTGCGCGCCAACTCCGCCAGCCACGGGCCCGGATCAGGCATTGCCGCGGTCCAGGCCCGGATGCGACGGGAGTACAACTGGCAGTCCGATTCGATGGTGAAGCCGTAGCCCCCCAACGCCTGATGCACCGTGGCGGCCGCTTGCCGGGATGCGGCACGCGACTTGGCCGCGGCCATCACCGCCGCGGACATCGGCAGCGCGCCATCGCAATCCGCGAGGTAGACGGCGTGCCGGGTCAACAGGTCCGCGGCCGCGACGGCGGTGGCGGCCTCGGCAAGCGGATGGGCGACCCCTTGGAAGCTTCCGACCGGCACGCCGAACTGCCGGCGGTCCGAGACGTAGCCGACGCAGTAGCGAATCAATGACTGCGCCGCGCCCACCAGTCGCGCCGATTCCAGCAGGAAGCCCCATGCCCGAAGCGCATCGACATCTCCCTCGACCGGGGTAATGTCACCGACGCAGGATTCGACTAGCACCACGCTCTCCCCCGCGGCGCTGCGGCGCACCCGGTCAGGTGTTGCACATATTCCGATCCCGCCATCGAACGACACCGCCACCCGTGGTAGACCGGCCGGGACGACCGACCGGTCGATGCCGTTCGCTATCCCGTTCTCCCGCAACACCAATTGCGTCGATGCGGCTGAGGCAAACGGCACGGGCGCCAGGTAGAAGCCAAGGCTGATGGTCGCGCGCGTCAGGAGATACGGATCGGCCGGCAGTTCCCACAGACCGAACTGCCGAAGGGCTTGATCCAGCTGTTCGAGGTGTTCGCCGGTTACGGCCGCGCGATCCTCCACGTCGATCGCCCGCAGGATGTCCGGCCTGCAGTACTTGGCCAGCACTGCCTCCAGCGCTTCCGCGAGTTCCTCGGCTTCTACCGGCCAACGTTCATCGAACAACGATCACTCCGACTCTCCGCACAACAATTCACCAACCAGGTTATAGTATTGATTGTGCAACAAGACACCACCGCACCGCCAGCGGCCGGATTCGACACCCTCGACATCGACCTGTCCACGCAGGATGCCGCCTTCGCTGCGGAGTGGTCGACCTGGCTTGACGAGCATCTGCCCACTATGCACGCCAAGCTTCGCAACGCCGGCAGTGCCGCCGAGAAGGATGCGCTGGCCAGAGGATGGCAGGCGCAGATGGCCGCGGGTCGCTGGGCGGCGATCACCTGGCCGCCGCAGTTCGGTGGCCGAGCAGCCACGCCCCGACAGCAACTGTTGTTCTACCTGACCTCCGCAGAACGCCGGGTGCCTCCGCTGGCCGGGCGGATCGGCCTGAATCTGTGCGGGCCAACGCTGATGGCACACGGCACCCCTGAACAGCGACAACGTTTCTTGCCACCGATGCTCGACGGCACCGAAGTGTGGTGTCAAGGATTCTCCGAACCCGGAGCGGGTTCGGATCTGGCATCGCTTCGCACCCGCGGCAGCATCGACGGTGATGATCTGGTGATCACCGGCCAGAAGATCTGGACATCGGGCGCGCAGGTGTCCGACTGGATGTTCGCCCTCGTTCGCACCGACCCGGATGCGGCCAAACGCCGCGGCATCAGCTTCGTTCTGGTACCGATGGCCGCCGACGGCGTCGACGTCCGGCCGATCCGCCAGATCTCCGGCGATGCGGGCTTCAACGAGGTCTTTCTGGACGAGGTGCGGATCCCGCTGAGCAACGTCGTCGGCCGACTCAACGACGGCTGGGCCGTGACCCGCACGACACTGGCCAACGAACGCGCCATCCTCTTCATGGGTCAGCAGATGGCGCTGACGACAACATTGCGCAGGGCGATCGCCACGGCGAACAGCGCCGATCCGCACGGCAGGCGGGCTGCCGACGACCCGCTGCTTCGCGATCGAATCGCTCAGGCGTGGGTCGACGTGGAGTTGGTGCGGCTCAACGGAATGCGGAACCTGGCCAAGGTTCTCGCAGGGAAGGAGCCCGGGCCCGAGGGGGCGATGTCTAAGCTCTTCGGTCAGCACGTCGAACAGCATCTCCATGAGCTGGCCCTCGACCTGGGCGGCGAATTCGCAATCCTCGACCGTGGCGCGGCCGACGCACCGAACAACGGCAAGTGGGCGCTGGGATGGCTTCGCACCAGGGCCTCCACGATCGGCGGAGGTACCTCCGAAATTCAGCGCAACGTGCTGGCCGAGCGAGTTCTCGGACAGCCCCGAGACCCGTGGGTTGATGCATAAATGAAATTCGAGTTCACCCAGGAGCATGACGCCCTGCGCGGTCTTCTCGCCGACGTCTGTGGGCAAGGAGCCAGCACCCGCACCGTCTACGACACGGGAATGGCGATCGATACCCCCCTGTGGGATTCGCTTGGGGCTGCGGGGTTGTTGGGTGTCGGCGCCCCGGAGCGCTACGAAGGCGGCGATGCCGGACCGGTCGAACAGGTCCTGATCGCCGAGGCGTTGGGCCGAGTAGTGGGCGCGGTCCCCTTCAGCGAGCACACCGCAGCCACTGAAGTGGTCATGCTTCTGGGCTCCGACGATCAACGCAGGCGCCTTCTCCCTCCGCTGACCCGGGGCGAAGCGGTCGCCGGAATCGTGCTTCCGGACCGGGCCGCCCTGTCAGCCGTCGAGGCGAGGCGAGACGGGTCACGGTGGCGCCTGGATGGGCGAGTGCCGTTGATTCCCAACGCCGCAGCGGCGACGGTGCTCGCAGTTCCCGCCCTGGTTGATGAGCAGGTGAGCTGGTTCGCCACAACGGCTGCCGACATCTCGGCACTGCCGACCGTCGACCGGAGCCGGCCGGCGGCCGCAGCAGAGTTCTCCAGCGCCGGCGCGGAGCTGTTGCACGGCGGTCAGGTGAGCGAGCGGCCACGTGATCTGCTGCTGACGCTGGCTGCCGCGGAGGCGGCCGGCGCGGCGTCGACCGCGCTGGAAAGCACTGCGCGCTACACCACCGAGCGGCATCAGTTCGGGTTGCCCATCGGCACCTTCCAAGCCGTGAAGCATCGCCTGGCCGACATGCTCGTGGCGGTCGAGAACTGCCGCTCCGGGGTCTACGGAGCGGCGTGGGCACTGCTGGAGTCCGATTCCCCCGGTCTCTCGGTCGCGCTGGCTCAGGCCGTCGCCACCGCCAACGCCGTCACGGTAATCAGCGATGCGGTGCAACTGCACGGCGGCATCGGGGTGACCTGGGAATGCGACTTGCACCTGTTGTTGCGACGCGCGAAGGCGCTGGAGGCCACCTACGGCTCACCGGGGATGCACCGTGCCCGCATCGCCGCCGGCCTGCTCGGCGACTGACGCACCCCTCAGGACCTAGCGGAACTCTGGTTGAATTCGCAAGCCAATTCTCGCCTCAAGACCTTACCGGTGGCAGACACCGGCAGCTGATCACGAAACACCACGCGATCCGGTGTGCGCGATCCACGCAGGCGGGAACGGACCCAATCTTGTAGTTCCTCCGACGAAAGGACGGTGTCCTTCGCGGGAACAACGACCGCGACGATGACCTGCCCCCACTCCGGATCGTCGGCGCCTACCACAGCGACATCGTGGACGGACGGATGCTCCACAAGAACGTCTTCTAACTCGGCGGGAGCGATGTTCTCGCCACCTCGGATGATGGTGTCGTCGCTGCGGCCATGGATGAAGATGTAGCCCTCGTCATCTTGTGTTGCGAGATCCCTGGTAGGGAACCACCCCTGAGCATCAAGCGCCGAGCCGATGCCGGAGTAGCGCCCGGATACCTGAGGCCCGCGGAGGAACAGTTCACCAGTCGCTCCGCGGGGCAGGGTCTGACCACACTCATCGCGAATCTCTACCTCGATGTCCGGCACCGGGCATCCGACCGATCCGAGCCGCCGCACGGCGGCCGCGTCAGCCGACTTCATTGCCGCCCAATGATCTTCCGGCGTCAGCACCGCAACCGTCGAGCTGGTCTCGGTAAGCCCGTAGGCATTGACGAAGCCGACGTGTGGAAGCCGTTCCAGTGCCCTGCGGACCAGCGGCAGCGGAACGCGCGCCCCTCCGTAGGCCAGTGTCCGAAGGGAATCCAGCCACGCCGGCACGG
>JBDTBD010000005.1:0-13459 GCA_039924285.1 Terrimesophilobacter sp. | reverse complement strand
CTGGAGCGCGACGTGATCGCGAACATGGGCTTCCGGCCGGTCCTCGCCGAGACGGTGCGCAGCATGGATCCCGCGCTGTTCAAGCGCGCCACGCTCGCGCTCGAACTGGCAGGGCGCAACTGATGGGCGCGCTTACCGACGCCAGCGTTGCGCCTACCGAACCGGTACTCCTGCTCGAGCGGCGGTCGGATGTGCTTATCGCCACCCTGAATCGACCGCGCAAGGGCAACGCGCTGAGCACCGAACTGATTCTCGAGCTGGGGAAACTGACCAGGCAACTGCAGGGCGAATATGCCGATGTGAAGGTCGTCGTGCTCACCGGACGCGGCGAGAAGGTATTCAGCGCGGGCGCCGACATCACCAACCTCGTCGGGCTCACCGAACTCACCGCGACGCAGCAGATGCGCACAGGACAACTCATCTTCGACGCCCTGGAAGATGCTCCGCAGGCGGTCATCGCGGCGGTGAACGGCATCGCCTTTGGCGGCGGACTCGAACTCGCTATGGCCTGCGACCTCCGCATTGCGGCACCCGGCGCCCGGTTCGGGCAGCCCGAAATGACCCTCGGTAACATCCCCGGCTGGGGCGGTACGCAACGCCTGCCACGCCTGATCGGTCAGGGTCGGGCGCTGGAAATGATCCTCACCGGCGAGTCGATCGGAGCGGAGCGGGCGCTGGAGATCGGCCTGGTCAACAGCGTCGCCGACGATGTGCTCGCCACCGCCCTGGAACTTGCTGGCCGCATCGCCGCGATGAGTGCAACAGCAATCGCCGCCGCTAAGCGTGCGGTCTACGCGGGTGCGCGGTCCGGAATCAGCCAGGGGCTCGTCACCGAGGCGGCCCTGGTCGGCCGGTGCTCGGTCAGTCCGGAACAGCAGGCCGCAGTGCAAGCGTTCTTCGACCGCAAGAAGTCGTCAACTCCCGCATCCACTAACACGAAGGAACCCCGATGAGTCAACGTTTTTCCTCTCCGCCGCGCCTGATCCTCGGGGACGGCGCCCTGGAGCAACTCGCCGCCGAACTTCCGAGCCTCGGCACGAAGGTGCTCGTGGTGACCGACCCCGGGATCGTCGCCGCAGGCATCCTGAGTCGCGTGCTTGAGGTGCTGAAGACCAGCGACGTCGACATCGCCACCTTCACCGAGGTCGTGGGCAACCCCGACATTGCCACAGTCGATGCCGCCAATCAGGCTCGCATCGATGCCGGTGCCGACATTTTGATCGCCATCGGCGGCGGGTCGAGCATGGATGTGGCCAAGTCGGTCGCCGTGCTCGCTACCAACGGCGGCGGCATCGCCGACTACGAGGGCGTCGACAAGTTCGATAAGCCCCCGCTGCCGGTCATCGCGATCCCGACCACCGTCGGCAGCGGAAGCGAGGTCACCAAGGGCGCGGTGATCACCAACCCGGCCACACACGTGAAGATGGTCATCGTCTCCGACCTGATGTTCGTGAAGATCGCCCTGCTCGACCGGCGCGTGGTAGCAGGACTGCCCGGCCGCATCGCCGCCACCACCGGTATGGATGCGCTCACTCACGCCATCGAGGCCTACGTAGCCAAGGGCGCCAACCCGGTCACCGACGCGATCAACATCGGCGCAATCGAGATCATCGGAGCGAACCTGGTGGCCGCCTCGAAGGGTGACGAAGACGCCCTGTACAACATGCTGGTCGCCTCCTCGATGGCCGGCATCGGCTTCCACGACGCGGGTCTTGGCGCCGTGCATGCCCTGGCCAACACCATCGGAGCGCACTTCGGCGTGCACCACGGCACCGCCAATGCGCTGTTCTTGCCCTACGTGATGGATTTCAACATCTCCTCATCACCGGCCCGGTTCGCCCGCATCGCCCGCGCTCTCGGTGAAGACACCACGGGGCTCAGCGACGAGCAGGCGGCGCAGCGCGCAGCATCCGCCGTGCACCGCCTGGCGCAGGAGACGGGTGTGCCGCGCAAGCTGTCCGAGGTGGGCGTTCCCGCCGACGCGATCGACGCGCTGGCCCAGGATGCGCTGGTGCAGGCGGACCTGCCCGGCAATCCGCGCGAAGTCACCCTCGCCGACATTCAAGCGTTGTACCGCAAAGCACTCTAGGTAGCAGGAGAGAAGATCATGGCAGCATCCGCTCGCATCATTGGCAACTTCGTCGACGGGGACTACGTCGAATCCGCGGGGCTTGAACTCATCGACCGCAGGGCACCGGGCACCGACGAGGTGGTGAGCCAGGTGGTCGCCACCAGCGCCCCGGCCGTTGAGCACGCCATCACGGTGGCGCGCACCGCGTTCGACTCCGGCACCTGGCCGCACACCAGCGGCATGGAGCGGGCCATCATCCTGAACCGCCTGGCCGATCTGATCGACAGGGATGCCGACAAGCTCGCGCGACTGGACAGCGAGGAGGGCGGCAAGCCGATCATCCTAGCCGAGGGTGACATCGGTGGGGCCGCCGGACTGTGCCGGTACGCCGCCTCGCTCGCCCTGAACATGCAGGGCAAGACGTTCACGAACAACGGGAGCGACTTCACCGGTCTGGTGCTGCGCGAGCCGGTCGGCGTGGTCGGGCTGATCATTCCGTGGAACTTTCCCGCGCTGATTCTCTGCCAGAAGCTGCCGTTCGCGCTTGCCGCGGGGTGCACCGTTGTCGTCAAGCCCAGCGAGTTCACCAGCTCCAGCGCCTGGGAGATCATGAAGCTCGTCGCCGAGGCGGGGGTGCCGGACGGCGTGGTAAACATGGTTTCCGGTGCCGGCCCCGCCGGCCAGGCGCTGACCGAGTCGAAGATGGTCGACCTGGTGTCGTTCACCGGCTCCACCGTCACCGGCAAGAAGGTGCTCGCGGCTGCAGCAGGGAACATGAAGAAGGTGTCGCTGGAGCTCGGCGGCAAGGCGGCCAACCTGGTCTTCGCCGACGCGGACCTGGAGGATGCCGCCGCCGGCGTCGTGTTCGGCATGAACTTCAACAACGGCGAGTGCTGCGTTTCGCAACCGCGGCTGCTGGTCGAGTCGTCCGTGGCGAACGAGTTCGTCGCGGAGGTGGCCCGCCGCGCCGCGAAGCTCACGGTGGGGCAGCCGCTGGATCGCACCACGGACATCGGCGCGCTCATCCACGCCGCGCACCTGGGCAAGGTGCGCGCATACGTGAAGGATGCGCCGGGCCAGGGCGCGAACGTCGTCACCGGCGGGCAGCGGCTCACCGGCGGGGTGTACGGCGCTGGACAGTTCATGCAGCCGACGGTCATTGACAACGTGCCTTCCACGGCATCTGCGTTCCGGGAAGAGATCTTCGGACCGATTCTCACCGTGACGCGCTTCAACGATGCCGCCGAGGCGGTGCGGCTGGCCAACAGCGTCGACTACGGACTGTCCAACAGCGTGTGGAGCAAGAACATCGACACGGTGCTGGATGTTGCCAAACAGCTCAAGAGCGGCACGGTGTATGCGAACACCACGATTGACGCGCCGCCGCAGATGCCTTTTGGCGGTTACAAGGCCAGCGGCATCGGCCGCGAGATGGGCGAGGCCGGGTTCGAGGAGTTCACCGAGTTGAAATCGGTGAACATCCGTACCGGCAAGCGCGCGGGAACCTTCGCGATCCCCTCGGCCCGCTAGCCTGTCTCGCTCAATCCCGGCCGTCCCCTTCCGAAATGACGGAGATCTGGTAGTGCCGTTACCGAAACTCGGGCCAAAACGGGGGTGCCTTCGCCAAAACACCGTCATTTCGGAAGAGGCGGGACGGGATCGGGCGTTGCGGATGCGTCGCGCGGCACTACCCGAAGAGGATGGCGGCCTCGTCGTAGCGATCCTGCGGCACCGTCTTGAGCTTGCCGAGGGCGTCTTCGAGCGGAACGTTGGTGATGGCGGTACCGGTGAGCGACACCATCCGGCCCCACAGGCCCTCCATCACCGCATCGACCGCGGCCATGCCGTATCGAGTAGCCAGCACGCGATCGTACGCGGTGGGCGTGCCGCCACGCTGGATGTGCCCAAGGGTCGTGGCGCGGGTCTCGATTCCGGTCTGCTCTTCGATAATCGGGCCGAGCAACTCACCGATACCCCCCAGGCGCGGCCGGCCGAACGCATCCAGTCCGCGCTCGTAATGCACGTCGTCCATCGTGTCCAGTGCGAAGCCCTCGGCCACAACGACCAGCGGGGCCCGGCCGCGGTCCTTAGTTTGCTGCACCCAGGTGCAGATCTGCGCGACACTGGTTTTCTGCTCGGGAATCAGGATGACGTGTGCGCCGGCCGCCATGCCCGAGTGCAACGCGATCCAACCGACGTACCGGCCCATCACCTCGGCGATCATGCACCGCCCATGCGACTCGCCGGTCGTGCGCAGCCGGTCCATCGCATCCGTCGCGATCTGCACCGCAGTGTCGAATCCGAACGTGTAGTCCGTGGCGGAAAGGTCGTTGTCGATGGTCTTCGGCACGCCGATGATCTTCACCCCGCCGTCCGCCAGCCGCTTCGCCGCCGCGAGGGTTCCCTCACCGCCGATCGCGATGATCGAGTCGACGCAGTGGCGTTCCATGTTTTCCTGCACGCGCGCCACACCGCCGTCCCCGTCGAACGGGTTGGTGCGGGAGGTTCCCAAGATGGTGCCGCCCTGTTTGGAAATCCCCTGCACGTCACGGCGTTGCAGCGGAACGATGTCCCCCTCGAGCAGGCCTCGCCAGCCGTTCTTGAATCCGACGAACTGTTGATTGTGGATCAAAGTGCCTTTGAAGACGGCCGAGCGGATCACTGCGTTGAGGCCCGGGCAGTCGCCGCCGCTAGTGAGGATTCCAATCGCCATGCCACCATCATCCCTTATGCTGGGCGCTCAGCTTTCTTTCGAAGGAGCAGCCATGACCGACGCGAATGGAACCCCGCGCCCCGACCCGTATGCGCCGCCTCCGGCTCCTCCGGCGTATTCACCGCAGGGCGCATCGGCAGTCGGGCCTGTCGCGCCGCCGCCTGGCACGGACTACCCGGGCAAGACGCTGGGGATTGTCGGCCTGATTCTGGCCTTCGTCTTCACCCTCGCCGGGCTCATTTGCAGCATTATCGCCCTGACCCAGTCCCGGCGCGCGGGATACAAAAACGGCATCGCGTTGGCCGGGGTCATCGTCAGCGGGGCGTTCATCGTGATCGGGATCCTGATTGCGATCGTCGTCGTGATGGTCGTCGTTTCGGCGTGCACGAGCGGTGCCGCAGTGTGCACCACGGCGCCCTGAATCCGCCCGCGCCGTCGTGAGAGTTCCCGTTTCGGCTCACTGTGTCCGTTGCGCGAGGCACAATTGACCGCAATGGGCACAGTTGGCATCGGCACCGTATACCGGCCGCATCAACCTGTCGATCTTCGGATGACACTGGGCCCGCTCAGCCGCGGTGGCCGGAGCCCGACAATCCACTGGAACGATCACGGCGTGTGGCTCACCTCTCGAACGGTTGCGGGTACAGCGACACTGCTGCTGAACACCGTCCGCGGCGATATCACCGCGACCGCGTGGGGCGATGGCGCCGAGCAGGCGATCGCCGCCCTGCCCGAACTGCTCGGTGACGGTGACGACTGGGCCGGACTTGATGTCTCGGCCAATGACTTCCTTCGTGCCGCCCGCCACCGAGCCGTCGGCCTGCGGCTGCTCCGCACCGGTCGCGTGCTCGACGCCGTGATCGCGGCGATCATCGAGCAAAAGGTGACCAGCGTCGAAGCCTGGCGAGCCTGGCATCAGCTGGTTACGCGGTATGGCGAAAGTGCACCGGGACCGGCGCCGGAACGGATGCGGGTCATCCCGTCCCCGCAGGGCTGGCGCTCCATCCCGTCGTGGGCCTGGCACCGGGCCGGCGTCGACCCGCGGCGTTCGGCGACCGTCGTAGCCGCGGCCGGGGTCGCCTCCGGGCTGGAGCGCACCCTCGGCCTGGGGCGCGGCGGGCCGGAGGTGCTCGAGCGCCTGCAGAGCGTGCCGGGGATCGGAGCGTGGACCGCCGCAGAGGCCAGTCAGCGCGCGCACGGCGACGCGGATTCGGTGAGCGTCGGCGACTACCACCTCCCGAAAATCGTGGGCTGGGCCCTGATCGGCAAACCCGTCGACGACGACGGGATGCTTGAGCTGCTCGAGCCGTGGCGGGGCCATCGGCAACGGGTGATGCGCCTGATCGGCGCGAGCGGCTTCCACGCGCCCAGGTTCGGGCCGCGGATGACCATTCAGGATCATCGCGGACACTGACCGTCGGCGCCCACGCGAGCACTGCCGGCGGGCGCTGCAACGCACGGCAGCCAACCGGTTGACACGTGCTGACGTAACATCGGCCAGGTGAACATGATCTTCCGTACCATCCTGATGAGGCTGTTTCGGCGCCGCGGCCGGCGACTGCAGATCCACGACGTGGCCCGCGCCCGCTTTCGCGTGTTGCCGACCGACCTCGACGTGTTCCGCCACATGAACAACGGCGTGTACCTCTCGATCATGGATCTCGGCCGACTCGACCTGCTGCAACGCTCCGGCGCCTGGGCGACCTTGGACCGGCTCGGTTTTTACCCGGTCGTCGGCAGCGAGACCATCACCTTTCGCCGCTCCCTGCAGCCATGGCAGCGCTACACGCTCGAGACAAAAATCATCGGTTACGACGGCAAGGCCGTTTACGTCGAGCAGCGGTTCGTTGTGGGGCGTGAGGTCTATGCCGTCGGTGTCGTCCGGGGTCGGTTCCTGCGGCGCAGCGGCGGCACGGTGAGCATCCCCGAACTCGCGCAGGCGATCGGCGTCGACGTCACCCGGTTCGAGGTGCCTCAGTGGGTGCTGCGCTGGGCAACGGATGTCGCACTGCCGCCGAGCCGGGCCGTCGCCACGAGCGACTGGTCTTGAGCTGACCCGTCGCGAGCGATAGGCATCCGGACGAGTGTGGCTGCCGCGGCAGTATCGGTGACCCGGAAAACTATCGCTCGGCGCGGCTTGGCCGGCTAGCGCTCAAGCACTGCCATCGCGGCGTTGTGCCCGCCGAGGCCGCTCACCGCTCCGCCGCGCCGAGCGCCGGAGCCGCAAAGCAGGATGCGGTCGTAGCCGCTGTCCACTCCCCAGCGCTGCGCCGGAGTGGCCAGTTCTGCGTCATCTTCCGCGAACGGCCAGCACAGCGGCCCGTGGAAAATGTTGCCACCGGGCATCCGCAGCGCCTCCTGGATGTCGAAGGTCGTCTTGGTTTCCACGCACGGCCGGCCCTGCGCATCGGGTAGCAGCACATCGGCGATCGGCTCGGCGAGCACACTGTCGAGCGAGTCGAGCACTGCGCTCTGCAACCGCTCGCGCATCGCGTCGTTGGTCGCGACCTGGGTCTCAGCGATGCCGGGCGGTTCAGCGGTGCCGGGCGGTTCATCGGCCCCGCGCGGTTCATTGGTGCCGAGCAGCCGGTCCGGAGTGTGCAGTGCGAACACCGTCAGAGTGTGCGCGCCGCTGTCGGCGAGCTCGCCACCGAGGATGCTCGGATCGGCCAGGCTGTGGCAGTAAATCTCGCACGGCAGCGGATCGGGGATGCTCCCGGAGCTGGCGGTGTCGTACGCGGCGTCGAGTTGGCTGTACAGCTCGTTGATGTGGAACGTGCCGCCGAACGCCGCCGCGGGATCCACCAAGGGGTCGCGCAGGCGCGGGAGTCGGGACAGCATGAGGTTCACTTTCACCTGTGCGCCCTCGGGGAGCGGCGGCGCTGGATGCGGGCCGACAGTCGGGCCTCCACGCCGCAACCCAGCCTGCACGAGTTGCTCGAGCGCGAACGGTGCAATGTTCGCCAGCACGGTATCGCCGTGCACCACGCGTTCGGAATTGCGGCGACGGTATCGCACCTCGCCGTCGGGGGTGATCGACGTCACCTCGGCGCCGGTGAGCAGGGTCGCGCCCGCCTTTTTAGCCGCGTTGGCGAGCTCGTCGGTGACGGCGCCCATCCCGCCTACCGGCAGATCCCAATCGCCGGTCCCGCCTCCGATCACGTGGTAAAGAAAGCAGCGGTTCGCCGCGAGCGACTCGTCGCTGGCACGCGCGAAGGTGCCGATCAACCCGTCGGTCATCGCCACTCCGCGCACGAGATCGCTGGCGAACGCACGCTCGATCGCCGCGCCGATCGGCCGTTCCACGATGGCCGACCAGAGCGCGTCGTCTCCCAGTGCGCTTCGCACCTCGGAGCGGGTGAGCAGCGGATCGCACACCGTCGGGAACATCACCCTGGCCACCCTGGCGGTGTCGGCATAGAACGAGTACCACGCCGCGGCGTCGTCGGCGGCACCGATCGACGCGAACGAGGCGGCCGTCGCCGCGGCATCCTGATTGTCCACCAGCAGACCGCGGTCGGTCCCCGGCTCTGGCGTGTACGACGAGTAACGCCGACGTTGCAGCCGGATGCTCAGCCCCAGCTCGTGGACGATCCGCTGCGGCAACAAACTCACGAGGTAGGAATAGCGCGACAGTCGCGCATCCACCCCCTCAAAGGTGTACGAGGACACCGCCGCACCTCCAAGATGGTCCAGGCGTTCGAGCACAGTCACGTTTTTACCGGCCTGCGCGAGATAGGCGGCAGCCACCAGCCCGTTGTGCCCTCCGCCGACGACGACGATGTTGTCGCTCACGCGCTGCGCACGATCAGCCGACGCCGCTCGAGACCGGTCACCCGGTGCGTGACTCGGCTTTCCCCCCAGCCGATGCCCCAGCCGATGCCCCGGTCGATGTCCCTGGTGCGCAGCTGTTGGCCGGGCGCGTGTCCTAGCGCGATGGCAGGAAAGGCTCGCCGGGCATCCCACTCGGCGCCTGTCAACACTGACTCGTTGGGCACTCGCCAATTGTATGCATCCGAAACGTCACAGCAATAGCCCGCGGCAATCGCCGCGGGTGGTAACTGCGGCGCGTGAACCTGCCCGCAAGTAGGCTTTTCCCATGCACACGCCCGACCGGGAATCGCCTTCGCGGCTGCTGGCCGACGAGGCCGTGGCTCTCGTCCGGCGTTGGCTCGCGCACGGCGCGGCATCGCAGGGCGAAAAAACTCCGAGCATTGTCGTGCAGTACCGCGCACGTCCGGGAAATTCGGCGTCGTTCCGGGCCCGATCGTCGCGCCGCAGGGCCTCGTCGCTGCGTCTCGCCCAGTTGATCGACGATCCGGACGGCCCGCAGTTTGCCCTGGATTTCGTCGATCGGGTGATCCGCCCAGAAGACCTGCACGTGGCCGGCAAGGGACTCGAAGTGCTCGCCCAGTACATACCCGCCGTTCTGCCGTGGTATATGCGGTGGGCTCTGGCCGTTGGCGGCGGGTTTGCTGCCGTCATCCCATGGCCCATCGTCCCGATCGCGCGGCGCGTGATGCGTCGGATGGTCGGGCATCTGTTGGTGGAGGTCGCCGGCCCAAAAGACCCGCAACTCACTGAGCGCCTGGCTGCTCTGCGCGCATCCGGTGCCCGCTTCAGCCTCATTCTGCTCGGCGGCAGCGTGCACGGAGACGGTGAGGCGGATGCCAGACTCGACGAGATCCAGGAACTGCTCTCGCGAGACGACGTGGAATCGGTGTCCATCAGTCTGTCGGACGTAGCCGGTCACCTTTGGCCGTGGGGGTTCCATGAAAGCGTGGACCGTGTCGTTGCCCGGCTGACTCCGCTGTTCGAGTTCGCCGCGGCCTCACCAGGGCGCAAGTTCATCACCCTGGACATGGGTATGTTCCGCGAGTTCGATGTTGCTGTCGCCGCTTTCGAGAGGCTTCTTGAGCGGCCCGCGCTCCGCCGCCTCGAGGCTGGCATCGCGCTGCAGGCCTACTTGCCGGGTTCGTTCGAGACGCTACAGGAACTCACCCGGTGGGCAACCGCGCGCCGCGCCGAGGGAGGTGCCGGCATCCGCGTGCGCCTGGTCAAGGGTGCCTACCTGCCGTTGGAGCGAGTCGAGTCCGCGGTCAACGGCTGGCCGGTGGCGCCGTACGTGAGCAAGCAGCAGACGGATGCGAATTTGATTAGAATGCTCCACTTTGCGCTCACCCCGCGGCACACCGACGCGGTGCGTGTTTCGGTCGCCAGCCACAACCTCTTCGACGTCGCGTTCGCGTGGTTGCTGGCACGACAGCAGGCCGTGGAGCGCCGCATCGAAGTCGAGATGATGTTCGGTATGGGTATCGTCCGTGAAGCGGTGGCCGCAGACGTCGGCACGGTTTCGCTCGTTGTGCCCGTGGTGCGCACCGGCCACCTGGATAGCGCGGTCGAATATCTGGTGCGACGGCTCGACGACAGCGTCGGTGCCGGCCACTTCCTCGCCCGGGCCGCCAAGCTCGCGGCCGACGAGTCCACCTTCGCGGCCGAAGCGTTGCGGTTCCTCGCCTCCGTCGCCGCTGCAGATGCGCCAGACTCACCCACGAGTCGAGCCGGCGCTTCGTCGAAGGACGATCAGGCGAAGCCGGACGCCTCCGTGCCCGGCGGACTGCTGGTCAGCCGAACGCCGCTGAGCAATCCGTCTATCGCGGCGAACCGGCGCTGGGCGCTGGGCATTCTGGAGCGGGCTCGAACGTCGCGTCTGGGGCAATCGGGGGTCGCTGACGCCCAGGTGGCGGATGCCGCCGAACTGGAGCGGCGCATCGCCGCCGCTGCCGCAGCGGGGCACGAGTGGGGCCAGCGGCGGCCGACAACGCGCGCACAGGTCGTCGACAGCGTTGGCGAGGAGCTTCAGCTGCGTCGCGCCGAGTTGATCGAGACGATGGTGAGCGAGACGCAAGTCACGTTCGCCGAAGCGGACGCCGAGGTGAGTGAGGCGATCGACAGTGCGCATCGCTACGCGGCGCTCGCCCCGGAACTGGACACGGTGGATAACGCCAGGTTCCTCCCAGCAGCGCTCAGCCTGGTCGCCAGCCTCGAGCGTTCCCCGGTGGCTGCTCCCGCAGATTTCGTGCTCGCCGCGCTCGCCGCAGGAAGCGCGGTGATACTCATGCCGGCCAGGCATGCGAGGCGCAGCGCTGCGATCCTCGTCGACGCGCTAGCCGGCGCGGGAGTGCCCGAAGGCCTCGTCACTCTTGCCGATCTCGACCGGGACGACCTCGAGAACAGCAAACTCGCTCGCATCCTGGTGTCCCACGAACGCGTCGACCGTGTGCTGGTCACCGGCAGCCAACAGCTGGCGCGGCTGTTCCGGTCCTGGCGGGGGAACGGGCACCTGGCCGCCGAGACCGTTGGCACGAACTCGATAGTGGTCACCCCGAGTGCCGACCTCGACCGCGCGGTGGCGGATGTCGTCGCGAGCGCGTTCGGTTCGGCCGGGCAAGGCCGCTCTGCCGCGAGCGTCGTCATCCTGGTCGATTCGCAGTCGCAGTCGCAGTCGCAGTCGTTTCGTCGCCACCTGGTCGATGCGGTATCGACGTTGAGCGTCGGCTACCCGCTGGATCCCTCAGTCGACCTGGGTCCTCTTCCCCGGCCTGCGCAGGAGGAGGTCGCGAGAGTGCTCACCGCGCTCGGCGAGGGCGAAGAGTGGCTCATCGAGCCGCATCGGCTGGATGCCACCGGCCTACTCTGGTCGCCGGGGGTGCGCGATGGGGTGGCGCTCGATTCGGACTTCCACCTGGCCGAACATCGCGCTCCGGTGCTTGGGATCATGCGGGCGGCCGACGTCTCGGAGGCGATCGAACTGCAGCGGGCGATGCCGTTCGCGCGCAGCGCCGGCCTGCACTCTCTCAACACCGACGAGGTCGGCCAGTGGCTGCGCACAAGCACCGCAACCGTACTCTCGGTCAACCGGGCGGCCGCCGGGCCGGCACGATCACGGGCCGTCCGCTCGGACTCTCTGGCGGTGCGCGGACGATGGGAACCGCTGTTCCCGGAGCCGAGAGGTTCGGTGATCGTGAAGGGCGTGAGCGAGCACGTGGCGCAACTCATCGCGTCCGCCCAGTCCGGCATGGATTACCTGGGTTTCGACCGGGTGCGTGCGGCGGCTCGGAGCGATCAGATCGCGTGGGACTCCCGGTTCGGCCGCGCACAGGAACTCGGCGACAACGTGTTCGAGCGCCTAGTGGTGCGGTTTCGCCCCGTCCCGGTGGCCGTTCGGGTGTCCGAGGATGCGCCGACGTGGGAACTGGCGCGCGTTCTCGCTGCGGCGATGCGTGCCGGTGCTCGGGTGGCGGTCAGTTCGGCCAGGCCGATCACCGCCAGCCTCGTGCAATTCCTTCGAGATGAGACCACGGCGATCGCCGTGAGTGAGGTCGTCGTCGAGTCGGATGCCCACTGGCACGCCCGGCTGCTCTCCGGCGAAATGGGTGAGCACCGCCTTCCGTTTACCCGAATCCGTCTCCTTGGGGAAGACCCGTCCTCGCTCGCGACGCTGTTGGGCTCCGAAGTGCGCTCCGCGGTGTACGCCGAACCGGTCACCGCGTCCGGTCGGATCGAGTTGCTTACTTTCCTGCACGAGCAGACACTGAGTATTACCGTGCACCGGTTCGGGTACCCGGATGCCGCGATGGCGTCGCTAGACGTACGGGAATCGGCGTCGTGAGGTCAGGCCTCATGCGACCTGTGGATGAGCTTAGACAGGACGATCGCGCTGCGCGTGTGGTCGACATTTGGCGCTAGCCGCACGCGCTCGATCGCACTTTCGAGGCTTGTGATGTCCCGTGAGCGCATATGCACGATTGCGTCGGCGCTCCCGGTGACCGTCCCCGCGTCGACGACCTCCGGCACCTCCGAGAGGATGCGCCTCAGCTCACCGGGAGACACGGTACCCCGACAGAACAACTCAAGGTACGCCTCGGTGGCGAGCCCATCCACGGTCGGGTCCACCTGTACGGTGAATCCGCGGATCACCTTGTCCGCTACCAATCGGTCGACTCGCCTCTTCACCGCCGACGCCGAGAGTCCAATGACCTCGCCGATGTCGCCGTAGCCGGCGCGCGCGTTTTGCCGGAGCAGATCGATGATGCCGTAGTCAAGGCTGTCCATGCGACTAACTGTATGGGGTTATCTTGTGCTGCGGGGTGCAATGACGAAGAAATGGTGCGTGTCACGCCGCGATATTTCGGATGCGTGCGTGTGAGACTAAGTCAATACGCTACTCGTGCGCCATTCTGGCGGCTCCAGCGTCGACGTGCGTGGGGGGCCCGTGCCGAATTCCGTCGCGACCTCGCGGACCACGTCCAGCCGAGTGCGCACGGCGTCAGTCCGTGATTTTCTGATGTGCGCGCCCGACTACTTCACAGCAAGTCCGGTCAACTCGCTCATCGGCACTTTCGCCCCGGCGAATACGATACGCGCAGTGTGGCAGTGGGAGAATTTGCGCGACACCTTCCGATCGCTGGGGCATACAGTCTCATTTATCGATCCGATCCCAGGGCTTGCCGACATGGTGTTCGCGGCCAACGGCGGGTTCAGCCTCGACAGCCGGGCGTATGTTGCCTGTTTCGCGTCTCCTGAGTACCGATCGGAGGCCCGTGCTTTCCAGAACTGGTTCGACAGTCACGGGTTCGAAACTCACGCCCCGAACTGGATCAACGAGGGGGAAG
>JBDTBD010000004.1:0-31493 GCA_039924285.1 Terrimesophilobacter sp. | reverse complement strand
CAGGCGGGGCCACCCACACCGATAACGGAATGGTGTTGTGCTGGTTCCACCACCGCACCCTGGACACCTCCGGCTGGGCCTTTCGAATGGTCAACGGACTACCACAAGTCAAATACCCACCCTGGCTAGACCCCACCAACACCTGGTACCCCACCCAACGATCCACCACACTCCAACACACGGCTCGCCGCATCGAGTAACGGAGCGTACCTCGGCCGTCAGAAAAAGTCGGGTGACGGAGCGCTGGCGTGCCGCACGGAAACATCCGCATGGCGATCGAAGCGGTAGCCGACGCCACGCACCGTGCGCACGATATCTTCGTAGCCGCCCAGCTTCGCGCGCAGCCGACGCACGTGCACGTCGATCGTGCGCTCATTGGGCGCCTCGTCATCCTCAGCAGCCCACAGCGCACCGATCAGTTCGGTGCGGTCGATGGTGTGACCCTCGCGAAGCACGAGATACTGGAGCAACTCGAATTCCTTATAGGTGAGAGCGGCCTGTGCATCGTCGAGCAGTACGCGCTTGCGGGACAAATCGACTACGACGCCGTTGCGGTATTTTTCCACGGGCACTTCCTGCTCCCGGTGCTGCGCAAGCGCGGAAGGGTCCTGCAAAGCGAGGCGGACGACGTCGACGTCTCGGCCACCGGCTCCCTGTGGAGCGAGTGCGACGGCTGCGTAGGTCTCCGAAGTCGGGACGAGTTGTGCCGTGAGCTTCTTGAGCGCCGACACCAACCCACCGAGATCGATACCGGCTGCTTGGGCCTTGACTTCATCGACTCCGACGTACAGCACAAAGCCGCGGGCCTGAGTGCCCTCGGGAATTGCGCGAAGTCGCGTCGTTGGGGACGCGTCATGGCGCGCTCCGGACTGAGGAACGAGTGGTTGATCGTCGGCGAGCTCGGGCGGCTCGGGGATGCGCGCGAGTGGCGACCGCGATGCTGCGGGGACGCCGCCGAATTCGGTTATGGGCCGAGATATTTCCAGAGCGATAGACATGGAGGGATGATCCTGAACAACTGGGGTGAAGGCCTCTAATGATGAGGGTGTGATCCTTCTGGGTGTTACGAGTGGTGCGGATGGCGACCGTTATGAGGATCGGAATCCGGGAGTCCGAGCAAAGAAAGCTTGCACGGAACTCGGCAGGTTTGGCCGATTAAGCACGCATTCGACAACACGCGACAACGCTGCCAGGCATCAGCATCATGCCAGCAGTCCCAAAAGCCTCGCAGGAGGTCAGGGCGTGCACGTTGTCGGTCATAGATGCAACTATCTTGCATCCGTCCAGGAAAATCAAGTTTCGAGCAAGTGTCAGTCGACTGTGCCGTACAACCGGTCGCCCGCGTCTCCGAGTCCAGGGACGATGTAGCCCACCTCGTTGAGCTTCTCATCGAGCGCTCCGAGAACGATCGTGACTTCCCGACCCTTGGTCGCCTCCTCGACCGCGGCAAGCCCCTCCGGTGCCCCGATGAGACAGATAGCGGTAACGTCGACGGCACCCCGATCGAAGAGGTAGTGGATCGCTGCGATCAACGATCCGCCGGTGGCCAGCATTGGGTCGATCACGAAGCATTGGCGGTTGGAGAGATCCTCCGGAAGTCGCTCAGCATAGATAGCTGGCTTCAGCGTGGTCTCGTTTCGCACCATGCCGAGGAACCCCACTTCGGCGGTGGGCACCAGTTTGACCATGCCCTCGAGCATCCCAAGGCCCGCCCGAAGGATCGGAACTACTAGCGGTCGCGGCTTGCTGATAGCGAGCCCGTTTGCCATGGCGACAGGCGTCTCGACAGTCACCGCTTCGACGCGAACGTTCCGCGTCGCCTCGTACGCGAGCAGTGTCACGAGCTCCTCGGCGAGCGCACGGAACGTCGGCGACGATGTCGTCTTGTCGCGCAGCACGGTGAGTTTGTGCGTGATGAGGGGATGGTCGGCAACGTGGACTCGCATAGGCTAAATCTACTGGAGGGCCCATGGTCGACGAACACAGTGAGTGGATGCGACGGGCTGTCGTCGAGGCTCGCCGTGCCACGGCCAGTGGCGACGTGCCGGTCGGCGCGCTCGTCTTCGACGCATCCGGAAGGTTGCTCGCGGCAGCTCACAACGAGCGCGAGTTGCTCCAGGATCCCACGGCGCACGCCGAGATCCTTGCTCTGCGGGCGGCGGCGCAGGCGCTCGGTGACTGGCAGCTTCTCGGCACCACTTTGGTGGTCACTCTGGAGCCGTGCCCGATGTGCGCCGGTGCGATAGTGGCGGCTCGGGTGCCGGTGGTCGTGTTCGGCGCGTGGGACGACAAGGCCGGCGCTGCAGGGTCGGTGCACGATCTGCTACGCGATCGGCGATTGCCGCATCGGGTGGAAGTGTTTGCGGGCGTCGAGACGGAGGCCTGTGCGCAGCTGCTGACCGACTTCTTCGCTGCGCGTCGCTGAACGGACGCAGTTGCCAAGCGGCTGGGGGAAACGAAGGTTAGTCCGCGCTCTTGATCACGATCGTGTCGGTGGGCGGGTTCTCGCTCCCCGGCTTCAAGTACACGTCCGGTTCGATGTATATGACGCGCGCGATCGGTACTGCGGCTCGGATGCGCGCCTCCAGGGTGTTGATGAGCGTCGCGACGTCGGCGAGGCGCTTCTCCCGTCCGAACGCGACCTTGGCGCCGACGAGCAGTTCCTCCGGCCCGAGATAGAGGGTTCTCATGTGGATGAGTGCCTCGACGTCGGCGCTTTCGTTGATCGCGGTGCGGATTGATTCCGCATCCGCAGGGCTTGCCCCCTCGCCGACCAGCAGACTCTTCGTCTCGATCCCCAGAACGACGGCCACCAGCACCAGAAGCGCGCCGATAGCGAGGGTCCCCATGGCATCGAAGGCGCTATCACCGGTGATAACCGTCAGTCCGACACCGAGGAAGGCGAACAACAGTCCCACCAGCGCCGCGATGTCCTCTAGCAACACGACTGGGAGCTCCGGTGCCTTGGCATGGCGGATGAACTGGAACCAGCTGTCGCTGCCGCGCACCCGATTCGATTCGCGCACCGCGGTACGCAACGAGAATGACTCGAGGACCATCGCCACGAGCAGTACGACGATCGGGAGCCAGACGTTCGACACCTCGTGCGGGTGCGTGAGCTTGTCGACGCCCTCATAGATCGAGAACACGCCACCGACGCTGAACAAGATGATTGCAACGACAAACGCGTAGATGAACCGTTCGCGACCGTATCCGAACGGATGCTCCTGGTCGGCCTTGCGTTTCGAAACGTGCGACCCGCGCAGCAGCAGAACCTGATTGCCGGTGTCCGCAACTGAGTGCACGGCCTCCGCGAGCATTGACGCCGAACCAGAAAAGGCCCACGCAGCGAATTTGGTGATCGCGATCCCAAGGTTTGCGAGCATCGCGGCGATGATCGCCTTCTTGCCGCCCTCAACGCTCACGGTGCTCCCTTGTCCGGTACTAATCCTAGGATGTAGTGATATGGATACTCTTCCAGCCATCGCGATCCTAGGGGCGGGATCGATGGGCGGCGCCATCTTGAATGGCCTTGTTTCACCCGGCGCGGCGGTGAGCGGTCTCGTCCGCGTCACGAATCGCACCGAGGCGAAGGCCGCAGCCCTGCGCTCGAACGACGTGATCAGCTACTCCACCGAAGCCGAGCCGAACGCCAATCTCGCCGCGATCGCTGGCGCGCGGATCGTGGTGCTGGCGGTCAAACCTCACATGGTGCCCGACCTGCTGCGTGAGATCAGCGCCGCGTTGGAACCGGATGCGATTGTCATCAGTGTCGCCGCCGGCGTCACCATTGCCACGATTGAGGCCCTGCTGCCCTCGACTGTTGCGGTGTTGAGAGCCATGCCCAACACTCCAGCCATCGTCGGACGCGGGGTGACCGGGCTGGCGGCGGGCAGCCGCGCGGGCGCCTCCGACATTGCCATGGCACGCTCGCTCTTCGCGACGGTAGGTGTCGTGATCGAGGTGCCGGAGTCCAAAATCGACGAGGTTAGCGCCATTTCGGGTTCTGGCCCGGCCTACGTGTTCTATTTGATCGAACAGCTCACCCGCACTGCTGTCGGACTCGGTTTCACAGCGGAGCAGGCCTCGCTCTTGGTCGAGGGCACGTTCCTCGGCGCATCCGAATTGCTCGCAACCTCCGGTGAGACCCCGCAGGAACTGCGCCGGCGGGTCACGAGTCCGCACGGCACCACCGAACGCGCGATCGCCGAGATGGAAAAGTCCGAGCTGGGGTTCATGTTTGACCGTGCGGCCGCCTCCGCCATCGCGCGCGCAAAAGAAATCGCAGCCGGCACCTAACATCCTGGCGAGGACAGGTCAGCCCTGCTGGCTCGCAAACTGCTCGATCGAGGCGGAGTTGCCGCTGACAATGATGAGGTCGTGGCTGGACACCACCGTTTCGGGAGTCGCGTAAGTGAAATCCTTGCCTGGCGGCTTCACCCCGACGACGGTGACTCCGAACTTGCGGCGCACCTGCGACTGTGCGAGCGGGATATCGCGGATCGGCTTCGGTGGGTACATCTTGACGATGGCGAAGTCGCCATCGAACTCGATGAAGTCGAGCATTCTGCCCGAGACCAGGTGCGCGACACGTTCGCCCGCCTCCGCCTCCGGGTAGATCACGTGGTTCGCGCCGATTCGAGCCAGGATCTTCCCGTGGGATTGGCTGATCGCCTTCGCCCAGATCTGGGGGATCTTGAGGTCGACCAGGTTCGCCGTGATCAGCACGCTCGCTTCGATGGACGAGCCCACCGCGACGACGGCAATGGCGAAATCTTGCGCGCCGATCTGTCGCAGCGAGTCGATGTTGCGGCAATCGGCTTGCACCGCGTGGGTGACACGTTCCGACCACTTCTGCACGAGCTCCGCGCTGCTGTCGACCGCCAGGACCTCGCGATCGAGTCTGGCCAGCTGGCCAGCCGCGCCTGCGCCGAACCGGCCCAATCCGATGACGAGCACGGGGGCGTCGTGCGGAATCCGATCAACCAACGATGGGCCTCTCTTCTGCGAATCGGAACAACTGGCGGCGTTGGCTCGCCGCGAGGGCTGCGGCCAAGGTCACTGTACCAACGCGACCTGCCCACATGGTGGCCGCCAGGATGTACTTGCCAACATCCGGGAGCCCCTCGGTCACTCCTGTACTGAGCCCGCAGGTTCCGAACGCCGAAATGACGTCGAACAGCACATGGTCGAGCGGAGCCTTGGTGACGGACAACAGTGCGATCGTTGCGATAGCCACGATCGTCGCCCCCCACAGCACGACGCTGACCGCCAGGCGCAACACGTCCGAGGGGATCCGCCGGCCGAACACTTGCATGTCCTGGTCGCCGCGCGCCTCGGCAAACGCCGCAAGGAACAACACCGCGAGTGTGGTGACCTTGATGCCACCCGCGGTGGAAGCGGAACCGCCGCCAACGAACATGAGCATGTCCATCACCAGCAGCGTCGATCCGTGCATTTGCCCGACGTCCACTGTGGAGAAGCCGCCAGATCTCGTCATGACCGAAAGGAAGGATGCCGTCATCGGGCGCACCGTCGGATCTTGTCCGCCCAGCGTGTTCGGGTTGTTCCATTCCAAAGCTCCGAGCGCGATGGCGCCGAGCACGATCAGTACGAGCGTCGTCACCAGGGTGAGTTTCACGTGGATCGACCAACGACGTGGTGTGCGCCACCCCTTTGTCAGCGCGAATATTACGGGGAACCCGAGACTCCCGAGAAAGACGCCGATGGCGATCACCGACAGCATCCACGGGTCGGTGGCGAACGGCGCGAGCCCCTGGACGTGCGGCACGAATCCGGTGTTGGTGAACGCCGAGGTCGCAAAATAGAACCCCTCCCAGATGGCGTGCCACGGGTCGGATCCGGCCAACAGCAGCCGTGGAGTGATGAGCGCAGTGAGGACGATCTCGATAGTGAACACGCTGATGGCCACCGTCGCCAGTAGGCCGCCGATCTCACCGAGCCGCACCGCCTGACCCTCAGCGACGGGACCGTGGTGGATCCGCAGCGGGTTCGAGTCGCTGGCCGCCATCAGGCGTGCCCGCAGACCCAGCCGTCGCGAGACGATCAGCCCGAGCATGCTCGCCAGCGTCAGCACGCCGATCCCGCCGACCTCCAAGCCGATGAGGATCACCACGTTGCCGAAGGTGGACCAGTGCGTCGCCATATTCACTGTGTTCAGCCCCGTGACGCAAATCGACGAGACAGCAGTGAAGAGCGCATCGGCCAGCGGTGTCGCGCTTCTTGATGCCGCCGCAATCGGCAGCGACAGGATCGCGGTCATGATGAGAACGAGCCCGGTAAAGATGACGATGGCGAAGCGTGCCGGTGAAGAAGCTGCGAAGAGGTCGACGAGATCCCGGATGCGAGCGAGCACGGATGTACGGGGCCTAGCCGACTCCCGCATGCGATCCTCTTAGTCTTCGCTTGTGTGACACGTGCACGACAGCTTGTCATGGTACTCCTGACCGCGCCCAGCTACCCTGTTGTCATGGCTGACATCTTTGACGTGGTTGCGGATGCAACCAGACGCGAGTTGCTGCGTGTCCTGCTGGAGCAGCACCTGGCATCCGATTCCACCGAGTCCGGGATCAGCGTCGGACAGCTCGTTGCAAGCCTGGAAATCAGTCAGCCGACGGTGTCCAAGCACCTCAAGGTGTTGCGCGACGTCGGGTTGGTCACCGTGCGGGAGAGCGGCCAACACCGCTACTACAGCATCGATTCGTCGCCTCTGGAGGAGCTCGAGGACTGGTTGATTCCTTTTCTCGCCTCGGACGCGGTCGGGGCGGCCGAGACGGACGGTTCCGTGCACGGCGGCGGATCGGCCGTGTACACCGCATGGGCTGGCGCACGGTTGCCGGCCCCGTTGCGTCGTGCCGCTGAGAGGTTGCCCCAGGCGCGCGATGCCGGTGGTGCCGTGGGCCGCGTGGTTGCAGAGGTGTCCCATCGGGTGCTCTCTCCGCTGAGGAGGCGCCTCACAAAGTAGGTCGACACGAATGACGAGTAGACACCCTGTCACTTCTACCCCTAAAGTTACGGATTAGCACTCCAGCAACACTGATACCGGCAGTGCGGATCCAACACGCGGTGACTCAACGGTCAACACGCGGCGACTCGAGGGAAGTGGAGTGCGATGGCGCGGGATCTCTCGGAGGTTCGCTTTCTGACGGTTGCAGAAGTGGCCGACATGATGCGCGTGTCGAAAATGACCGTCTACCGACTCGTGCATTCCGGCGAGTTGCCGGCTATTCGGTTCGGTCGCTCGTTTCGGGTGCCGGAGTCCGCAGTAGAAGCGGCCATCGAAAACCACATCGCGGACGTCGGGTAGCGGCGGCGGCTCGGCGACTCCGGCTAAGTCGGTTAGACTAGCCAAGGTATTTTTTCCGCGGTTCTGACCGGACCCGGTCATCCGTTCACTAATCGGTGAGGTCTTATGGGTTCCGTAATCAAGAAGCGTCGCAAGCGTATGGCAAAGAAGAAGCATCGCAAGTTGCTGCGTAAGACGCGTCACCAGCGTCGCAACAAAAAGTAAAAGCCTTGCCGGGCCTCCAGTCGACAGTGCCGGTGACGTTGACCCTAATCGGCAAGCCGGAGTGCCATCTCTGCGAAGTCGCAAAAGCGACTGTCGAGCGGGTGGCTGGCGCCCTGGACCAGCGGCCGATTGCGATCGAGCAGCGCTCCATCCTCGACGACACCGCGCTGTACGAACAGTACTGGGAGCAGATTCCGGTACTTCTGGTGAACGGCGTTGAACATGCACACTGGCGCATCGACCCCGATCGGTTGCGCGCCGCGATTCTGGAGGTTTGAAGAGAATGCTGCGACACGTCGTGTCCTGGAAGCTCGCCACCGGCGACCCCGAGCAGAAAGCCGCGCAATCGGCCGAGATCCGTCGCAGGCTCGCCGAGCTGGTCCCACTGGTACCGTCTGTCCGGCAGCTGACTGTCGGCGGGGATACGGCCGTCACCGCGGGCAATTGGGATCTCGTTCTCATCGCCGATTACGACGACGCAGACGGATTAGCCGCCTACCAAACGCACCCCGAGCATCAGAAGGTGGCCACCTTCATTCGTTCGGTGATTTCCGATCGAACCTGCGTGGACTTCGTCCTGTAACCTGTCCGGCATGTCTCTGATCCTGCACTACGGCGGCGAGTCGCTCGAGTTGAGCCCGGAACACACGCTGGAGCAAGTGAGCGCGCTGGTCTCGGCCGCCTTCGCCACGACCGGCCAAGAAGTCTTGCCCGGGCGTCATGTCGTCGAGTTGCAGATGTTGAATGCCGGCAAACTGTATCTCGTCCTCGGCGAGTCGACGCCGTTCGCGCTGGAAACAGTCACCGGGCAGACCATCCGCAGGGAGACCACCGCGAGAGCTCTGGACCCGTTGATGGTCCCGTCGGAATGAGCACCTAACGGATCGAGGCCGGACTCTCCGGCCCGCGACCGTTGCCGCCGCCGTTGCCGCTTCCCTCGCCGTTGCCGGTGGGCTCCGGGATGTATTGCAGCCCGGATCCGCTGTTGGCCGAGGCAGAAAGAATCTCCAGCCACTCCCGGTTGACCGTCGGCACACGTCCGCCCGAATATTTGAAGGCCAGCGGAATGGAAGCATCCATCCAGATGCTCGTACGGCCATCGCCCACTCGAACGTCGTTCTTCCACGAAAAGAAGAAGCTTTCGCCACGTCGCAGTTTGGCGCCGATAACGATCTGCAAGTGCACGAGAACGCGGTCGTCGAAGTCGACCTCTGTGGGCGGTGTGCCGTAGAGCAATTTTCCCATGACTTCTCGATTCTGCTACGTCGATTTGGGTAATTATCGGGTGCTGGAAAGATCGAGCCTACGCGCAACAGTGCAAACCACGAAGGCGCACGAAGGACCGTATTTCTCCGTGAGTTGACTGACAAGAGCTTGCGAGACCCCGAGGAGCGCCGGACAATGCGAACATGGGAACTTCCTCATTGGTCCGGCGAGTCAGCTGTTCTCGACCCCGGTCGATGGGTCACCTGATGAAGACGAGGACAAGAACGTGCTGATGGAACTCGAACGCAAGACCAAAGCCCTGCAACCGGAACGGCCGATGTGGTCCAACGAAATGACGGATGTTCCCGGACGTGGCGACTATCGTGACGCGTTCGGCGTAAACAAAGGATGAATTCACACGAAAGCATCGAGACATGGCCCGGTTTAGCGCATCCGCTCGGCGCGACCTTCGATGGGACCGGCACGAACTTCGCACTGTTCAGCGAAGCCGCAGAACGGGTGCAATTGTGCCTGTTCGATGACGACAGAGTCGAGAGTTGCTTCGACCTTATCGAGGTGGATGCGAACGTCTGGCACGCATACCTGCCGCAGGTCCAGCCGGGGCAGCGTTACGGCTATCGGGTTCACGGCGCAAACGATCCGACGTCGGGGTTGCGGTCCAACCCGAACAAACTCCTGCTAGACCCGTACGCGAAGGCGACCTGCGGGACGGTCCACTGGCATCCATCGTTGTTCGGCTACAACTTCGGCGACCCGCTTTCCCGCAACGACGAGGATTCCGCACCATTCGCGATGCTCGGTGTAGTGACCAGTCCGTTCTTCGACTGGGCCAGCGACCGGCCTCCCGATACCCCGTACAGCGAAACCGTGATCTACGAGGCCCACGTCAAGGGACTGACGCGCCTTCACCCGGAGATTGCCGAGGCGGAACGCGGCAGTTACGCGGCGTTGACGCACCCTGCAGTACTCGAGCACCTTCACCGGCTCGGCGTGACAGCCCTCGAACTGATGCCCGTGCACCAGTTCGTCCACGACGCGCACCTGCTCGACGCTGGCCGTAGCAACTACTGGGGCTACAACACGATCGGGTTCTTCGCCCCCCACAACGGCTATTCCTCCAGCGGAGACCTGGGGCAGCAGGTGCAGGAATTCAAACGGATGGTCCAGGTGTATCACCAGGAGAACCTGGAGGTGATTCTCGATGTCGTGTACAACCACACCGCGGAGGGCAACCACCTAGGCCCGACCCTGTCGTTCAAGGGCATCGACAACCAGGCGTACTACCGCCTGATGGAAGACGATCCGCAGTACTACATGGACTACACCGGCACCGGCAATTCCTTCAACGTGAGGCACCCGCACTCGCTGCAGTTGATCATGGACTCGCTGCGGTACTGGGTCGTCGAGATGCACGTCGACGGCTTCCGGTTTGATCTCGCCTCCACGCTCGCCCGTGAGTTCTATGACGTCGACAAGCTCGCCACCTTTTTTGAAATGGTGCAGCAAGACCCGATCGTCTCGCAGGTCAAACTCATCGCCGAGCCGTGGGATGTTGGCCCCGGCGGCTATCAGGTCGGCGGCTTTCCACCGCAGTGGTCGGAGTGGAACGGCAAATACCGGGATACGATCCGCGACTTCTGGCGCGGCGAACCCTCCGTGCTGGGCGAGTTCGCCTCCCGCATCACCGGATCGGCCGACCTGTACGAAGAAGACGGCCGGCGGCCGGTCGCGTCAATCAACTTCATCACCGCGCACGACGGATTCACTCTTTCAGACCTGGTCTCCTACAACGACAAGCACAACGAGGCCAATGGAGAGGACGGCAACGACGGAGAGTCCAACAACCGGTCGTGGAACTGCGGTGCCGAAGGATCGACCGACGACCCGGACGTGTTGCGGCTGCGCTCTCGGCAGCAGCGCAACTTCCTCGCCACGCTGCTGCTGTCCCAAGGCGTTCCCATGATCGCGCACGGCGACGAATCCGGCCGCACTCAACAGGGCAACAACAACGTGTACTCCCACGACTCGGAGTTGTCGTGGCTGCACTGGGACGACGCGGACCGGCCGCTCATCGAATTCGCCGCGGCGCTGTCCCGGCTGCGGAGGGAGCATCCGACCTTCCGACGCGCACGGTTCTTCGACGGCCGACCGGTAGACCGCGGCCCTGGCGAGCCGCTTCCCGACATCGTGTGGCTCCGCCCGGACGGCACGGCAATGGTGCCAGACGATTGGGACGTCGCTCTCACCCGCTCGCTCGGCCTCTTTCTCGATGGGAACGGTATCCGGGAGAGGGACTCGCGGGGACGCCACATCGTCGACGTCAATTTCGTCGTCTACTTCAACGGTGACGAGGCTGCTGTGGAATTCACGCTTCCACCGGAGGAATACGCGAACGGATGGAACGTCGTGGTCGACACCGCCGGTGAGCGCGCGGACACTGCCGTGGCGGCGGGTGAGAGACTCCTCGTTGAAGCGCGATCACTCCTGGTGCTGCAAGCCCAGGGTTCGGATCTCGAGGCTGAACCGAACAACTCCGTGTCTGCCACTCTCGTCGACGGTGCACCGGGGATGCTGCCGGAATGATGCGGGTTCCCGCCTCGACATATCGTCTTCAGATCAGGGCATCCTTTGGCCTTGAGGAGGCTGCAGGTGTGCTCGACTACGTGCACGCTCTGGGCGCCGGCTGGGTGTACTTGTCCCCGCTCCTGCGTGCGGACGAGGGCTCCGATCACGGTTACGACGTCGTGGATCACGAGCGGGTCGATCCGGCCAGAGGAGGAAACGCAGGACTGGATGTTTTTGCCGCGCGCGCGCGCGACCTCGGTCTCGGGGTGCTGGTCGACATCGTTCCCAATCACATGGGCATCGCTCATGCCGCGGCCAATTCCTGGTGGTGGGATGTGCTGAAACACGGATCAGCGTCGTCGTTCGCCGAGGCTTTCGACATCGACTGGGAATTCGGTTCTGGACGTGTGCGTCTGCCCGTTCTCGGCGATGGCCCTGCTGAGCTTGACGCCCTGAGAATCGTCGGCGGAGAACTGCACTACTTCGACCACCGTTTTCCGATCGCGCCTGCCACGGCGGATGACGGCGCCGACCCACGAACAGTGCATGACCGCCAACACTATGAGCTGATTGACTGGAGACGCGCCGACAGCGAGTCGAACTACCGCCGGTTTTTCGCGGTGAACACGCTGGCCGGCCTCCGGGTCGAGGTTCCCTGGGTGTTCCAGAAATCGCACGCGGAAATCCTGCGGTGGGTGCGCAGCGGACTGGTCGATGGGCTGCGCGTGGACCATCCGGACGGCCTGGCCGATCCGGGGGGATACCTCGACATGCTCGCCGAAGCCACCGGCGGCGCGTACATCATCGTCGAAAAGATCTTGGAGGGCAGCGAACGGCTGCCTGCTTCATGGCCGGTGGCTGGGACGACCGGGTATGACGCGCTGGCCGACGTCGACAGGGTATTGGTGGACGCCGCCGGCCAACAGGCGCTCGATAAGCTCGATGCCACATTGCGCGATCGGCCGGAGCCGCCGTCCTGGGGGGCGGAGCACCACTCCACGAAGCGTGCGGTGGCCGACGGAATCCTCAGGTCGGAGGTGTTGAGACTGGCCCGCGACGTGCGGCGCGCCGGTTTTCTCGAGGCGGAACCGGAGTTGCTCGCCGATGCGCTTGCCGAACTGCTCACCTGCTTCCCCGTTTACCGCAGCTACCTGCCGCTCGGGGTTGAATGGGTTCGCGACGCCGCGGAAACCGCGAAACGGTACCGCCCGGAACTGACCGGCATCATCGACGAACTTCAGCCGCTGCTGACCGACCCCGCGCATCCGGCCGCCGTGCGATTCCAGCAGACCTCGGGGATGGTCATGGCCAAGGGAGTGGAGGATTGCGCGTTTTACCGGTACACGAGGCTCGGATCACTGACCGAGGTGGGTGCGGACCCCGAGGAGTTTGCGATCCACACGAACGAATACCACCGCCGGAATTCGTTGCGACAGGCCGGCTCACCGCTGTCGATGACCACCCTGTCCACACACGACACCAAACGTGGCGAGGACGTGCGCGCGCGGATCAGCGTGCTCGCCGAGATCCCCGAGGAGTGGACGAGTGCCTTGTCCCACTTGCGCGAGCTCGCACCGCTGGGCGACGGCCCGCTGGAGTCGCTGCTGTGGCAGGCGATCCTCGGCGCATGGCCGGCCACCCGAGAGCGCCTGCACGCGTACGCCGAGAAGGCGTCGCGTGAGGCAGGCAATTCCACATCGTGGGATCGGCCGAACGAGCGGTTCGAGTCCAGGATGCATGCGCTCATCGACTCCGCCTTCGACAACCCCGAGGTCGAAGCGATCGTCGGCTCGCTCGTGCGGCGCGTGCAGGATGCCGGGTGGTCGAATTCGCTGTCCGCCAAGCTGCTGCAATTGGCCGCGCCCGGCGTCCCGGACGTCTATCAGGGCAGCGAGTTCTGGGAACGCTCGCTCGTCGACCCGGACAACAGGCGGCCGGTTGACTTCACAGCAGCCGAGTCGACGCTGCGCCGTCTTGACGGCGGCGAACTTCCCCCGATCGACGCGAGCGGCGATGCCAAACTCCTCGTCACATCGCGGGCACTGCGGTTGCGTCGGGATCAGCCGGAGCTGTTCACTCGCTACCTGGGCGTTCCCGCATTTGGGGCGGCCGCCCGGCACGTCGTGGCCTTCGATCGAGGAGGTGCCGTCGCGGTCGCGACTCGCCTGCCGATCGGGTTGGCTTCCAAGGGAGGGTGGCGTGACACCAGCATTCTGCTGTCCCGGCAACAGCGGATGGACGTCATCACCGGTCGTCGTTTCGACGGCGGCGAGCTCGAAGTGGCCCAGTTGCTCGAGCGCTACCCAATTGCCTTGCTCGCCCCCCTGGAGCAATCATGAACTTCACCGTGTGGGCACCGGCGGCGCATACCGTCGGATTGCTGGCCGACGGTGAGCGCCGGGCGATGGCGGCCCGGCCCGGCGGCTGGTGGGAGCTCGTGGACCCGCTGCCGGCAACGGTGACCGACTACGGCTACCTCCTCGACGACGCTGACACCGCGCTGCCCGACCCGCGATCACGGCGCCAACCGTACGGCGTGCACGAGCTGTCCCGCACCTTCGACGCTTCAGCGTTCGCGTGGACGGACGCGCGGTGGACCGGCCGCCAGCTGGCCGGCGGAGTGATCTACGAACTCCACATCGGCACGTTCACGCCGGAGGGAACGCTGGATGCGGCGGCGGCCAGGCTCGACCATCTGGTCGACCTCGGCGTCGACTTCGTCGAGCTGCTGCCGGTCAACGCCTTCAACGGCAGTCACAACTGGGGCTACGACGGTGTGCTCTGGTATGCGGTGCAGGAAAGTTATGGCGGACCTGCGGCGTATCAACGTTTCGTGGACGCGTGCCATGCGGTGGGACTGGCCGTGATCCAAGACGTCGTCTACAACCACCTAGGGCCGAGTGGCAACTACCTGCCCCGCTTCGGGCCGTACCTGAACAGTTCGGCGAGGAACACCTGGGGTGAGGTGGTCAACCTCGATGGCCCAGACTCCGCGCCGGTGCGGCGCTTCATCCTCGACAATGCGCGAATGTGGTTGCGGGACTACCACGTGGACGGACTGAGACTCGATGCGGTCCACGCACTCGTCGATCGCTCGTCGAAACATTTGTTGCAGGAACTCGCCGAGGAAACGGACGCGTTGTCCGCGTTCCTTGGACGTCCGCTGAGTCTCATCGCCGAATCCGACCTCAACGACCCGAAACTGATTTCCCCGCGTGAAGCCGGCGGGTACGGGGTCGCGGCGCAATGGAATGACGACTTCCACCACGCCGTACACGTCGCGGTGACCGGTGAAACCATGGGGTATTACGCCGATTTCGACTCGCTGGCCGCGCTCGACAAGGTGTACCGGCGAGGGTTCTTTCACGACGGCACGTATTCGTCCTTTCGTGGGAAGTTGCACGGGCACCCGATCGACACCGACAGCACGCCGGCGTGGCGTTTTGTCGTGTCCGACCAAACCCACGATCAGGTGGGGAATCGGGCAGCCGGCGACCGGCTCGCCGCGACGGTGGACGACGGCGCACTGGCGATCGCCGCGGCGCTCACCCTCACGTCGCCGTTCACCCCGATGCTGTTCATGGGGGAGGAGTGGGCCGCATCAACCCCGTGGCAGTTCTTTACCTCGCATCCGGAGCCCGAGCTAGCAGCCGCGACCGCGCAGGGCCGCATCGCCGAGTTCGAACGGATGGGGTGGGATCCGGCAGCCGTGCCAGACCCGGGGGATCCGCAAACCTTTGAGCATTCGAAGCTGGACTGGGCCGAAATAGGAGGCGAGCGCCACAGGCGGATGCTCGCTTTCTACCGAAGCCTCGTCTCGTTGCGACGCCAATACCCGCAGTTCGCCGACCCGCGGTTCGCCACCGTTGTCACCGAATTCGACGAGGACGAACGGTGGTTTGTGGCGCACCGGGGCGCGTTGGCTGTCGTGGTCAATTTCGATGACAGGGCTCACGATATTGCGGTCCCGGCAGGTCGGGTAGTGCTGACCTGGGACGACGAAACCCGGCTCGATGGCCGAACGCTGGCCTTGGCGAGCCGCAGCGTCGCCATCGTGGCGGCCGATCATTATTGCAACCGAAGGTAGCACTGAGGTGCGCTGCGGACAACCCCTTGAGTAAGGGGTGCGTGTGGCAGAGGCTAGTTGAAGAGCGGATGCGTCGCTCGTAAAATAACACACTCGGGGGTGATGTTCGTGGACTCGGCGGCCAGATCTTCGAAGTCTGCGGAGCAACCCTCACGCACGGAGCAACCCTCACGCACGGATCAACCCCCGCGCAGGGTACAGGTGGTTCGCCGCGCGCCAACTCGCGGACGAGCGATCGTCGCACTTCATCCGCGCCGCGACCCGATGACGTCTGGGTCGGAGATCCCGGTTGCCCGCAGCGACGCATCGAAGGAATTGGCGACTGTCCTCATTTGCTACGGTGGCAGGGAATTCGCTGCGCGGCCGTCGATGGCCGAAGTGTTCCTACGCAACTCGCGCAGGGTGCTGGACTCCGGTCATTCCGAGCTGGTTCCCCTACTGCACGAAGGCGGAGTGGAGCTGTTGCTGGTCAGCCGTGGCGTCGCCATCCGGGTAACGAGCGTGGATGGATTCGTTCACTAGGTCGGGTCCGTTAGCGGGTGGCCGACTCCAGTTCTGGTTCCGGAATAATGTGGAGACCGCCTGGGCTGTTCGCCACGGCCATCAGTTCCTTGAGCCAGGTGGGATTGATGGACGGCTCTTTGCTGCCGTTGAACTGGAAGTGCAAGGGTATGGACGAGTGCAGCCAGACGATACTGCGGCCACCGCCGCCCGACTGGCCGTGTTGCCACGACAGCACGAACTTCTCATCGCGGCGCAACTTCGCGATTATGACAATTTCCAAGTGCGCAAGTGTTCGGTCGTCAATGTCGATCTCGGTGACGGAGGCCCCGTAAACTAGCTTGCCCATTGTCGTTGCCAGACCTTTCGCCTTGCAGAGGTATCCGGAGGCCCCCCAAGCGGGTTACGGGAAGTCTAGTTCCTCGAAACCGCCCGAAAGCGGTTCTGATGTCGATGCTGTGGCAATATGGGGCGATCTGGCTTGCTTCGCCCGTCGACGCAACTTTGTTGCGAAGTCGTCGTGATGCGGTTCCGGGTAGGAAGACTTCTCCGGAATCGCGATCATGTAGCTGCCTGGGCCGATGACCAACCGGGCATATTGGGTGATCCCCGAACTGTCGAGCACCGGCACTTCGACAATTTCTGCTCGCGGCAGCGCGGCCGCAAGGTCAATTAGCGCGTCGGCGACACCGTCCGCAACCAAGAACGACAGACCTGCATAAGTCACTCGCTTCACACCGCTATCATTGCCCGCCGTCGCCGGTGTGCCTAGCCGGTTGCATCCGCTGTGACACACGTGTAAAAGTGGTCGTCGTCCCGCTATCGTTCGAGTCGCCGTGCAAGGCGTCAGCTTCCGGGTGGGTTGTCGACAATCCCGATGAAACAACTTCCGATGCCGTCGAATTCGCTGCGAGAGTATCCGGAAGCAGGGGACGGGAGTTCGTCTGCCGCGTGGTGCGAGCAGCTGAGGTAGGTGAAGGCCGGCCACCACTTCTTGGGGCGGGCCGCTTCGGTGAATCCACAGATAGCGCAGGTCAACTGCACCCAGACGGGCCGGTTGCCCGTGCGGTTCGCGCGGGACTGTATGAGCCACGCCGGTGGGTGCGCGTCAATGTCGGCAAGCTCCGCCGGTGACATCCGAGGCGGCAGTCCGTGTCGTCTGGCCATCTCCAACGGAATGTCGAGCCGCAAAGCCGCTTCGCGTCTGCTGATCATGTTACGTCAACGATATGGCACGCGTTCGATGCACTGCCGACGGTTACACTGGCTGTTAGGTGCGCCGGGAAGTCTGGTCGGTAATTTCCTCTTGCCGACCCTTCTCAAGGAGCTACCGTGGTTGCACACCCACCATCGCGCTGGGCGAAACGCCTCGTGTTCGGCCGAGCCCGCTACACCGAGGTGCTGCGCATTGGTGCCATCTTGCGCAAGGAGACTGTCGGCGGAGCCCTTCTGGTCGGTGCGGCAGTGGTCGCGTTGGTGTGGTCGAACTCGCCGTTGTCGGCCGGTTACTTCGCGCTTCGGGACGTCACATTCGGCTATGCGCCGTGGCATCTGGAACTGAGCGTTGGTGCGTGGTCAGCGGACGGGCTGCTGGCGATCTTCTTCTTCTTGGTCGGGTTGGAACTCAAACGCGAGTTCGTTGCCGGCGATCTGCGGGATTTCAGTACCGCGATCGTCCCGGTGGCAGGTGCGGTCGGCGGTGTGATCGTGCCCGCACTGATCTACCTCGTCTTCAACTGGTACGACCCGGAAGCTGCGCGAGGCTGGGCAGTCCCCACCGCCACCGACATCGCCTTCGCCGTGGCCGTGCTGGCGGTCATCGGGTCGCATTTGCCGAGCGCGCTTCGTCTGTTCCTGCTCACTCTTGCGGTGGTGGACGATCTCATCGCCATCATCATCATCGCGTTCTTCTACACGACAAGCATCCAGGTATTGCCCCTGGTGCTAACGCTGGTTCCCCTCACGGTTTACACGTTCCTAGCGCAGAAGTACCGCAAGTTCTTTCGGCTGAACGCCACTGCCGCGTGGGCCATCTTGCTGCCGATCGGCATCGCAACCTGGGTGCTGTTGCACGCGTCCGGGGTGCACGCCACAGTGGCGGGTGTTCTGCTCGGATTCGCTGTGCCGGTGCTGCGGGCGGCTGGCGGTGACACCGAAAGCGGTCCGGGGCTTGCGGAAGTGTTCGAGCACCGGTTCCGGCCCATCTCCACGGGAATCGCGGTGCCGATTTTTGCCTTCTTCGCCGCCGGAGTGGCCATCGGTGGATGGGACGGGTTGGTGACGGCCCTGCGCAGCCCGGTCACGATCGGCGTGTTCGCGGCGCTGGTCTTCGGTAAGCCGATCGGGATCGTGGCCACGACGTGGCTGACGACAAAACTCACCAAAGCCCAGTTGGACCCCTCGGTGAAATGGATCGACCTGACCGGTGTGGCCTTTCTAGGCGGCATCGGCTTCACCGTGTCATTGCTGGTGGCCGAGCTCAGCTTCGGCGCAGACAGTCCACACGATGAAGACGCCAAGGTGGCCATCCTGGTGGCATCGCTCAGCGCGGCCTTGCTGGCCGGCCTGGTGCTTCGTGCCCGCAATAGGCACTACCGCAGGATCGAGCGTGAGGAAACCGTCGATGCTAACGATGACGGCATCCCGGACGTCTACCAGCCGTGAGATCCCGTCGGTCCGTGCGGCTGCCCCGGCCGATGCGTCCTGTGCTGAGCGGAACCTCACGTTCGTGACCGCCGTGTCGTCTACTTAAGTGTGACCATGAATCCGCCGTTCGAGCACATCGTCGGGCGCCACGGCCCGGCGGTGTTGCGGGTGTGCCGCGCCGTCGTGGGTGCCGACGATGCGGACGACGCCTGGTCCGACACGTTCCTCGCCGCGCTGAGCGCATACCCGACGCTGGATGTTGGCGCGAACGTCGAAGCCTGGCTCGTGACGATCGCTCATCGCAAGGCGATCGACATCCTGCGCGCTAGAAGCCGCAGACCGATCACTGTCGATGTGCTGCCAGAACCGGTCATGTCAACCGTGGAATCGGAGGCCGAGCGGGTAGACCTCGAACGCGCAATAGCCGCGCTGCCCGACAAGCAACGACAGACAATCGCGTACCACTACCTGATCGGGCTGCCCTATGCCGAGGTCGCACAGATTCTCGGCGGCAGCGCGGATGCGGCTCGGAAGGCCGCGTCGGAGGGAATCAACGCCCTCCGAGTCACTCTCGGCGACCCTTCCCCGCGTACGGATCGGCCTCCTGCACAAGCCCAGCAGCAACGACAAGTCCAGCAGCAACGACAAGGACAGCAGCGATGATCACGAGAGACGACGAGGACCTTCCCGGACTGCTCGCACCCCTGGCTCGTACAGATGAGCTGGCGCTGGCGCGGTTGCACTCCAGGCTCGCGCAATCAGCACAGCGTGACGGCATCCTGGATGTCGCTTTCGACATCCGCGACACGCCAGTCGGGGGGCTGCTTTTGGCCGCCACCGAGGCTGGCCTGGTGCGGGTGGCGTACGCCGGGGAAGACCACGACAGCGTACTGGCAGCACTCGCCGCGGCGGTGAGCCCGCGCATCCTGCGCGCCCCGCACCGGGTGGAGGAGGCCGCGCGGCAAATCGACGAGTACTTCGCCGGGACCAGGACCCACTTCGACATCCCGTTGGACTTTCGGCTCTCGCACGGATTCCGCCGCGATGTGCTCAGTCACCTGAGCGGCATCGCCTACGGGCAGACCGAGAGCTACGCGCAGGTCGCGAGGGCGGTCGGCAACCCCGGGGCGGTACGGGCGGTCGGCTCGGCGTGCGCCATGAATCCGCTCCCCGTAGTGGTGCCCTGCCACCGCGTCGTGCGCTCGGACGGATCAGCCGGCGGTTACGTCGGAGGCGCCGTCGCCAAGCGCATCCTGCTCACCCTGGAGTCGGCTGCCTGAAGCCACCCCCGCTTGGGCGGCCCGACGCTGCCGTGCACCCGCAACCGGTCCTACTTTTGCGCACCCGTTTTCGTGAGTGCGATCAGCGCCGCAACCAGCAAAATTCCATCGATCGCGATCATCGCGAACATGCCGGTGATGATGAGGGGAGCCATAGTCTCCAGTATTGTCCGATTCGCTTTGTGAATCCAGGCTAGGGAGTGAGGCGCGTCGGACCGCGGAACAGGTAGGTGACTTCGCGCAGGTTCGGCAGGTGCAGCATGAGCATGAGCAGTCGGGACAGTCCCATCCCGAATCCGCCGTGCGGCGGTACGCCGTAGCGGAAGAAGTCGAGGTAGAAGCCGAGCTCGTCCGGGTCCAGGTGTTTCTCACGAGCCTGCGCGACCAGCACGTCGATGCGATGTTCCCGCTGGGCGCCGGTGGAGATCTCGACGCCGTTCCAAACCAGGTCGTAGCTCTTTGTCAGCTCCGGATGGTCGTCGGACCGCATGTGATAAAACGGGCGGATGCTTGTCGGGTAGTCGGTAAGGAACACGAACTCGTGCCCGAGCACCTCGGCCGCATACGTGGAGATCTGCCGCTCACCCTCCGGGTCCATGTCGTCGTCGCTGCGTGGAACGACGTAGCCACGCTCGGCAACGATGCGCTTGGCCTCCAGCAGAGGGATGCGCGGAAACGGGCGCGACGGCACCGTCACCTCGACGCCGAACAACTCCCGGATCTCGTCGCCGTGTTTCGCCTTGACGGCCGTGAGCGCGGTGACCAGCAGCTCTTCGTGCATCGCCATGACATCCTCGTGGCTGTCGATCCAGCTGATTTCGGCGTCGACGCTGGTGAACTCGGTGGCGTGCCGGCTGGTGAACGATGGGTCGGCACGGAACGCGGGCGCGATTTCGAACACCTTGCCGAACCCTGCCGGTTGCGCCATCTGTTTGAAGAACTGAGGGCTCTGTGCCAAAAATGCCTTGCCGTCGAAGTACTTGACCTCGAACAGCTCCGCCTTGGACTCGCTCGCGCTCGCCATCAGCTTCGGCGTGTGCAGCTCGATGAAGTCGTGCTCCACCCACCAGGTGCGCATGGCGTGCTCGAGGGTGGTTTGGACACGAAAGATGAGGTTGTTCTCGGGGCGCCGCAGGTCGAGGAAGCGCCAGTCCATCCGCTTGTCCAGGCCCGAGTCCTCCGCGATCGGTGTCTCCCCGACTGCGGGACCGACCACGTCCAACGCCTCGAGTTTGACCTCGATACCGCCAAGCTTCACCCGCTCGTCATGCTTGAGCTCGCCGGTAGCGGTGAGGAAGCTGCCGTGGGTGAGGCCGGAAATCAGGTCGGCGAGAGGATCGTCCTCGGCCGCACGCGGATGCACCAGCTGCACGGCACCGGACTCGTCGCGCAGTACGACGAACTGCACCTTCTTTTGATCCCGTACCGTCTCCACCCATCCGGATATCGAGACGGGCCCGTCGCTCGACGCGGCAAGGTTCTTGATTAAAGTGCGAATGGTCACCTGAGCGAGTTTACCGGGGGCCGCTGCCGCTGGATTTCCCGCACCGGCATCCGCAAACCTAACTCTCGGCACGGTTACGTACACTTGACGACGTGGTTGCATCACAGGTCCACCTCGTCCGCCATGGCGAGGTTCACAATCCCGACGGCATCCTTTATGGACGCATAGCGGGCTATCACCTGTCCGAATTGGGGCGCCGAATGGCCGCCGTCTCCGCGGAGTCGATGAAGAATCGGGCGCCGATCACCAGGCTCATCGCGTCCCCGCTGCAGCGAGCCCAGGAGTCGGCGGAGCCGTGGGCGGAAGCCTTCGGGCTGAAGGTCGAAACCGACGAGCGGCTCATCGAGCCGTTCAACCGCTTCGAGGGCAAGAAATTCGAGTTCGGCCCGCAAGTGCTCACCAGACCGGCGACCTGGCCCTGGGTCCTCAATCCGTTCCGACCTAGCTGGGGAGAAGCGTACGCCTCGATAGCGAAGCGGATGCTCGCAGCCATTGACGACGCCTGGAGCGGCACGGAGGAGGGTGACGTCGTGCTTGTCAGCCACCAACTTCCCATCTGCATGGTGCAGCGCAGCCTCGACGGCCGCCACCTGTTCCACGATCCCCGCCACCGCCGGTGCAGCCTGTCGAGCATCACAACGCTGGGCGTTCGCGACAGCTACTTCACCGAGGTGGACTACCAAGATCCGGCTGCGGCGCTGGCCGCTCAGGCTCTCGACCGGGGAGCAGTGTGAAACTCGCCGTCAAGGTCAGCGCCGTCGCGCTGGCCGCAGCCCTCGCCCTGTCCGGGTGTTCGACCGACCCGTTGGCGCAGCAGTACCGCAGCGGTGGCAACCAGAACTACATCGCCGGCGACGGAACGGTGCTGGAGATCCCGGCGGCCAACCGTGACGCTCCGATCGAGTTCACCAGCACGACCGACGCCGGCAAGTCGGTGTCGGCCAAGGATTATCTGGGCAAGGTCCTCGTCGTGAATTTTTGGGCGGCGTATTGCGACCCGTGCCGCGTCGAAGCTCCCGACTTGGAGAAACTGTCCCAGAAGTATGACGACGGGACCGCCGAATTCCTCGGGGTCAACATCGCCGACACCGCCGACACCTCGCTCGCTTTCGCTCGCAAATACCAATTGACCTACCCCTCGGCACTGGACGCCGCCTCGGGGAGCGTGCGCCTTGCCTTCGCCGGGAAAACCGCCCAGAGTGCGCTGCCGACCACGCTGGTGTTGGACACGCAGGGCCGGGTAGCCGCTCGCATCCTGGGTCAGCTGCAGTCGGCGTCTATCCTCGACACCATCATCAAGTCGGTGTTGGCCGAGAAGGCAGTGCCGGCCGAAAAGAACGAAGCCCAGTGAATCCGATCGGCGAAATAGTTGCCGGCGGCAACTTGGCTCTCGCGTTGCCCATCGCGCTCGCTGCGGGCCTGGTGTCGTTCGCCTCGCCGTGCGTTCTGCCGCTCGTGCCCGGCTACCTCGGCTATGTCGGCGGGTTCGCTGGAACCGGACAGCGGCGGGACCGGCGCCGACTGCTGCTTGGCGCTCTGCTGTTCGTGCTGGGATTCAGCATCGTCTACGTCACCCTCACCCTCGCGTTCGCCGTCGCCGGCCTTACGCTGATCCGCTGGATGGGCCTCATCACGCGAATCGTCGGAGCCGTCGTGATCGTCATGGGACTGGTCTTCATCGGCCAATTCAGCTTTCTGCAACGCACCATGAAACCACAGTGGAAGGTTGCAACAGGGCTCGGCGGGGCGCCTCTGCTCGGCATCGTGTTCGGCCTCGGCTGGGCGCCGTGCATGGGGCCGACGCTGGTTGCGGTGCTCGGGTTGAGCCTCGGCAGCGGATCGCCGGCCCGCGGTGTTTTGCTCGGAGCCGTCTACTGCCTGGGTCTTGGAATTCCTTTTCTGCTGGTCGCACTCGGGTTCAACTGGGTCACCGGCTCGGTGAGCTGGCTGAAGGGCCACATCCGGATCATCAACGTCATCGGAGGCGTCATGCTGGTCGCAATCGGACTCCTCATGGTGTCCGGCATCTGGTCCGTTCTCATCTCCAATCTTGGCTCGGTGATCGGCGGATTTGTCCCGGCCCTCTGACCACATCGAGTCTCCGTTGCCGCCACGGCGCGATGACGGCGTCACCCAACCGACGCTCGGCCTCGTCGGGTATCTGCGCTTCTTCTGGCGCCAGCTCACGAACATGCGCACGGCGCTGTTCCTGCTGCTGCTGTTGGCCATCGCCGCGGTGCCGGGCTCGCTCGTGCCTCAGCGCAGCTCCGACCCGAACGGGGTCGTGCAGTACCTCCGCGACAACCCGGGACTGGCACCGGTGCTCGATGCGATGCAGTTCTTCGACGTGTACACCTCGGTGTGGTTCTCCAGCATCTACCTGCTGCTGTTCATATCGCTCATCGGGTGCGTCGTGCCGCGCACCCTGCACCACCTGAGGGCGCTGCGGGCGAAACCACCAAAAACTCCGGCCCGGCTGGAGCGGCTCGCCGGCTTCATCAGCCAGCCGGCGCCAGCCGGTACCGATGCCGCCGGTGCCGTCGAGGCAGCACGGCAGGTGCTGCGCGGGGCCGGATACCGCGTTCAGTTGTTCGACGGCCCGTCGCTGTCGGTGTCCGCGGAACGTGGATACGCGCGCGAAACCGGCAACCTCGTTTTTCACACGGCGCTGATCGGCGTGCTCATCGCCGTAGGAATCGGCGGCGGCTTCGGCTACGCCGGGCAGAAGGTCGTGGTGGAGGGACAGACCTTCGTCAATGTGCTCGGCTCCTACGACTCGTTCAATCCCGGCCGGTTCTTCACCGACGCGGCACTTGCGCCCTATCGCCTGGTGCTGAAGAAGTTCACCGCCGTGTACGAGGAGAAGAACCTCGACGCGTACGGGCAGGCGATCGACTACCGGGCGGATGTCACCGCCTACCGTCCGCAGCAGCGGGCGCAGGCCGACGCGATCAAGGTGAACGAACCGCTGTCGATCAGCGGCACGAATGTCTACCTGCTCGGCAACGGCTACGCACCTCGGATCACCGTCCGCGACGGTCATGGCAACGTCGCCTTCACCGACTCCGTGCCCTTCCTGCCGCAGGACACCAACCTCACGTCGATCGGCGTGATCAAGGTTCCGGATGCCCTACCGAAACAAATCGGAATGATCGGCTTCTTCTACCCCACCGCCAAGGAACTCAACACCGGCGCGTTCACCTCGATCCATCCCGACCTCCGCGCCCCCGTGCTCAGCCTGCGCGTGTACACCGGAGACCTCGGACTCGGCAACGGAGAGCCGAAGTCCGTATACGAGTTGAACACCGACGGACTCACCGAGGTCGCCGGCGCCGGCACCGACACCCCGGCGCTCAAGCTGAAGCCCGGTCAGACGGTGTCGTTGCCCGGCGGGATCGGCACCGTCACGTTCGAGAACATGGATCCGGCCGCGGCGGACGAGACCCGAAGCGTGTCACGGTTCGCCTCGCTCGACATCCATCCCGATCCCAGCCAGCAGTGGGTGTTCGTTTTCGTCGTCCTCGCCGTCATCGGCCTTCTCGCGGGGCTGTTCATCCCGCGAAGACGAGTGTGGGTGAAAGCCGTCGAGACCGACGGCGTCATCAGCATCGAGTACGCGGGACTGGCACGGGGTGAAGACCCGGGATTGGAAGCCGCTGTGGCAGACATTGCGCGCAGACACATCAAGCGGCTCACGAGTTAGGCTGACCTGGTGACAGTTGCTGACCTCGTGTCGTACTCCCTCGTCGCCATCTACTCGGCCATGGCCGTGTACACACTGGCGTTCGTGTGCTTCGCACTCGACCTGGCGAAACGTTCCGCCGAATCCCAAGCCGTTCCAGCGACCGCCGGGGCTGCCGCACGCACCGCGTCGAGCGGAACGGGAAGCACCACAACGGCTACTCTCGAACGCGCTCCGGCCACCCCGAACGCGGCTCCATCGCGCCGGTTCGAACGCGTCGCGTTCTCCCTCACGGTGCTCGCCTGGGTGTTGCACGTGCTCGGAACCGTGTTGCGCGGGTTCGCGAACGGCCACGTGCCGTGGTCGAACATGTTCGAATTCTCCCTGACCTCGTCGGCGATCATCGTCGGTGTCTTCATCCTCGTGCAGTTCTGGCAGAACCTGCGGTTCCTCGGCGCATACATCACCGGATTCGGACTCCTGCTGCTCGGCGTCGGAACCGTGAACTTCTACGTCGACGTCAAACCGCTGCCGCCGGCGCTGCAGTCATACTGGCTGGTCATCCACGTGTTCGTCGCCACGCTGGCGACGGCACTGTTCGCGATCGGTGCCGGGCTGTCGATCGCCCAGTTGCTGCAGGCGCGACGAGAATCCGGAAAGTCGACCTGGCTGAAGGGCCTGCAGACGCTGCCGGATGCGCAGCGTCTGGAGAATCTGGCCTACCGCGTGGTCATGGTCGGCTTCGTGTTCTGGACGTTCACCGTCATCGCCGGGTCGATCTGGGCGGAAAAGGCATGGGGCAGCTACTGGGGCTGGGACACCAAGGAAGTGTGGACGTTCATCATCTGGGTACTGTTCGCCGGTTACATCCACGCCCGGGCTACCCGCGGCTGGCGCGGCGCTCGTTCCGCGTGGCTCGCCCTCGTCGGCTTCAGCGCCGTGCTGTTCAACTTCACCATCGTGAACCTTTTCTTCAAGGGGCTGCACACCTACTCTGGGCTGTGACCAGTTGTTCCCGTTCCGGTCAATTGTTGCCGTTGCGCCGGGCACAGTCAGCCGGAACGGGAACTATTGCACGGGTTTCGCGGCGAGCTGCGCGTAACACCGCCGCAACCGCGCCCGCCACCACGCCGTGCGTTCGGCGTCGGCCGCATGCCGTTCCACTAGAGCGTCGCTGACCTGCACACGACGCACCGGAATCTCGCCGGCAACGGGCAGGAGCGGCTCGCCCGTGACGTCCGCAGCCAGCAGCGCGGCAGTGCCCAATCCGCAGTCGAAGTCCAGGTTGGGCAGCAGCGCGGCCAGGTGCGCGCCCATCGAGATACCCACCGAGGTGTCCAGCGCGCTCGAGACAATCGCTGGGAGCCCGGCACCGGCCACAATCGTCATCGCGGAGCGGATGCCGCCGAGCGGCTGGGCCTTGATCACAAGCAGATCGGCGGCACCGGCCCGGGCGACAGCGAGCGGGTCGCTGGCCTTCCGAACGCTCTCATCCGCCGCGATGAGGACACCCTCTCCGGAAAGTTTCGATCTCAACGCGGCCAGTTCGGCCACTGTGGCGCACGGCTGCTCGACGTATTCCAGCCCGAACGGCTGCAACGCGAGGATCGCCTGGCGTGCCTCCTCCACACTCCACCCGCCGTTCGCGTCGACACGGATGCGCCCGGTTGCCCCGACGTAGGCGCGAGCGGCGTCAACCCGCGCGACGTCATCCGCGAGGGTCTGCCCTCGCTCGGCGACTTTCACCTTGATGGTGCGACAGCCGGGGAACCGGTCCAGTACCGCCGCGACATGCTGCGGCGCCAACGCTGGCAGGGTGGCGTTGACCGGGATGGACGCCCGCAGCGGCGGCGCCTGTGTGTACCAGCCGAAGTCGATCGCCGCCGCCAGCCAGGTTGCCGCCTCGGCATCCTGGTATTCGACGAAGGGGGAGAATTCGCTCCAGCCCTCGGGCCCTTGCAGCAGTATGGCCTCGCGCACGTCGATGCCGCGGAACCGGGATGCCAGGGGCAGCGCGACCACTCTGGCCCGGTCGAGCAACTCGGGAAGGGTCGGCAGCAGTGTGAGTGGCATATCTCCAGTGTGCCGTGCCGCGCATGCCGCATGTGCGTTGCTGGCGCCACCGTGCACTACTGTGGGTGGCCTGCGACGATCAACACTGCAACGATCAACACCGAGAGGACGCGCGACGGAGACCAACGAACCACTCGCCACGGACGCGTGGGCCACGGCGGGCCCACCGGCCGCCCCCGAGCCCGCTGCGACGCGTTGGTCGGTGCCCCTGGGGCTCGTGGCGCTGAGTCTCGCCGTGCTGTTCGTGGTCGGCGACGCGCTGGCGATCTCGGTGGCATCGTCCGGGAATTGGAATCTCGGCACCTCGATCGCCCAGGCGATGATGGGGGCCACCATCGCCTCTTTGGCATTGGCCGTCGTGGCGATGGCGCTCGGACGTGGCCGACGCTACGCTGTTGCTGCGGCAGTGCTCAGTGTGCTCGCGAACCCGCTCGTATTGACCGGCATCTTGTCCTTGACCGACCCCCTGTAGGCCGCGCGTAGGCTTGGCTCATGCCAGAGACTTCCGGACCGCCAGAGGCATCCGAACTGCCACGGGTTTCCGAACTGCCACGGGTTTCCGAACTGTTCGACCCGAGCCTCTGGAAGCCCGCTCCGGGCTTTGAGACTCTCACCGATGTCACCTATCACCACGACGTCACCGGCCGGGTCGCCCGGGTGGCCTTCAACCGCCCGGAAGTTCGCAACGCCTTCCGGCCCCACACCGTCGACGAGCTCTACGCGGCGCTCGACGACGCCAGACAGAACTCCCGCGTCGGAGTCGTGTTGCTCACCGGCAACGGCCCCAGCGCCAAGGACGGCGGCTGGGCATTCTGCAGCGGAGGGGACCAGCGCATCCGCGGGCGGGACGGGTACCGGTACGAGACGGGTGCTCCGGCAGGCTCAACCATCGGTGGCGGTGTGCCCCGGCCGCATCCGGTCGGACGACTGCACATTCTCGAGGTGCAACGGCTCATCCGGTTCATGCCCAAGGTCGTCATCGCCGTGATCCCGGGCTGGGCGGCGGGCGGCGGCCACTCGCTGCACGTGGTGTGCGACCTCTCGATCGCCAGCGCCGAGCATGGCCGGTTCAAGCAGACGGATGCCGACGTTGGCTCCTTTGACGCCGGATACGGCAGCGCCTACTTCGCCCGCCAGGTGGGGCAGAAGTTCGCCCGCGAGGTGTTCTTTCTCGCCCGCGAGTATTCCGCCCAGCGCGCGCTGGAGGCCGGCGCGATCAACGCGGTCGTGCCGCACGTCGAGCTGGAAGCGACGGCGTACGCCTGGGCCGGCGAGATTCTCACCAAATCGCCCACCGCCATCCGCATGCTCAAATTCGCCTTCAACGCGGTGGACGACGGGATGGTCGGCCAGCAGGTTTTCGCCGGGGAGGCGACCCGCCTCGCCTACGGCACCGACGAGGCGGTCGAGGGACGCGATGCGTTCCTCGAAAAGCGCGAACCGGACTGGTCGCCGTACCCCTGGCAGTACTGATGCCGCCGGTCCGCGTGCCCGCCCGTCCCGCCAGTCCCTTCCGAAATGACGGAGATTTGGACATCGGGGAATCGGAATGCTGGGATGCGGGGCCGGTGATGACCAGAACACCGTCATTTCGGAAGCGGTGGGGGCGGATGTGACCCGCGAGTTGCGGGTGGTGCCAGCGGACGATGTCGCCGTCGTGCTCGCTGCTCTCAGGACGGCCTTGACCGCCGACGGACCGGCAGTCCTGCCGGTCGCTGCCGGATTCGATGGCGCGAACCTGCCTCGCGACGTGCCGCAGCGTGTCGCTCTCGTTGTGGAGACGAGCGGGTCGACCGGGCGCCCCAAGCGGGTCGCGTTGAGCACCGATGCGCTGTTGTCCAGTGCTGCTGCTTCGGCGTCGGCGCTCGGCGGACCGGGCCAGTGGCTGCTCGCGCTTCCCGCCCACTACGTAGCCGGAACCAACGTGCTGGTGCGGTCTTTGGCCGCTCAAACCGAACCGGTAGTGCTGCCGGGCGCTCACTTCGGCGTCGACAACTTTCTCGACGCCGCTCGGCAGATGGACGCCGACTTGCGCTTCGTGTCTTTGGTGCCCGCGCAATTGCGCCGGTTGTTGGAGGAGGATGCCGCGTTGGGGGTGCTGCGCCGTTTCGACCGCATTCTCGTCGGCGGGCAGTCGACCCCGGCCGATGTTCTCGACCGTGCGCAGGAGCTCGGATTGAACGTCACTCGCACCTACGGCTCCAGCGAGACGTCCGGCGGATGCGTGTACGACGGCGTGCCGATCGGCAACACCCGGGTGCGGATCCTGGGCGGGCAAGTCGAATTGGCCGGCAGCGTGCTCGCCGAGGGCTACCTTGGCGACGATCAGCGCGCCGCCGCCCGGTTCCACGTGGACGATGGCGTGAGGTGGTACCGCACCGGTGACACTGGAGTGCTCGTCAACGGCACCCTTCGGGTGACCGGAAGGATGGACGACGTGATCATCTCCGGCGGGGTGAAGGTGTCTCTGGCCGAGGTGGAACGGGTGGTGCGTAACCTGCCGGGTCTGGGCGACGCGGTGGTCGTGGCCGCAACCAACCAGCAGTGGGGCCAGGTACCTGTCGTGGTCTCGACGGCGGCCGTCGAGCTGACCTGGTTGCGCACCGCCGTCAAGGCCGCGCTGGGAGCCGCTTCCGCACCGGCATCCGTGCTCCTGGTTGCCACGATGCCGCAACTGGCCAGCGGCAAACCGGACCGGCAAACCCTGGCTCTTCTCGCTCAGGCACGAGCACTCGGACGAGCGCCCAGATAAGCACAGGGATAAGCACAGCGACGAACACCGACACGCCAAGGCAGCGGTAGGCCCGAATTGGCCGCATTCGGCGCGCCAGTAGGATGATCCCGTGGCCAACAAGACCAATAAGAAGCGCCCTTCGGCGAAGCGCACGAGTGGGTCGAAATCCGTGTCAACGTCGGCCGGCGGGAAAAACCGCCCCGGCCGGCCCGGCGGCCAGCAGCCTCGCGCGGTTGTGCACAAGGCGGACGCGTCCGACTGGATCGCCGCCGCGCGCATCCGCACCCTTCCGGTAGCGGTCGCACCGGTCGCCCTGGGCACCGCAGCGGCGCTCGTCTATGCGCCGGGTGAGGCGCATTGGGTGCGCGCTCTGCTGTGCCTCGCCGTGGCGTTGTGTCTGCAGATCGGCGTCAATTACGCCAACGACTACTCTGACGGCATTCGTGGAACGGACAAGCACCGCATCGGACCGGCCAGGCTGACGGCCTCCGGCGCCGCGAAGCCTCGTGCGGTGCTCATGGTCGCGCTGTTCTTCTTCCTAGTCGCAGCAGTGGCCGGAGTTGCAGTCGTCGTGTTGAGCGGGTTCTACTGGCTGTTGATGGTCGGCGCCGCGTGTGTCGCGGCCGCCTGGTTCTACACCGGCGGCAAACGCCCTTACGGCTATCACGGGCTGGGCGAAGTGTTCGTTTTCGTGTTCTTCGGCCTTGTCGCCACGGTGGGCACCAGCTACGTGCAGGTGGGGGCCGTCACCGTAGAAAGCGTGCTGGCCGGCGCGGCGGTGGGCTTCCTCGCCTGTGCCGTGCTCATGGTGAACAACCTCCGGGATCTCGAACAGGATGCGCTGGCACGCAAGCGCACCCTCGCCGTACTGGTCGGCGCTAAGGTCTCACGCATCCTGTTCGGGGCGTTCATGACGATTCCATTCCTGATCCTCATCTTCTTTGCGGTGCTCTACCTGAACGCGTCGCTCGTGTTCTTTGCGTTGCTGCTGGCGGTTCCGTCTGTACTCATCGTGGCGACGGGCAAAACTGCGCCCGAGTTTTTGCTCGCGTTGCGGCTGACCAGCCTCACGGTGCTTGTTTTCGGGCTCGGCCTCGCCGCAGCGATCGCGTTCTAGCCACGTCTGGGAGTTGGCTGTACGTTCGATCGCTCCCCCTGGGTGCCACGCTGCGGGCGAACTACAGTGTGGGGTGTCCGCCGTACCGCGGCGGAAAAACATCGGAAGGGTAGGTAAAACACAATGTCTCTCCTCGTGATCCTTGCAATTATCGGAGTCGTCCTGCTCTTTGTCGGGGGCTTCGTGGCAACGCTTAAGTTCCTGCTCTGGATCGGCATTCTGCTCGTAGTTATTGCCGTCATCGTGTGGTTGGTCCGGTCCATCTCGGGCCGCAGCAGCAGAGTGTGACCTAAGACCTGCGGCGTCCGAGTACCTGCATTACGCAGGGCTCGGGCGCCGTTTCGCGCTCCAGCGGGAATTACCATACCGCTCAGTAACGAGCAACCCCTTGATGGCGGAAAACGTCCGGGGTTCACTAATAGAGAGAGGTCGTTCTACCTGTCGGGACGACTCGCACCATTGATGAGGCGATGAAAACTACTGATGAAAACTACTGATGAAAACTACTGATGAAAACTACTGATGAAAACTACTGATGAAAACTAC
>JBDTBD010000003.1:0-86702 GCA_039924285.1 Terrimesophilobacter sp. | reverse complement strand
CTGCTGGCCGCCGCGGTGGCCATCCTGCGCTCGGTGCGGAAGATGGAGACCTTCTGATGACCACCACTTTGGCGAACCCCGTGCTGCCAGACACGCGGGAGACGGATGCGCTGCGGCGCCGCTACGGACGCCGGCATGTGCTGGGACGGGTCGGCCTGTACTTCCTCGCCATCCTGGTGGCGCTGGCCTGCGGCGGACCGTTCCTGTGGAGCGCAATCACCGCCACGAAGCTGAACGCGGATCTCTACAACCCCACCAATAACCCGTTTATTTACAACCTCTCGCCCACCCTGGACCACATCACCTACCTCTTCACCAGCACCGACTTCCCGATATTCGCCTGGAACACCCTGTGGGTCGGCATCCTCGTAGTGCTCATCACGCTCGCGCTCGGCATCCCCGCGGCCTACTCGATCGCCCGATTCGACCGCCGGTGGTCCACCCCGATGGGCATCGCGATCTTCTTCGTCTACCTGATCCCGCCGAGCCTGCTGTTCCTGTCGCTGTCGCGGTTGGTGGTGTGGCTCGGGCTGCAAGACTCAACGTGGTCACTCGTGGTCGTGTATCCCACGATCACGCTGCCGGTGTCGATCTGGTTGCTGATCGGATTCCTGAAGGCGCTGCCCCGTGACATTGAAGAGCAGGCGATGGTGGACGGCTACAGCCGGGTCGGAGCCATCATCCACACGGTGCTGCCGCTGCTGTTCCCCGGCATCGTGGCGGTCGTGGTGTTCGCATTCACGCTGACTGCCAGCGAATTCATTTACGCGTTGGTGTTCATTTCGCCGACTGCCAACAAGGTGGTTTCTACAGGCGTTCCCACGGCGTTGATCCGCGGCGATGTGTTCTTCTGGCAGTCGTTAGAGGCTTCCACCCTGCTCATCGCCCTGCCGATCGCGTTGATCTTCAACCTGTTCCTGGCCCGGTTCATCTCCGGTTTCACGATGGGCGCCGTAAAGGGCTGACCCGCGCACTCCTTACTTAATCTTGCCAATGGGTGTCGCACAGTAGCGGCTCCGGTTACACTTCCCGGATGGCTTTTATCGAGGCATCCGGCTTGACGAAGACCTACACGCCACGCGGCGCGAAACCGGTGCACGCGCTCGACGGGCTCGACCTGGCCGTGCCGCAGGGCACCGTCACGGCACTGCTCGGCCCGAACGGAGCCGGCAAGACCACCACCGTCAAGGTGCTGACGACGCTGATCCGCCCTGAAGCCGGCACCGCGGTGATCGACGGGATTGACGTCATCCGGCACCCGGAGCGCATCCGGCCGATCATCGGCGTCTCCGGGCAGTACGCCGCGGTGGACGAGAACCTCACCGGCTTCGAGAACCTCGACATGGTCGGCCGCCTCTACCATCTCGGGGCCAGTGCGTCCCGGATGAGGGCCCGGGAACTGATCGGCCTGTTCGGGCTGACGGAGGCGGCGAACCGGCCGGTGAAGGGGTTCTCCGGCGGGATGCGCCGCCGCATCGACCTCGCCGGAGCCCTGGTGACCCGGCCGAAGGTGTTGTTCCTGGACGAACCCACCACCGGCCTCGACCCGCAGGGCCGGCTGGACATGTGGGACATCATCACCACGCTGGTCGGCGAGGGCACCACCGTGCTGCTCACCACCCAATACCTGGAGGAGGCCGACCGGCTGGCGGACAGCATTTCGGTGATCGACGAGGGCAGTGTCATCGCGCAGGGCACCGCCGATGAGTTGAAGGCGTCGATCGGCGGGCAACGGGTGGAGATCAACCTGGTTTCGTCGGATGACTCGATCGCCGCGCAGGAGATCCTCACCCGATTCGGCAGCGCCGAACCGACCGTGTCCGGGGATGGACGTGAGCTGACCGTGAAGGCTGCGGATGCGCCGGACGCGTTGCAGCGGATCCTCGCCGAATTCGGCGAGCGCGGCATCCACTTGTATGACGCGGGGATGCGGCGGCCGACGCTCGACGATGTGTTTCTGCGGCTGACCGGGCACGTCGCCGAGGAAGAGCCGGCCGAGGAAGAATCGGCGGCCGAGCCGGGCGGCAAAAAGTCCGGGGATAAGCGGGATAAGCGGGATAGGCGCGAGAAAGCAGAGCGGAAGGCATCATGACGGCGATGTTGCACGGCGGCACCTACGGCACCGCCCGACCCGGCGCGTCCGCGTTCTCACACTGGCTCTCCGATGGCTGGATCACCACCCGTCGCAATCTGATCAAGATCAAGCGGGTGCCGGACATCCTGGTATTCACGACGCTGCAACCGATCATGTTCGTGCTGCTGTTCACCTATATCTACTCCGGTGTGATCAACATCCCCGGCAGCAGCTATAAGGAATTCATCATGGCCGGCATTTTCGCGCAGACGGTCGTCTTCGGCTCTACCTATTCCGGGTCGGCGATGGCGCAGGATCTCAAGGACGGCATCATCGACCGCTTCCGCAGCCTGCCGATGAGCCCATCCGCTGTGCTGGTCGGCCGCACCAATGGCGACCTCCTGATCAATGTGATTTCTATGATCGTGATGATGATGACGGGCCTCATCGTCGGTTGGCGGGTACGGTCGAGCTTCCTGGAGGCGGTGGCGGCGGTGGGGTTGTTGCTGTTGTTCGCCTATGCGCTGTCCTGGGTGATGGCGTTTCTTGGGATGCTGGTGCGCAGCCCGGAGGTGATCAACAACGTGTCGTTCTTGGTGCTGTTCCCGCTCACATTCATCTCGAACGCGTTCGTCCCCAGCGAGACGCTGCCGACGCCGCTGCGCATCTTCGCAGAGTACAACCCGGTGACTGCTCTGGTGCAGGCAGCCAGACAACTTTTCGGGAATATTCCACCGGGCTCGCCGGTGTCGGATGTCTGGACGCAACGGTATCCGATCATCACCGTTCTGATCGGGATCGTGGTGATGCTGATGATTTTCGTGCCGTTGTCAGTGCGCAAGTTCAAGCAGATCAGCACTCGGTAGCTCCCGCCGACCGATAGTTTTTCGGACGAGTGTGGGCGCCGCGGCGTCCTGTTTCGTCCGGAGAACTATCGTTCGGTGGGGCTTACGTGGCGTCGGCGCTGGCTCGGATGCCGCCACTCGTGGTCACCCCAACGATGATCGCGGTGAAGTCCGTTGGCCCGCATCGATATTCGCCCGGCGATAGGAGTTCGGTCGAGGGGGCCCGCCGCGGCCGTATCACTGGTCCGGAAGGGTATCGCTCGTGCGTGACGGGCCTGGTCCCCCAGGGTTTCGGACGCGGGGGATCGACCCTGCCTGTCGATCGGAGTACCGTCGTGGCAGCCCAGCCCACCGCATCCGCGCATCGGAGCCGCCATGCCAACGTTCGAGAATTACGGGCAGGCAATCGCCGCGACCACGTCCGCCCTGCAACAGTTGCTCGCCTCGGCGGCGGTGCAGGCCACTGCCAGGCCACCGGATGCCGCGCGCCATGGCGTGAGCGGAACGTCAGTAAACCTCTTCCTCTACCGGGACGACCTGGCTCGCTACCGCTCGGGCAACGATCCGCGCGAGGCCGACCGGATCCTCGTCGAACTGCACTACCTCGTCAGCACCCACCCGGGGGATGACGCCGACACGGATGCCGAGAGCCAGCGCGCATACGGCGCGGCGCGGTCGGCGATCGAAAGACACCCGGTGCTCACGGTGCCCGACGGTACCGGCGGATCGTTCACCGTGCGCGTGACCAATGAATCGCTCACCCTCGAGGACCGCACCAAGCTCTGGCTCGCCGCCTGCGCGGCACTACGGCTGTCCTTCGAACTGGCGGTGTCCTTCGCGTTAGACACGCCGGTTCGAACGTCGGGGGCCATCGGCACGGTCGACAACGTCGTCGAACTGGAGCCGGGATCGGTCGCAGTGTTCGGTGGTGTGGATGCCGGGGCAAAGGCCGCGGCAGCGATCTTCGTGGCGCAACAGCGGGGTGAGTTCCTGATTACCGTCCCGCTCGCCGACGTGGTCAGCAAATACATCGGGGAAACCGAACCCAACCTTCAGGCGTTGTTCTCCGGTGCCGGGGAAAACGCGGGGGAGAACACCGGGGCGAACACCGGGGCGAACGGTACCGTCTTGTTCCTAGACGAAGCGGACGCGCTCTTCGGCCGGCGCACCGATGTCCGCGACGCCCACGACCGCTATGCGAACATCGATGCTGGCGTCGTTCTGGATCGCCTCACCGGCCGTACCGGGCTCGTGATCATCGCACTGACCGGTCCGGTCGGAGTCGAGCTGGAACGTCGTGCCGACGTTCACGTTCACTTCCCTCCGGATTGACCCTGCTCACCGCTGTGCTGACGTCCGATCTTGCGCTGGCAGCACTACCGTAGATCCATGGCGAAATCGAAGATCGTCGGCCTGGTCGGCGAAGCCGCGGTGCGGCGGGTGCTCGAGGGCGGCGTTGAGTCCGACAAGGATGCCACAGCGCTGGCGGTGCGCTATTTGCTGCAGGAACTGGCCGCGAACGCACCGGGCGGCAGCGTCGAAGTGCGCGTGCCGCCGCAGGGCGCCGTGCAGTGCATCGAGGGCCCGGGTCACACCCGCGGCACGCCGCCGAACGTGGTCGAGACGGAGGCCGCCACCTGGATAGCCCTGGCCACGGGCAGCCTCACCTGGGCGGAGGCGCTCGCCGCCGGCAGCGTATCGGCCTCCGGATCGCGCGCCGACCTGAGCGCACACCTCCCGGTGCGGTGGCTGCGCGAACAAGTCTGAGCGGGGCATCCGCCGCGGCTGACAGAATGGACGCATGACGCACGCACCGGATGGCCGAATGGCTGAAACAGAGGTGAGTATTCGCCGGGCACCCCGCTATGCGCGCTTCCTGCTCACCGGCGCGGCGCTGGGCGTGATCGCCACCCTCGTGGCCACGAGCGTTGTCCCGGTCGACCCGAACGTGGGTTTTGGCGCGATGTTCGGCTACCTGCTGTTGTATGGCGTGCCGATCGGACTCGGGCTCGGCGCCGGCACCGCGGTGTTGTTGGACCGCCGCGCCACACGGCGAGCCGCCACGGTAATCGCGGGTAAAATGAACGTGCAAGCCCAGCCGGGCGAGCGGAACCCAGCACAGCGTGAGCTGCAGGACGGTCCAGGCGGACGGCCCGCAGCGGAAGCGCATCCACAATCTGACGACGGTCAGAGTTAAGGACACCCAAGCTTTGGCCGGTGGCGATGGTCGACTGAATCATGATCTGCTCCCGGGCGATCGAGGCCCGCAGGATGCCTGTGGCGTGTTCGGAGTGTGGGCGCCGGGCGAAGAAGTGTCCAAGCTCACCTACTTCGGGCTCTACGCTCTGCAACACCGCGGCCAGGAATCCGCGGGTATTGCCACCAGCGATGGCACGAAAATCCTCGTCTACAAAGACATGGGGTTGGTGTCCCAGGTCTTCAACGAGAGCGCCCTCAACACGCTGAAGGGCCACATCGCACTCGGCCACACGCGGTACTCCACCACCGGATCCTCCAGTTGGCAAAACGCCCAGCCCACCCTCGGCCGCACCGCATCCGGGACCGTCGCGCTCGGCCACAACGGCAACCTCACCAACACCGCGCAGCTGCTGCGGCTCGTGCACGAGCGCTACCCCGAAAACGATGGCGAACTGCGGCGCGGCAACACGACAGACACCGCCCTGGTCACGGCGCTCTTCACCGGCGACCTCGACCACACCCTGGAAGCGACAGCGCTCGAGGTGTTGCCGAAACTGCTCGGCGCGTTCTGTTTCGTATTCATGGACGAGACCACCCTCTATGCGGCGCGCGATCCGCAGGGGGTGCGCCCGCTCGTGCTCGGCCGACTCGAACGCGGCTGGGTCGTCGCCAGCGAAACAGCGGCGCTCGACATCGTCGGCGCCTCGTTCGTGCGCGAGGTCGAGCCTGGCGAGCTGATCGCGATCGACGAGAACGGCCTGCGCACCCAGCGATTCGCCCCGGTGAAGCGGTCCGGATGCGTGTTCGAGTACGTTTACCTTGCCCGCCCCGACACCACCATCGCCGGTCGCAGCGTGCACGAAGCCCGCGTGGAAATGGGCCGCCGACTGGCCGCGGAGCATCCGGTCGAAGCGGATCTCGTCATCCCGGTGCCGGAGTCCGGCACGCCCGCGGCGATCGGCTATGCGGAAGCCGCCGGCATCCCCTACGGGCAGGGACTAGTGAAGAACGCGTACGTCGGACGCACCTTCATCCAACCGTCCCAGACGCTTCGGCAGCGCGGCATCAAGCTGAAGCTGAACCCGCTCGGTCACGTAATCAAGGGCAAGCGCCTCATCGTCGTGGACGACTCGATCGTGCGCGGCAACACCCAGCGCGCGTTGGTGGCGATGCTCCGCGAGGCTGGCGCCGCGGAGGTGCACGTGCGCATCTCCAGCCCGCCGATCAAGTGGCCGTGCTTCTACGGCATCGACTTCGCCTCCCGCGCGGAACTGCTGGCAGCCGGCCTCGCGGTCGACGAGGTGCGTCAGGCCATCGGTGCCGACAGCCTCGGCTACCTGTCGGAGGACGGGATGATTGCCGCTACCGCCCAGCCGCGGCGGGAATTGTGCACCGCGTGCTTCACCGGGAAGTATCCGATCGCAATTCCGGATGCGCGGCGCCTGGACCAAACGATCCCGCAGGATGCCGCGAGCGATGGATGCGAGCGGAGCCCCGATGCGGAACTGGCCGGCGTGCTGTTCGACGCCGACAGCCTGCGCGCTCACGCCCTGCGGATCGGCGGCCCGATTCTCGGCGACCCTGGTCGTCAGGAGTGAGCACCTCTCCGACTTCGGTCCCTGAGGAGCAAGCGCCAGCGGGTGTGTCGGAGGTGGACAGCTACGCCGCCGCCGGGGTCGACACGGCAGCGGGCGACCTCGCCGTCGAACTGATGAAGGCGGCCGTGGGGGCAACCCACGGACCTGAAGTACTCGGCGGAGTCGGCGGATTCGCCGGACTCTTCGACGCGTCTGCGCTGAAGGCCTACGCGCATCCGCTGCTGGCCACCTCCACCGACGGCGTCGGCACCAAGATCGCCATCGCCCAGACGCTCGACAAGCACGACACGATCGGGCAGGACCTGGTCGGCATGGTCGTTGACGACATCGTTGTGGTCGGCGCGACACCGCTGTTCATGACGGACTACATCGCGTGCGGCAAGGTCGTCCCGGCTCGTATCGCCGACATCGTCGCCGGCATCGCGCGCGCCTGTTCAGCCACCGGCACTGCGCTCGTCGGCGGCGAGACCGCCGAACATCCGGGCCTGCTCGGCCCCGATGACTACGACGTCGCGGGAGCAGCCGTCGGCGCGGTCGAGGCGGATGCGCTGCTCGGCGCAAACCGCGTGCGCGACGGCGATGCCGTGATTGCGCTCGCCTCCTCCGGACTGCACAGCAACGGCTTCTCCCTGGTGCGTCACATTCTCGCGAAGCGTGACATCGGCTACCTCGATCGGTCGGATGACTTCGGCGGCATTGTCGGCGAGGTGCTGCTTGAGCCGACCCGGCTTTACACGGCGCCGCTGCTCGGGTTGCTCACCGAACATCCGGGCGCCGTGCACGCCCTCAGCCACGTCACCGGCGGCGGCATCGCCGCTAATCTGGCCCGCGTGCTGCCGGTCGAATCCTGGGTGGAGGTGGACCGCGCGACGTGGTCTCCGTCCGTCGTGTTCCGAGTGTTAAGCGAGCTGGCCGGAACCAGCCTGGAAAGTGCCGAGGGCACCTGGAATCTTGGCATCGGTATGATCGCGATCGTGGCGCCGGATGCGGCGAGTGCCATCATCGCCTCGTTGGCCGCGGCCGGCCTCCCGGCGTGGCAGGCCGGTGTCGTGTCGACCGGCTCGCGCGACCTCGCCGGGTTCGAGCAAGGTGCCAAGGGGGTGCGCGGCGGGGCCGTGCGCCTGATCGGTGCCTACCGCGCCTGACCGGTGCCCGTCGTAATTGGCCGCGCTCGACGAGTCGTCTCGAAACTCAGGCGCGCTTGGTGTGGCCCTCGAACTCGTCATCGTCCCCGGATGCCGCCGAGCCGGCCGCGTACTCAGGCCACTTCTCGAGGTCTTCATCCAGCGCCGGGTTCTTCTCGGCGCCGTGCGTCAATTCGCGCTCAAGCGCGCCGTAGTTGGTGTCAGGGCTGAAGTATTTCAGCTCCCTGGCGACTTTGGTGTGCTTTGCCTTCTGGCGACCACGTCCCACGGATAACCCCCTCACGAATTCCAGCCTGCGGGGAAAAGAACCCCAGGATCGGCCTACAAGGATGCAAAACTAACTTCTAACTTTAGCATGCGCTTTTTTACTACGCGTGGCACCCCAGGGGCATACGCTACAGCAAATTGACCTGCGCCATACCGCTAACGTGAAGTCGTGAACCCCGTCCCGACCCACGCCCAGGTTGTCGTTATTGGCGCCGGGCAGGCCGGGCTGTCCGTCTCCTATTATTTGGCCCGTCTCGGCCTGGCTCCCGGCGTGGATTTTGTGGTCTTCGACAGAGGTCCGGGCACCGGCGGCGCGTGGCAACTGCGCTGGGAGGCGCTGCGCATCGGCTCCGCCCATCGAATCAACGACCTGCCGGGCATGGACGAACTGGGCGTGAGCTTCGAAACCGCTGGCCGCACGCTCCCGGCGAAGGATGTCGTCGCCGATTACTACCGGCACTATGAAGAGTATTACGACCTGCAGGTGCACCGGCCAAGTGCCGTACGGCAGGTGTTCAATCGGGGCAGCGAGCTCGTTGTGGCTTACGACGGCGGCGAGCTGAGCGCGGCTGTCGTCGTCAATGCCACTGGGACGTGGGGTTCGCCGTTCGTGCCGTGGTATCCCGGCCGCGACAGCTTCGCCGGCCGGCAACTTCACACCACCGAATACACCGACGCGGCGGACTTCGCCGGCCAGTCCGTCGTCGTCGTCGGCGGCGGCACCTCGGCGATCGGTTTTTTGATGGAACTGGAGAACGTGGCCTCCGAGTTGGTGTGGGTCACCAGGGGGCCCACCGAATTCCGCGACGAGGGCGAACTCAATCTTGAGGCGCGGGCGAAGGCCGTCGCCCTGCAAGACGAGGCGGCCAGGGCCGGCCGGGCCCTGCCCAGCATTGTCAGCGGCACCGGGGTGCCGGTGACCCGGCGCATTCACGCCGCCATGGAACGCGGACTGCTCACACCGAAACCGATGTTCACGGCGATCGAGCCAGGCGGCGTGCGCTTCGCCGGCGGCACCTTCCTGGCGGCGGATGCGATCCTCTGGTCCACGGGTTTCCGCCCGGAACTTCGGCACCTGGCACCGCTCAAGCTGCGCGAGAAAGCCGGCGGCGTGACCGTCGGCTCCGGAGCATCCTGGAAGGATCCGCGCATCTTCTTCGCCGGCTACGGCCCCCAGGCCAGTACGATCGGCGCCAACCGTGCGGGCCGGCAGATCGCCAGACAGGTCGTCGCGCAGCTCAGTAACCTGTAGAGCACGTACGCTCGCTCTGGCCCCGATCCTGCAGCTCTCGATCCTCCGGCCAGCCCCCTCCCGTCCCCTTCCGAAATGACGGAGATTTGGTAGGTCGCGAGACCACTCATTGGCAACCGAGGGTGTCCAGGACCAAAAGTCCGTCATTTCGGAAGCGGAAGGGACGACGCGGATGCGGACGAGGCCGATGCGGGTGCGCGACTACTTCTTGCCGGCCGGCTGCCGGCCGGCTGGGGTCGTGCCGCTAGCACCCTTACCGTGTTCGGCATCCCGGAGCGGCACAGCCGGCGGCAGCGGCTTGCGCACCACCGCCCGGCGCACCGGCTCGCCGCGTCGGTCTTGGCCGGGCAGTGGCCGCTTCGGCCTGGCGTACAGTCGGCTCGAGGAATCCAGCAGCCACGGCACGAGCGCCACGGTGACGCCGTGGCACAGCAGGAGCTTGCGGCGGATGCGCCTGGCCTTGTGGTTGTGCAGCAGGTTCTCCCACCAGTGCCCGACGATGTACTGCGGGATATAGACAGTGATGACCTCCGAGCCGTGGTCAATGCGGCGCTTTTTGATGTATCTGATCAACGGGAAGCTGATGTCGCGGTACGGCGACTGGATAACGCGCAGCGGCACCGCGATGTTCATCTGCGTCCACTGCTCTTCGAGCAGTTCGGTGGCGTCGTCGTCGATGGAACAGTGCACCGCCTCGATGCTCTCGTGGCGGGCGGCGATGGCGTAGTCGAGCGCCTTCAGGGTGGGTTTCTGCATCCGCCCCACCAGCACGACGGCGTGGTCGCCGTCCGCGCCGAACCGGGTGGTCGGATCAACCTCGATATCCCGCTCCACGCCCTTGTAGTAGCGGTTCACCCCGAGCATCAGGAAGTACAACACCGGCCCGATCGCGAACACGAGCCAGGCACCGTGCGTGAACTTGGTCACCGTCACCACGAGCAGCACCGTCGCGGTGAGCAACGCGCCGAACGAGTTGATCGACAGGCTCCGGATGACCTGACTGCGATTCTCGGCGCCCTCGCGCAGCAGCCTTATCCAGTGACGCACCATGCCGGTCTGCCCGAGGGTGAACGACACGAACACACCAATGATGTACAGCTGGATGAGCGCGGACAGGTTGGCCCGGTAGATCAGCAGCAGCAGAATCGCCGCAAGGCCCAGCACGATGACACCGTTCGAGTACACGAGCCGGTCGCCGCGGGTCTGGAGCGACTTGGGCGCGTAGCTGTCACGAGCCAGCACGGAGCCGAGCAGTGGGAAGCCGTTGAACGCAGTGTTCGCAGCCAGCAGCAGCACGGCGGCCGTGGCGGCCTGCAGCACGTAGAACATGATCTGATTGGGTCCGCCGAACACTGCCGCGCCGAGCTGGGCGATCACACTGCGCTGCGGTGACGTCGCGCACTGGGCCCAGCCGACCAGGTCACACGGCGTCTCGGCGTAGTGCACGCGGCTGACCAGGGCCATGACCATCACCCCGGAGAACAACACCGCGGCGATGCTGCCCATCAGCACCAGGGTGCGCTGGGCATTTTTGACCTTCGGCCGTCGGAACGCCGGCACGCCGTTGGCGACGGCCTCCACGCCGGTGAGGGCGCTGCATCCGCTGGCGAAGGCACGCAGAAGCAGCAGCACGAACGCCACCTGGGTGAGATCCTGGGTGTGCACCGTGTACTGCGCCGACTCGGCCACGGGGGCGTTGCCGAACAGCATCCGGACCAGACCGACGGCGATCATGACGAGCACGCTGGCGATGAACAAATAGGTCGGCAGCGCGAAGGCCTTGCTGGATTCGCGCACGCCGCGCAGGTTGACGGCGGCCAGGAGGATCACGAACATGACCGCCAACTCGACCCGCCAGCTGTGCAGTGCGGGGAACGCGGAGATGATGTTGTCCACGCCGCTGGCCACCGACACGGCGACGGTGAGGATGTAGTCGATCAGCAGGGCGGACGCGACGACCAAACCCGCCTTTTCACCCAGGTTCTTGTGCGCGACCTCGAAGTCGCCGCCGCCCGAGGGGTAGGCCTTGATCAGTTGCCGGTACGACGCTACGACGGTGACCAGCACGACCACGACGGCCGCGGCCACCCACGGGGCAAAACTGAGGAACCCGAGTCCGCCGAGAGTTAGGATCAGCAGAAGTTCCTGAGGCCCGTATGCGACGGAAGACAGCGCGTCACTGGCAAAGATCGGGAGCGCTAAATGTTTCGGGAGCAGTTGGCCTTCGAGCTTGTCGGAAGACAACGGTTCGCCGATCAGCCACCGTTTAGGCGACCGAACTTCGTTAGTCACGAGCAGCGACACTACACCCGTTGACGGTGCTGTGAATACACCAGGATGCGGCTTCCCTTCGCAGGCCGGCGCGTCAGCGGTCGCAGAGGAGCCCGCCGAAGCGTCCGCATCCGGTTGTCACCAGCGCGCCCGGTCGACCGGACGCGCTGGTGACAAAGTGGCCGCAAACATCCGTCTAATGCATCAAACCAGACCGCACCGAGGCCAGCTGCTCCTTGAGCACGGCAACCGTCTCCTTGGACACCTGCCCGCGCGCCGCCAGCGTGCGCAGATCCGCGCGCACCTGGTGCCGGAACTCGTTGAGCACCAGCTCCGCCGCCCGCAGCTGCTCGTTGCTCACCTCGCGAACGGTGTCGGTGTGCGTGGTGTGCTCGCTGCGTCCGGGCTGGTGGGCCTCGCGACGCGCTTCGCGGGCGGATGCCGCTAGGTCGGCCCGCAAACTGCGCATCGCCGAGTCGACACTCGAGCGCACCTCATCGGCCAGGCGTCGCACCGAGTCGGTCACGTCGCTTTCGATGCCGTCCAGCTCGGACTGGCGCTCGTCCAGCTCGGCCTTGCCGGCATCCGTGATCGCGTAGACGGTCTTGCGCCCGTCGGTGGTCTTGGTCACGAGGCCCTCATCTTCGAGCTTCGCCAGTCGAGGGTAGATCGTGCCTGCGCTCGGAATGTAGGTGCCGCCGAAACGGGTCTCCAGCGCGTGGATGAGTTCGTAGCCATGCATCGGCTCGGTCGCGAGCAGGTTCAGCAGGTACAACCGTAGGTGGCCGTGCGCGAAAACGGGGGCCTTCATGCGGGCACCTCTGACCCGTGCAGCACGGCGATGTTGCCCGAGACGGTGCTGGCGGTGAAGTCGAGCCAGTGCCCGTCCAGTTCGCCGAACTTGCCGGTGTACTGACCGCGGATGCCGCGGATCTCGGAGTCGTCCAATTGCAGCCGGCCCGCGATGGTGTTCACCCGGTACTGAGCGGCGACGCCCGCGGCCAGCCGCACGGTCACGTTCCCGGAGACGCTCTTCACCCGCACTTCATCAGGGGTGCCGGTCACGTCGAGGAAGACCTCGCCGGACACCGCGTCGGAGTGGAATCGCTTGACTTCACCGCTCACCGTCACGTCGCCGCTCACCGTGTGGGAGACGATGTTGCCGCGATGGTCGCGCACTGCGATTTCACCGTTGACCGCGTTGAGGTCGAGGTCGGCGGTGACGCCGTCGACGACCACATCACCGGAAACGGTGCTGATCTTCGCGTCCTTGGTCAGCCCGCTGATCAGCCCTTTGGCAGAAATCACGCCAAACTTCAGGGCGACGTCCCGCGGCACCATGATGCTGACATCCGCCCGCGCCGTGCCGCGAAACGACATGAACACGTCGAGGAAGTTGTCCCAGCTGAGCTGCGGGTGGTCGATTTCCAACGTGTCGCCGTCCAGGGTGACCTTCAGCGGCTTTCCGTCAACCGAGTGCACCTCGATCCTGGCCCCGGGCTCGTCGTGCCCGATCACATCCACCTGACCGCCGATGAGGGCGATCTTCAGGTTGCGGACCGATTCGATGTCGATGGTCTTCTCACCGTCGATCATCCATTTTTCCTGTGCCATTGCGTCTCCTGTGCCATTGTGTCTCGTCGGGCCATTGCGTCCCGCTGGGCCGTTGCGTCTCGTCGAGTTCCGCATCCGGCGGATGCATAATCACGATATATCGCGTCTATTTGGATTCACGTTATATCGCGTTTGGCGCCGGCGCAACCCTCCCCGGCCAACTTTCATCATTCAAGAAGAGGGGTGCGCACTTCGTCCGCGACGCTAAGACGGTGTACGCGGATCACCACCTGTAACTGTTCCCGTTCCGGCTAATTGTGCCCCGCGGAACGGGAACACTTAGCCGCAACGGGAACTATCGCGCTGGTTCGACTCCGACCTCGACCTCACCGGCCGCGACAGAACGCGGGCGGATGTAGAGCAACGGCATGGCCCAGTTCACCAGCGGCCCGACCAGCAGCGCGAACGCGAGGGTCCCGAAACCGACGTTGCCGCCCAGCAGCCAGCCGATCGCCAGCACTGTCACCTCCAGCGAGGTGCGCACCGCCCAGATCGGCCAGCCGAACTTGGTGCTGATCCCGGTCATCAGTCCGTCGCGCGGCCCTGGACCGAAGCGGCCGCCGAGGTAAAGCCCGGTCGCGACCGCGAGCAAGACCAGCCCGCCGGTGAAGAGGAGGATGCGCAGCCACAGCACGGACGGCTCCGCGATAAAAGCGAGTCCGACATCCGCGCTCGGCCCGATCAGCAGGGCGTTGAGCACCGTTCCGATGCCCAGCCGCTGCCGGATCGGGATCCACAGCAGCAGCACGAACCCGCCGACGATATTGGTCACCAGGCCGAACCCGAGGCCGGTCTTGATCGACAACCCCTGCGCCAGACAGTCCCAGGGCGAGACCCCTACGGCGGCGCGGACCATCATGGCGATAGCGATCCCGTAGAGGAACAAGCCCAGGAGCAATTGCACCGTACGGCCGGTGCGTCCACCACGAACGCGCTGCCAGACGGTCTCGGTTCCCAGAGAAATCACCTCGCAATCCACAACCGCTCACGGCCTCACATTCACTAGGCCAATCCTTCTCTAGCTACCTCATGGTCATTCGCTCAGGAAGTACCTCGCACCGCGCCCGTGCCCTGGCCTCGCTTGTGGCGAACCGGCGGGGAACCACGTCAGCGACAGCGTATACCGCGCTGGCCGACCGCATCCTGCCGCTGATCGTCGATGATCGTCGATGATCGCAACCCACTCGGGCGCGCCGGCATCTCATCCCGCGGGAGTACGCACGCTCCAAGACCCTGATGAGATAATTCGACAGAAGCACGACGTCGTGCGTGTGTTCCTTTGCCGCAGTCTGTGGCATCCGCATTCCAGGGAGAATCCTCCGTGCATCTGCTTTCCGTGTTCAGCTTGCGCAACCGTGCCCTGATTGCACTTGTCACCGTCGTGGTCGGCGTGTTCGGATCGATCGCCCTCACCTCGCTCAAGCAGGAGCTGATCCCCTCCCTCACCTTTCCGCAGTTGGTCGTCGTCACCTCCTACCCTGGCGCGGCTCCGGCGGTCGTCGACCAGTACCTCAGCGGCCCGATCGAAACCGCCATCCAGAGCGTGGAAGGCCTGGAGAGCACCACCGCGACCTCGAGCACCAACCGCTCCACAGTGTCCGCATCGTTCGCGTATGGCACCGACCTGATCTCCGCCGAGCAAAAGGTTGAGCGGGCGATCAACCGCATCAAGAGCGCACTTCCAGCGGATGTGGACCCGCGAGTGATCACCGGATCCATCGACGACCTCCCCGTCGTGCAGATCGCCGCGACCAGCGACCTGGACGCTCAAACCCTCACCAGCGCGATCCAAGGATCGACGCTCACCGACATCCAAGGCGTCGACGGTGTGCGCCAGGCCACCCTGCTCGGCACCACGGCGCAACGCGTGTCGATCACCCCGGATGCCGCCAAACTGGCCGCCGCCGGGCTCGGCCCCCAGGCAATCCGCGACGCACTGACAGCCAACGGTGCCCTGCTGCCAGCGGGGTCCATCACCGAGAGCGACAAGACGCTCAGCGTGCAGGCCGGCTCCCGCCTCGGTTCGGTCGATGACATCGCCGCGCTGCCGCTCGTGCGCGCTGCGAGTCCCGCCGGTCCCTTAGCCGGCGCTCCGGGCACCACGACCCCGCTCACCATCGCGGACGTCGCCTCCGTTGCCATCGCGGACAGTCCGATCACCGGAATCTCCCGCGTCAACGGGGAGCCCGCCCTCACCATCGCCGTGACCAAGACACCCGCCGGCAACACCGTCGCCGTCTCCAAGGACGTGCGCGCCCTGCTCCCCGACCTGCAGAAGGCGCTCGGCCACAACACCCAGCTCACCGTCGTCTTCGATCAGGCCCCGTTCATCCAGCAATCCATCGATTCGCTCGCCACCGAAGGTCTGCTCGGACTGTTCTTTGCGGTCATCGTCATCCTGATCTTCTTGATGTCGATCCGCTCGACCCTGGTCACGGCGATCTCGATCCCGGTGTCCGTGTTCATCACGTTCATCGGCATGCAGGCCGCCAATTACACGCTCAACATCATCACCCTCGGCGCCCTCACGATCGCGATCGGGCGGGTAGTGGATGACTCGATCGTCGTCATCGAGAACATCAAGCGGCACTTGACCCTCGGTGACACCAAGGTGCGCGCGATCACCGCGGCGGTACGGGAGGTCGCCACGGCTGTCACCGCCTCGACCATCACCACTGTGGCGGTGTTTCTGCCGCTCGCCCTGGTCAGCGACATCACCGGAGAGCTGTTCCGCCCATTCGCCCTCACCGTGACGATCGCCCTCGGCGCGTCCCTGTTCGTCGCGCTGACGATCGTGCCGGTGCTCGCCTACTGGTTCCTAGGCAAGCACGAGCAGCCCGCTTCTGAACCGGTCGCCGCCATGCTTGTTGACGACACTTCCGACGCCGCAGTCCCCGCCGCCGCCGTCCCTTCCGCCGTCACTTCCGACCCCGCAGTACCCGCCGCCACCCGCTCCTCCCGTCGCCGCGCCGAGGTGGGGATGTCCGCCGAGGAGGAGCTCGCGCATCCGACCCGCCTGCAACGCGGCTACCTGCCCGTCATCCACTGGACCCTGAAACGACCAGCCGTGACCATCCTGGTCGCGTTCCTGATCCTCGGCGGCACCGTCGCCCTGGTGCCCAGTCTCAAGACGAACTTCATCGGCGACAGCGGCCAGAACACCCTCACGGTCACCCAAAAGCTGCCGCTCGGCGCGAGCCTCGATGCGCAGGATGCGGCCGCAACGGTCGTCGAGAAGACCCTGCGCGCCACCAAGGGCATTGGGACGGTGCAGACCTCCATCGGCTCCGGCGGCAGTTCGCTCGCGGCGGCCTTCGGCGGCGGTGGCGGAATTTCCTTCTCGGTCACGACCAACCCCGACGTCGACCAGGCGGCACTGCAGGCCACGGTGCGCAAGAACCTGTCCAAGCTCGCCGGGGTCGGCGACGTCGCGCTCGCCGCGGCCAGCTCCGGCTTCGCCTCCTCCGACATCCGCGTCAACATCACCGCCAGCAACGACACGCAGCTGCGCACGGCGGCGGATGCGGTCCTCGCGTCGGTCAAGGGTTTGGCCGTCACCGGCGCCGCCACCAGCAACCTGTCCGCGTCGCTGCCCTATATTGCGGTCGTGGTCGACCGGAACAAGGCCGCCGCGGCAGGACTCACCGAGATGGCCGTCGGAGGCATCGTTTCGCAGGCCATGCTGCCGAGCGCCGTCGGCTCTGTCGTCATCGACGAGAAGACGATGTCTATCTACATCAGCAATGCGAGCACCCCGACCAGTGTCGAGCAACTGAAGGCGTTCACCATTCCCACGGTGGCAGGCCCGGTGCCGCTGAGCAACCTCGCCGCCGTGACGACCGTCAACGGACCGGCGAGCATCACCAGTGTCAAGGGCTTGCGCTCGGCCACCGTGAGCGTGGCGCCGAAGAGCGACGACGGCGGCACGGCCTCCGCCGTCGTCACGCAGGCCGTCGACAAGGTGGATCTGCCCGCCGGTGCGAAGGCAGAACTCGGCGGCGTCGCCTCGCAGCAGTCGGATGCGTTCGGCCAGCTCGGTCTCGCCCTGCTGGTGGCCATCCTCATCGTTTACGTCGTCATGGTGGCGACCTTCAAGAGCCTGCGCCAACCGCTGCTGCTGCTGGTGTCCATCCCGTTCGCGGCGACCGGCGGCATCATCCTGCAGGTGATCTCGGGCGTGCCGCTCGGGGTGCCCTCCCTCATCGGGGTGCTCATGCTCGTGGGCATCGTGGTGACTAACGCCATCGTGCTCGTCGACCTGATCAACCAGTACCGCACCCGTGGGATGCGGGTGGGCGATGCGATCGTGCACGGCGCCAGTCGCCGGCTGCGGCCCATTCTCATGACGGCGCTGGCCACGATCTTCGCGCTGCTGCCGATGGCGCTCGGAATCACCGGGCACGGCGGGTTCATCTCGCAGCCGCTCGCGCTGGTCGTGATCGGCGGGCTGGTGTCCTCAACACTGCTCACCCTCGTGGTGTTGCCCGTGCTGTACTACCTGGTGGAGGGTGCCAAGGAGCGCCGGTTGGAGCGCCGCGCCGCCTGAGGTCGTAGCCGGCCGCTCGCTGACTTGCGCCTTGTGCACCTTCCCAGGCCTTGGGAACAACAACAACCTGCAAGTCATGGTGCTGTGCATAACGCCCCGCACGGATGTTGCATGCGGGTCTCGGGCGCAACCGCCTCCGCAACCAAGATTTGCAGCGACCGTATCGCGGCATCCGCACACCCGTGTTCGGCGATCTCGCGCTGCTCGATCGCGCCCTCGCTTATCAGCAGACGATGCCGACACACGCCCACTTCTGCGGCATCACGGCCGCGGTGCTCCTCGGGCTGCCTCTTCTCTCACACTATGAGCGCTCGCGCGTGCTCCACGGGGCAGTGTCCCCGCCGCATCGGGCACCAGGGCGCGGTGCTCGCTCTTTCGGACCTGGTGGCCGCCGGCGACTACTTCATCCAGGCGGACACCAGAATGCGAGCCCTCACCGTCCCGCTAACAGACGTGCATTTTGTGCACCCTCCCGGGGCCCGGGAACAACACCAAGGCGCAAGTGAGCGGATGTCTACCCAAGGGTGCTGCGGAAGAATTCCGTGATCTGGGCGCGCAGGGCGTCATTCAGCATCGCGGTCGCGTGCTTCGTACCGGGTGTGGTGACAAAGGTGGTCGCCACGCCGTGCGCTCGCAGCGCCGCCACGAACTGCGTGGCCTGGGCCAGCGGGATGAACTCGTGGGTGGAGTGCGCGATGAAGAATGGTGGGTCGGATGCATCCACCTGGTAGGTCGGCGACGCCTCCGGTGCGGCGGGGCAGTTCGAGTAGTCGGCGCAACCGAGGTACGACAACTGGGTTTGCTCAAAACCGGATGTCGCGGCGCCGTCCGCGGTCAGATCCACCGGGCCGCTGAGGTCGACCACCGCGGCGACCCGGGTGCCCGCATCGAGCGCGCCGGACCCCTCGGTGCCCAGCAGCGCGACGAGGTTGCCGCCGGCGGACCCGCCTATCGCGCCGATCCGCGCGGGATCGACGTGGTACCGGCTTACCTGGTCTGGGTCGCGAAGCCAGCGCACCGCCTGCCGCACATCCACGATCTGGGACGGGAAGGTGTGGGTCGGCGCGAGCCGGTAGTTCACCGACACCGTCACGTAGCCCTCGGATGCCAGCCAGCGGCAGATCCCCATCCAGCTCTGGTCGGCCTTGTCCCCGCTGCGCCAGCTGCCTCCGTGCACGCCGATGAGTGCCGGGCGTGACGTCTCGGCGGCATCCGAGGGCAGGCACACATCGAGGAGCAGCGGCTGCCCGTCGGCTGTCCCGTAGCCGATGTTGCTCACGGTTGTGACGTCCGGATACACGAGCGCGTGCTGCTGTGCGGGCACCGCGACCGCCTTCGTTGGTGCCGGTGGCGGACCGGATGCGCAGGCGCCGAGAACGAGGATGACGCCGGCCGCGAGCAGCCCGATGAGGGCGCGGATGCACAGGGTTTCTCGGGTCGGGCGCAGCATGGTTGCCTCACCTTAGTGTTAATCAGGCGCGGATAGGGTAACGTTGTTCAGTCGGCTCTAGACATCGCGACGTCTCGCGAATGGGTTTGTAAGTCTTTCGGGCCGGTTCCCCAAGGGTGTATCCACATGCACCGGACGGGAAAATCACGTATGTGAACGGTCCTGGCCAGAGACTGCCCGGGTTCCTTACAGAGGTACGGCCACGCTGGTCGTGCGCTGCCATGCACTAAGAAACAACCCGGAAAGAACCATGCCTTTCAATAAGCCTGCCACCGGCCGCTCCTATAAAAAGAGTGACCCTCGCGACTCACGCACTGCCGGAAGTCGAAGCCCCGGACATCGTGGTTTCCGCCCCGAATCCGGCGCCCCCGTCAAGAAACGTTGGAGCGCGGATGACCGTGCCAAGCGCTCGGAAACCTCCCGTCCCGCAGCGAACGACTCCCGACCAGACTGGCGCCCGTACGGCGACCGGCCGCAGCGCACCGAGCGTCCCGCTTACGGTGACCGTTCACACGGTGACCGGCCGTCCCATAACGAGCGCGCCGGACGCACCGAGCGCCCGTCGTATGGTGACCGCCCTAGCCGCACCGAGCGTCCGTCGTATGGTGACCGTACGAATCGCACGGGACGCCCCAGCTACGGTGACCGCACCAATCACACCGACCGCCCGTCCCACAACGAGCGCACGCCCTACAACGACCGCGCGCCGCGCACCGACCGTCCCAGCTACGGCGACCGGCCGAACCGCACCGAGCGCCCCAGCTACAACGACCGGGCCAACCGCACCGAGCGCCCGTCCTACGGTGATCGCCCGGACCGCAGTGGACGCCCCGCCACCGGTGATCACGCCCCGCATACCGAGCGTTCCTCGTACAGCGCCCGGCCACCGCGCACCGACCGCCCGTCCTACGGTGACCGTCCGGTCCGCACCGACCGTCCAAGCTACGGCGACCGCGCCCCGCGCACCGAGCGCCCCAGCTACGGCGACCGCACCGAGCGTGGCTCCTACAACGCTCGCACCGAACGCCCGAGCCACGACAGTCGTCCGGCTTACGGTGACCGCCCGAGCCGCAGCGACCGCCCGAGCCGCAGCGACCGCCCCACCCGCTCGTACGATCGCCCGAATCACTCGGACCGCCCCACCCGCTCGTACGATCGCCCAGATCACTCCGACCGCGCCCCGCGCCGCGAATCCGACTTCTACCCGAACCGCGACCACAAGACGAACTTCGCCCCGCACGAAGACGTCGTTCTCGAGCGCCTCGAGGCACAGGTGCTCACGGCGACCGAGGCCGACGGCCGCACCTTCCCCGAGCTCGGCATCGGCGACAACATCACCCGCCAGCTCGCCGCGATGGGAGCGGCCCTGCCGTTCCCGATCCAGGCTGCCACCATCCCCGACGTTCTGGCCGGCAAGGATGTACTCGGCCGCGGCAAGACCGGCTCCGGCAAGACCATCGCGTTCGGCGCGCCGCTGGTGGAGCGGCTCATGGAGAACAACGGAGCCAAGGATCGCAAGCAGGGCCGCAAGCCCCGCGCGCTGATCCTGGCGCCCACCCGTGAGCTGGCCATGCAGATCGACCGCACCGTGCAGCCCATCGCCCGCAGCGTCGGCCTGTTCACCGTCACGATCGTCGGCGGCGTGCCCCAGTACCGCCAGGTGTCGGCGCTGCAGCGCGGCGTTGACATCGTCATCGCCACCCCGGGCCGCGTCGAGGATCTCATCGAGCAGGGCCGCCTGGACCTCAGCGAGGTCTTCGTCACCGTGATCGACGAGGCCGACCACATGTGCGACCTGGGCTTCCTCGAGCCGGTGGAGCGCATCCTGAGCGCCACCAAACCGGGCGGCCAAAAGATGCTGTTCTCTGCCACGCTGGACCGCGCCGTCGCCAAGCTCGTCAAGGACTACCTCGTCGACCCGGCCGTGCACGAGGTTGCCGGCGAAGACCAGGAGCACTCCACAATCGACCACCGAGTACTGCTGATCGAGCAGCGCGACAAGGGTGAGATCATCGAGCAGCTCGCATCCGGCGAGCACCGCACGCTGATCTTCGCGCGCACCAGGGCATTCGCCGAGCAGTTGGCCGATCGTCTCGAGGATGCCGGCATCCCGGCAACGAGCTTGCACGGCGACCTGAATCAATCCCGCCGCACCCGCAACCTCGCGCTGCTGACCAGCGGTCGCGTCAATGTGCTGGTGGCCACGGATGTCGCGGCTCGAGGCATCCACGTCGACGACATCACCCTGGTCATTCAGGCGGATGCGCCGGACGAGTACAAGTCGTATCTGCACCGCTCCGGCCGCACCGGCCGCGCCGGCAAGAAGGGCACCGTCGTCACCTTGGTGCCCAAGTCGCGTCGTCGCCGCATGGACGAGTTGCTCGTGCGCGCGGAGATCACCGCCCGTATCGAACCCGCCCGCCCGGGCGACACGGTGCTGGAGGAACTCGCCGCGCTGTAGCAGCGCACCTGCGTCCTGATCCCATTTCACGGAGTTCCTGTCGCTGAAGTCCCTGTGCCTCGGCAACCACGGCCCTCGGGCACAGAAACTCCGTGAAACGGGTGGGGCGGACGGGGATGGTGTCACAAAAGGTAGGCGACCGTCGCGAAAGTGTAATAGGGTGTCGGCATGCCAACTTCTTCTACCGGTGAACGAGCGATCGAAGCCGACATCGTCACCGATTTCAAAGACCGGATGAGCTACGGCTCCTACCTGCACCTGGACAAGCTACTCGCGGCGCAGGTTCCGGTGAGCGATCCTGTGCACCACGACGAGATGCTGTTCATCATCCAGCACCAGACCAGCGAACTGTGGTTGAAGCTCATGCGGCATGAGCTGCTCTCGGCGCGAGATCTGATCGCGAATGACGAACTGCAGGTTGCTCTCAAACGCATCGCTCGGGTCAAACACATTCAGCGCCAACTCACCGAACAGTGGTCCGTGCTCGCGACGTTGACGCCGAGCGAGTATGCGCAGTTCCGTGGCTATCTGGGCAACGCCTCCGGATTCCAGTCCTACCAATACCGCGCCGTCGAGTTTCTGCTCGGCAACAAGAACGCCGGCATGTTGAAGGTGTTCGAGTCGAACCCGGAGGCGCACGAACTGCTGTCCACGTTGCTCGGTGAGCCGAGCGTGTACGACGAGTTCCTGCGCTACCTCGCGCGGCACGGATTCGACGTTCCCGCATCCGTGCTGGAACGGGATGTCACCCAGGGTTACGCGTTCCACCCCGAGTTGGTGGACACCTTCCGGGAAATCTACGAGCACCCCGACCAGCACTGGCTCGCCTATGAGACCTGCGAGGAATTCGTCGACCTCGAAGACAACTTCCAACTGTGGCGGTTCCGACACGTCAAGACGGTGATGCGCATCATCGGCATGAAGCGGGGCACCGGCGGATCGAGCGGGGTCAGCTTCTTGCAGAAGGCGCTCGACCTCACGTTTTTCCCCGAGTTGTATGCTGTTCGGACCGAAATTCGGTGAGTGGAATCACCGGTGATTGATTCCGTGTTTTCGGTCGACGAGTGCTGGGCCGGCCGGTGGCTCGGCTCGACCGCGCTCGTCGTCGACGGTGGCAGCATTCGCATCGCCACGGATGCCGACCCCGCCCCGAGCGCACACCTGGCTGGCACCGTGCTTCCTCCCCTCACCGACGCGCACGTCCACCTGGGACTCATCGACGGCGCTGCGCTTCTCGCTGGTGGCATCGCCGCAGTCGACGACCTCGGCTGGAATCCCGACATCGCCCGCGGCTGGCCCGACAACCCGGCTCTGCCGTCGGTGCGCTTCGCCGGAGCGTTCCTCACCGCGCCGGGCGGGTATCCGACTGATCGGGCGTGGGCGCCGTCGCAGTGCGTGGCCGAGGTGTCTTCGCCCGAGACTGCAACGGCCGCCATCGACGCGCAACTGGCCGTCGGCGCCAGCTTCATCAAGATCACCCTCAACTCCGATGCCGGCCCGGTGCTCGACGACAGCACCCTTGCCGCCCTGGTCTCCCATGCCCACACGGCGGGCACCACCGTGGTCGCGCACGCCGAAGGCATCGGCCAAGCGGAACGAGCCTTCGCGGCCGGTGTCGATCGGCTCGCTCACACGCCGTGGACAGAACGGCTTGATGACGACCTCGTAAAGTCGATGGCCGGCTCGCAGCAGTGGATCAGCACCCTCGATATCCACGGCTGGGGAAAGTACGGCGCGGACTTCGCCACCGCCCAGGACAACCTGCGCCGGTTCCACCGGTTCGGCGGCACCGTTGTCTATGGCACCGACCTCGGTAACGGCCCACTGCCGCTTGGTGTCAACCTCCGCGAACTGCGCGCCCTGCAAGACGCCGGCCTCGACAGCGACGCCGTCGTGCGCAGCATCGTAGGAACGCGCACCGGTGGATTCGGCCCCGCCGTCAGCTTTATCGCCGGAGTTGCACTGCCGGATGTCCCCGCCTGGCTCGCTGGTGCATCCGTGCTCAGTGCAGCAGCTGTTTCACCCGAATCTAAGGAGCGACCCAGATGACCGACCCGCTGACCGACACCAGCCTGGATGCAGCCCGCGCCCTCGATGCGACCGACCCGCTGCGCGCCCACCGCGAATTGTTCGTCGCCCAGGCGGATGTCGTCGCCTACCTCGACGGGAACTCGCTCGGCCGCCCGCTGGCCGCCAGCGCCGAACGTCTCGCGTCCTTCGCCACCCAGGCCTGGGGCGCCCGGCTGAGCCGGGGCTGGGACGAGGAATGGTACGACCTGCCGCTCACCCTCGGCGACACCCTGGGCCAGGTGACGCTCGGCGCGGCCGCCGGGCAAACCTTCATCGGTGACTCCACTACCGTCATCCTCTACAAGCTGATGCGCGCCGCACTGGACGCCCGCCCGGGCCGGCACCAAATCGTCGTGGACACCGGCAACTTTCCCACCGATCGGTTCTTGCTGCAGGGCATCGCCGCCGAGCGCGGCGCGACCCTCATCTGGATCACCCCGGAGCCGGATGCCGGCGTCACCGCCGAGCAGGTTGCTGCCGCCTGCGGGCCGGACACCGCCCTGGTGGTGCTCAGCCACGTGGACTACCGATCCGGCTACCTGGCCGATGCGCCAGCCGTCACCGCGGCGGCCCACCGGGCCGGCGCGCTCGTGCTGTTCGACCTGTGCCACTCGGTGGGCGTCGTGCCCACCGAACTGGACGCGTGGGGCGTGGATTTGGCGGCGGGCTGCACCTACAAATATCTGAACGGCGGACCCGGCGCCCCTGCCTTCGGCTACGTGCGCGCCGAGCACCACGACACCTTCCAGCAGCCCATCTGGGGGTGGATGGGCAGCAGCGAACCGTTCACCATGGGTCCTGATTACCAGCCGCACCCGGGCCTTCGCCGGTTCATCAGTGGCACCCCACCGGTGATCGGCATGCTGCCGATGCGCGACATGCTCGAGCTGATCGGCGGCGTGGGAGTTGTCGCGGTGCGCGAGAAGTCGGTGCGGATGACCGAATACGCGATCGCGCTGACCGACGCGGTGCTTGCTCCGCTGGGGGTCGGCCTCGCCTCCCCGCGGGACGCCGCCCGCCGCGGCAGCCACATCACCATCACCCACGACCGGTTCCGCCAGGTGAACGCGGCACTGTGGCAGCGCGGCATCATCCCCGACTTCCGCACCCCGAACGGCATCCGGCTGGGCCTGTCGCCGCTGTCGACCAGCTTCGAAGAGCTGTGGCTCGGGGTGGAGGCCATCCGGGAGGAACTGGAACGGCTGCCGTCGTGACCGGTCTACGCCACCCCGGGCCAGAGCCAAAGCGCCGCGGGTGATCCTTGACGACGTCGACGCCCGCTCCGGCAGCGCCACCTCGCTGCTGCGCACGATCGTGGGCGTGGGCCTGCGCCGCCTGGGCGGATGGATTTCGGTGGCAGAACTGATCCGCCTGATGAATGCGGTGGGGGTCAGTGCCCCGCACACCCGCACTGCCATCTCCCGGGTGAAGGCGAAGGGCCTGCTCCTCCCCGAGACGCGGCAGGCCGCGGCCGGATACGCGCTGAATCCGGAGGCGGTCCCGATGCTGGAGAGCGGCGACCGCCGCATCTTCACCTTTCGCCAGATGGCCGACGGCGACCAGTGGTGCCTGCTGTCGTTTTCGATCCCTGAGACGCAGCGGGGCGTGCGCCACCTGCTTCGGCAGCGTCTCGGCTGGATCGGCTGCGGCACCGTGTCTACCGGGCTGTGGATCTGCCCGGCGTTCCTCACGGATGAGGTCGAGCAGATCGTGACCGAGCTGCACCTGGGGGAACAGGTGACCATCTTTCTCACCGACACACCCCGTACCGCGCACAGTCTGGCAGAGGCCGCCCGCCGCTGGTGGGATCTCGAGCGTCTCGCCGGGCTGCACCGCAATTTTCTGGAGTCTCAGCGGGGCATTCCGACCGGCGGCGTCGACCCGCACGACACAGACCGGCACGGTACAGACCCGCACGATACAGAACCGCACGGCACCGACCTGCAGGATGCCGGCGGATCATTTCGACGCTTCATCCGTGCGCTCGATCAGTGGCGCATCCTGCCCTACCTTGACCCGGGCCTGCCGCCGGCCGCGCTGCCGGACAACTGGCCCGGCTTCGACAGCCTTGCCCTGTTCGAGCAGATCACCGTGCAGCATAGGGCAGCGGCCCATGAGTTTTTTCATGCGGGGCCGGCGGTCGGTTGATCGGTCAGCCCCTGTTTGGGGGCTCGGCCCTCGGCAGTAGCGCATGAGCTGGGTGGGTTCACGGGTGAAGTTCAGCGGATCAGTGGGAAGTCCATCGCGTCGCGTTTTAGGCTCCAAGCGATAGAACTCCAATTCAGAGAGCAAGGCGCCGATGCACTCCCCGGTTCACAAGACGGCAGCGCGAGCTCTAACGCATCACGACACGGCACGCTCGCTGGTGGTAACGCCGGAGGCCCCCACGCGTCGCGTGCCGCACGGGGCGCATGTCGAGACGCATCACGTCGCGGAAACCGGCGACGTCATTCGGATCAGTTGCACCTGTGCGCTCGGCCGCGACCACACGTACGCGCAATGGTTGGCCCTCGACCGCAAGCCCTACAACAGTCGTCAGGAAGCTGCAGAAAAGCGAGCGTCCCAACGGCAGGTGTTATGACGAAATTCCCCACCTGATGGCGATCTCGGCCGCATCGTGTCGAGAACTCACGCCGAGCTTGTGATACAAGTTCCTGGTGTGTGTCTTGACGGTATTCTCGCTGATGTACAGCTTCGCAGCGATCTGGCCCAGTGTGACGTTCCCGATCAGGTGACGTAAGACCTCACGCTCCTTCTTGGTCAGCTTGGTTAGCGTGCCTGCACCGCTGCCCACGATGGGGGTTGGTTCCGTTCCGAGATGGATCGCGTCAGCATTCAGCCGCGGCTCTTTGACCTGCGCCCTGCGGCGGATTACTGTGAGGGTCGACGCTGCCGGGTTGCCGATGGTGAGCTGCATACCCGAGTTGGTGGCAATGCCCAACATGTTGAGAAAGGCATCCTCGGCAGCGTCGTGGAAGCCGAGGGTTTCCAGCGCCACGGCTCGCGCCAGATAGATGAATAAGAGCGCCGTCTTCGGCTGTGCGGCTCTGTTATTCAGGCCTGTTTCGGTCGCTTCGAGCGCGGCGAGCGGCTGCCCACGGGAAATATGGGCAAGCGCCTCGATAGCTGGCAGAAACTGCGGCTCGATCTCGTGGGGGGCGCGGTGGTTCAGCGCTTCAAGCGCGGCTCCAGGTTGTCGGGAGTCGAGTAGACAGACTGCGAGGAAGGCGGCGGCCGTGTGGCGAAACAGTGGCATCGGCGGAGTGGGGATGATTGACTCAAGATGGGTTCGAAGAAGACTTTCGGCCTCGGCGTGGCGACCATCGTGACGAAACAGACTCGCCTGCATGTAGGCAATGACCGCCCCCCACGCGGCGTTCGCGGGGTGGGCGCTTGTCGCCGCAGCCAGAGTTTTTTGGATGCGGGCATGGCCGCCCTGGAAATCCCAAATCAGACACTGGCACCAAGTCTTTTCGGCCGAGGCTTGCGATCTCCCCCAGGCGAACTGTTCTTCGATCGCGGTTGCGTGATCGAGCAGTTCCTGTGCGGCTAAGAACTCCGCATTGAGTGACAGGCACAATGCTTTACCGATTAGCGCCTGGTAGGTGGACCGGGGGGCGCTGGTGATCTGGGCGATGCTCAGTGCCTCGTCATACAAACGCGCGCTCGTGCGCAGTCTCCCCCTGAAAAGTGCGGTGCGACCTGCGGCCAACAAGAAGTCTCGGTACATTCTGTCAACGGCGAGGTCGGGGCGACTGTTACCCAGCCCCAGGCTGACGTGAGTGTCGTGGACCTCGCGCTCAGCCGTGTCGATGCATCCGCGTTCCAGCAGCAAATTGATTCGCGCCGTGGACACCGTCAGCCTCGCGTGCGGCTTGAGCGCCGCAAGCTCACCAGCCTGTGCTGCCAACACCCGGGCGGTCAAGGTTCCCGGCGGGTCTATTCTGGGCGTTGCCAGATGGATGAGCACCACGGCAGCACTCGCTTCGAGGCTTGACCGGATGCCATCTTCGGGGATCGAGGCGCAGACCTCGCGTGTCTTGTCGAGGCTGCGTCGTAGCGAAGCCTCCCAGTGTGCGCAGCAGAGGTCCACTGCCGCAGCGACGTCGTTGAGCAACAGCAGCTGCTGAACCGCCGCAAGCAGGTCGTTGTCGTTGAGACTCAGCGACGATGCGATCAGGTGGAGTCGCGTGCGGTCGTCCAAGTAGTAGGGCAACATCACTGACCGCACGATCTCGCGCACGAAATCCGGCAAACGGACAACTGCACGGTTGTCGTCGAGGACGACGCGTTCCAGATAACCGCGCGTAGCCAGCTCGCGAAAGGGCAGTGCGCTGTATTCGTGCCCGAGTTTCTCGACGAGACGGTTTTCGTCGATTGTCGGCAGCATCGTGAGCAACGCCAGTGCCGCCGAGTCCTCGTGCGGCATCAACCGCCGAGCGAGGCGGGTGAGTGAGGTCGCGTGCGCCCACGCAAGCGATTCTTCGGGCCGTCTATCATGCTCGGTGAGCTGCTCGACCAGCGCAGAAACCATGACAGGGCTGGCCCGATAATTGTCGCAAAGTGCCGTGACGATGGACTCTGGGACCTGCACGTGGTGCCGCTCAAGTGTGTCTCGCAGTGCCGTTGGGGCGAGCTGCAGGTCGTAGGCCGTGATAACCGGGTGTCTGCGGTCATGGGCCAACGCCGAGCCAGACAGAGTGTCTTGGATCACAACCATAGGAAGTCGGTGCTGGACTCGTGTGGCGTGCTCGATCTCTTCAAGTTGGTCGGCAGTGAGGTTCAGCGCCCGGATGTCTACAACGATGACCGTGGGGCGATCGCGTTCACGCCACCGGTAGTGGTCGCTCAGCATCGGCAGCAGCGGCGCCCTGGAGTCGAGGGTATGGTTCACGAGGTCGATCACGTCAGAGGCTTGCGCGGTGTCGTGTGGCAAGCGTAGCCACAGTGGCCTGAGGTCTGTCGCCCCGTGGCGAAGCCAGGACGCCACCAGCGTTCGCTTACCCAACCCAACCGGAGCTCGAAGAAGGGTCAGCGGGTAGTCTCTCGTGAATGCGCCCAGCCGGTCCTCGGCAGGGATATTTCGCACCAGGTAGCGGGGCAGCGGCGGGGCCCCGACCAACGGCGTCCCCACCACTCGCCGTACCCCCATGTACTTCTTCCCCTGACAGGTATCCCGAACCTCGGTGAGCGCGACCCCTGACGCATAAACGGCGGATCTGCGACTCGTGCAACCCGAAACCGGCAAGCACCCACTAAGTCGGGATGATCGATACGACTACTCCCGGCGGCGTGCCGATGGTCAATCGGCAACCGACTAAGACGGTGAATTCACCCGTTACCGCAATTGTCTCAAAAACCCAGAACGTCTGTTTCACGATGCGGGTGAGTTTGCGGGTGAAATGACCCGCTCGCCTGTCGCCGTCGGGATCGTGCCAAACTGACCCGATGGAACGCATCGACAGCGAGGTGGCCAGGTGATCGCGGTGGCATTGGCCTTCCTCGGCGTGGCCGTCTTCATTCACTTCGTCATCTTCGTGTTGGAGTCGTTGCGCTGGTCGGCGCCGTCCACCCGCAAGATTTTCGGCATCCGCAGCCAGGAACAGGTGGATGCCACCAGGCCGCTCGCGTTCAACCAGGGTTTCTACAATCTCTTTTTGGCGCTGATCGCAGTAGCAGGGATGGTGGTCATCGCCCTCGGCTATGCGGCGGTCGGAGCCGGACTCATGGTCGCCGGCGCCGCGTCAATGGTGCTGGCCGGACTCGTGCTGCTGATTTCCTCACCGCGACTGTGGCGGGCGGCACTGGTTCAACTGGTACCGCCCGCGCTGGGGCTGCTGTTCCTCGCGGTCTCGGGCTGAAATTCCCAGCTCGAATCCTGTTACTGCCCCGAAACTCAATACTGCTCGGGCGCGGTTGAGGCATAGACGAACTCGTCGATGTTGCCGGCGTCGGCGAATCCGAACGGGCGCGCATGGACGCTACTCTTTCCGGCCGTCTGGCGCAGGATGGCGGTGACAGCGTCGTGGTCCACGAGCTCAGGGGAAACCGACGACGCCGTGACGCTCATGAGCTGAATTCCGGAGCCGATGAGCATCTGAGCGCGCCCATACTTCCCGTGGTCGTCGATCACGGGAATGTCGACCACGTCAAGCAGGTGTTCGTTACCGAGCGCTCGCGCGTAGTCCAACACGGCGTCCGCGAGTGCGTCTCCGGTGAGCACGGAACCACCTACGTGTTGTAGCCGCTTCATCCCGATCGCCTCCGGAACCAAGCGCCGGTTAGGTCCAGTTTCATCGCCATTTAGGCCCCCTGCATATGTGTACTTTCACAACATTCACGCCGGGGTCTGGAGCGATACGCACACGATACGCTTCTTGCGTCTATTGCGCATGAAAAGTTACCGCTGCGATGACGCGTTGCCTCCTCGAACAGCACGAGGCTTGTGGAGATTCCGTCTGTTAGGTAATGGCCAACATGCTGGCCGCCGTGATGGCCAGCACCAGGCCGACGATCTGCAACGGAGCGATGCGCTCCTTCAGCACAACCGCGGCCAGGAGGATGGTGCCGGCCGGATACAGCGCCGTGAGCACCGACATCACCGTGAGTTCGCCGATGCGCAGCCCGATCAGCAACAGGATGTTGGCGAACGCGTCCAACCCACCGCAGATCAGTGCGACGACCAGTCCGTTGCGCCACAAGTTGTCGTGCGCTCGCTCGCGGCCGCCTCGGGCTGCTTTGGTGCTCGAGTTCCCGGCCTCTGTGGTGGAGTCGCGGGCCTGTCGGGCGGTGGAGGTCACCCCTGTGCCCACCAGGGCGGCCGTCCTCGCCGCCCGCACTCTGGTCACCACGAGAATGATGCCGATGACGAGCAGCATGATTGCGGCATTCACGGCGCGGTTGGCGATCAGCGGAATGAGTCCCGAGTCATCCGGAGTCAGATCGATGAGGATCAGAAAGGTGCCGATCATCGCTCCGGAACCCACCGCCATCGACAGCGCCTTCAGGGACGGCCGCACCGCGCCCTTCTCGGGCACGAAGCCGACCAGCACGATAGCGATCAGGGCCAGCACGATCGCCGCGTACCCGAGCGGCGGCAGGCGCTCGCCGCGCACCAGCCCCGCCAGCATCGGAACAACGGCCGACACTACCGCTGTGGTGGGCGACAGGATGCTCATGGGCCCGATGGCCAGGCATCCGTATAGTAGCGAGATCGCCAGAGCCCCGGAGACGCCCGAGATGCCGCCGAGCAGCACCGCGTTCCACGACCAGGTTCCATGCAGCAGCGGGATCGGCATGGCAGAGACGAGCACGACCAAGCCGGATGCCGCCACGATCGCCGTGACCTTGAGGGCGCTGATGCGTTTCGAGGCCAGCCCACCGAGAAAATCGGCTGCGCCGAAAATGAGCGCACCCACCAGTCCGATGGTGACTATGAGCATGACGGATCCTTCTCGGTGACGTGGCGCCTCAGCTGCGTCGGGTCGCCGTGCTACATCCTGTCATGGTGTCCGCCCAGACCATCCACTTGCAGGTTTTAGGCCTGCCCGTGGCTGGCGCGGGAGCGCCGCGACAGCGAATCGATGATGACCGCGACCAGCAGCACAGCACCGGTGACCATGTAGCGCACCGGCGAGCCCAGGTTCAGCAGGGTCAGTCCGTTCGAGATGGACTGGATGACGAGGATGCCCAGCAGCGCCGAGTAGGCGCTGCCACGGCCGCCGAACAGTGAGGTTCCGCCAATGACCGCCGCCGCGATGGCTAGCAGGTTGACGTCGCCGCCACCACTGGACAAGCTGGCCGAGGTGAGTCGGGCCGACGCGAACAGTCCGCCAACCGCCGCGAACGTGGTGCCCAGCACGAGCACCGAAATGAAGATGGCGTTGACGTTGATGCCGGCGCGACGGGCCGCTTCGACGTTGCCACCGACCGCGTACACCGCCCGGCCCCAGCGGGTGCGCACCAGGAAGAAGTTCATGACGACGACCAGCACCACGAACATCAAGAACATGATTCCGACGCCTCGGTCGGTGGCGAGGTAGGCTACCGAGGCCACCAGCAGCAGCAACATCAGAACGCTCTTGAGAATCATGACCGAGACGGAGCCGGAGGACAGGCCGGCGTTCGTGCGCCGACGGGCACGCAGCCAGTCCGAACCGAACATGCCGGCGGCGGCGAGGACCGCCAAGGTGTAGCCAACCCACGGTGGCAGGAACCACAGCTGGGCGAACTGCACGATCCACGAGTCGTAGGGGAGGTTGATCGAGCCGTTCGGCCCGAGCACTTGGAGTTGGAGGCCGAGGAAGGCGAGCAGCCCGGCCAGCGTAATCACAAACGTCGGCACCCCGAACTTGGTGAAGAGCAGCCCGTAGACGAGCCCGATCAGCGCACCGGCAGCAATTGCCGCGATGATAGCGAGCCAGATGGGCCAGCCTAACTGTGTCATCCCGACGCCGAGGATCGCGGCGGCTAGACCGCTGATGGAGCCGATGGAAAGGTCGATTTGCGCGACGAGCAAAACGAGGACCACACCGATGGCAATCGTGCCGGTGGCCGCGCACTGCAGCGTGAGATTCACCAGGTTGTTGGCGGAGAGGAAATTCGGGTTGAGCACCTGGAAGATGGCCCAGATGAGAACGAGGCCGACAACCACGGGAAGAGAGCCCAGGTCGCCGCCACGCACGCGCGTGCGGAAATCCAAGATCGCGCCGCCGAGTCCCTCGCGATGGGTGACTCGCTCATCGAGGGTGTCGGCCAGGCCCTTGAACGGGGCCTCGGGGTTGGGGGTCGTGGTCATGAGTTTTGGTCCTCCGAAACCGTATGGGCGGTCGCTCTGCGTGTGACTGCGTTGTCCGTCGCGCCCGTGATGGCGGAAATGATTTCTTCGTAGCTGACCTCCGGTACGCGGAAGTCGCCGTTGTTGCGCCCGAGTCGGAGCACGACGACGCGGTCGGCGACCGCCTGCACGTCGGCCATGTTGTGGCTGATCAGGATGACGCCGAGACCGCGTTCCCTCAGCCGCTCGATCAGGTTGAGTACCTCGGCGGTTTGAGCAACGCCGAGTGCGGCGGTTGGCTCGTCGAGGATGACCACTAGCGGGTCACCGATGAGCGAGCGTGCGATGGCGACGGTCTGCCGTTGCCCTCCGGAAAGGGAAGCCACGGCGATGCGCACCGAGGGGATTTTGGCGGACAACTGGCGCAGCAGCGACCAGGAGTGTTTCTCCATCTCTTCCTCGTCCATGGTGAAACCGCCCACCTCGTGACCGAGAAAAAGGTTAGACACCACGTCGAGGTTGTCGCACAGGGAGAGGTCTTGGTAAACGGTGGCGATGCCCAGGTCGCGCGCGGCCGAGGGACTCGGGATCGACACCCGTTTGCCTTCGAAGGTGATCTCCCCGGAATCCGCCCCGTGCACGCCGGCGAGAATCTTGACCAGGGTCGACTTGCCAGCACCGTTATCGCCCACGATGGCGACGACTTCTCCTGGGTAGACGTCCATGTCGACGGCGGTGAGTGCCTGCACCGCACCGAAGCTCTTCGATATCCCTCGCAGAGACAGGACGGGTTCTTTGGTGGGGGGCTTTTGTTGCATCGAGGTGTCTTCGAGCGTCACGATGTCTCCTTTGAATCGGCGGATGGGGGCCTCGGCTGACATCCGCGTTCGCTTGTGAGCGAAAGTACACCCGGTCGGGACCGTGTGCGAGCGGCTCCGACCGGGTGTACCGGGGTTGTGTTACTTGATGCCGGCCGTGGCGCAGGCTGCCGCGTAATCGCCGGTGCAGACGTCGGAGGCTTTGTAGAAGCCATCCGCGATCACTGTGGACCCAATGTTGTCCGCCGTGACCGCCACCGGGGTGAGCAGGAAGGACTGGATCTCAGCGCCGCCCTTGGTCTTCACCGTGGTGTCGCCCTTGGCCTTGTCGCCCTTGGTCAGGCTGACCGCGAGCTCAGCAGCCTTCTCCGCTTCCGGCTTGAGCGCCTTGTAAACGGTCATGAACTGGTCGCCCGCGAGAATCCGCTGGATGCCGGCGAGTTCGGCGTCTTGTCCGGTGACCGGTGGCAGCGGGGAAACCCCTGCGGCCTTGAGTGAGGCGATCGCGCCGGCGGCGGTACCGTCGTTGGCCGCGTACACGCCCTTGATCTGACCCTTGAACTGGGTGATCTGGCCGGCGACCCAGTCTTGGGCCTTGGCGCCGTCCCATCCGGGTGTGTCGAACTCGGCCAGAACCTTGTACCCGCTGGCGTCAATGATCTTGTGCGCGCCGGCCTTGAACTGCGAGGCGTTGTTGTCGGTGGGCGAGCCGTTGACCATCAGGATGCCGCCATCGCCTGGTGCGACGCCGAGCTTCTTCAACTGGCCGACCAGTGCGGTGCCCTGCAGCTCACCGACCTTTTCGTTGTCGAACGAGATGTAGTAGTCGAGGTCTGCGCTGTTGATGAGGCGGTCGTAGGAGATGACCGGGATCTTCTTGTTGTTCGCATTGGCGACGATGGCCGCCGCCGCCTCGCCGTCGAACGGGTCGAGGACGAGCACGTTGACGCCCTGGGTGATCATGGACTCGGCTTGCTGCTGCTGCTTGGCAGCGTCACCGTCGGCGTTGGCGTAGAGCACCTTGCAGTCGGCGCAGAGCTCTTTGACCTTTGCCTCGAAGTATGGCTTATCGGCACTTTCGTACCGTGCCGTGACGGAGTCAGGCAGGAGCAGGCCGATGGTGGCTTGCGACGCATCGGCGGTCTTGGCGCTGCCGCCGGTGTCGGCGGCGTTGGAACATCCGGCAAGGGTGGCAGCTGTGAGCAGGAGTGCGGCTGAAGTTGCTACCGCTCTCATGGTGGCGATCTTCATTGAAAAACCTCCGATTGGTCCCGCCTTCGATGGCGGCTGACATGAGCATGACATTCCCACAACTTGTCGTCAAGTCTTGAACGCAAGGATTTGGTAACGGTCAGGCGGCGGTTTCGGTGCCGATCGCGACCTGGTCGATCGCGTAGGCGACGGCGCCGAGAGTCGCGGCGCGAGCGCCGAGCTGCGCCTGAACGATGTCCGGCATGGACTGCTCGTCCACGATCACTGATCGCTCGGTCGCGTGCCGGATCGGCCCGAGCAGTAATTCGCCCGCCCGCGCCAATTCGCCGCCGATCACGAGTCGCTCCGGATCGAGCAGGTTGCACAGGTTCGCCGCTGCCACCCCGATGTGTTTGCCAACGTCGCCGATGGCCCGGATGCAGGCGTCGTCACCGCCCATCGCTCGGAGTACGACGTCGTTCAGCTTGAGTACACCGAGGGTTGGTTTGAGGTTTTCCAAGAGTGCCGACCCGCTGGCGATTGCCTCGAGGCATCCGCGGTTGCCGCACCGGCACAGGGTGCCGTTTTCGCGCACCGTGGTGTGCCCGAACTCGCCGGCGGTGCCATTTTGACCCCGGAAAACCTCGCCGTTAATGATGATTCCGGCGCCGATGCCTTCGCCCACGTCGAGGTAGACGGCGTTGCGTTTGCCGCGCGCGGCGCCCAGTCTCAGTTCCCCGAGCGCGGCCAGGTTAGCCGCGTTGTCGACGTAAACGGCGCGCCTCAGCCGATGCTGCATGACCTCCGCCACCGGGATGCCGTCCCAGCCGCGCAGGATGCCGCTGCGCGCAGTGGTTCCCAGGGGGCGGTTGATCGGGGCCGGCAACGCGATGACCACCGCCAGCACCTCGCTCATGCTGGCCTGCACCGAGTCGAGCATGTCGGCGATCAGCAGCGTGGTGCGGTCGAGTTCATTATCGGCGCGGTGGTCGTGGGCCAGCGGCATGTGGTGTTCTGCCACGATGGTGTGCGCCACATCCGCCAGTGCCACACGCATGTGCCGCAGCGAGAAGTGCACACCGACGACGAGCCCGAGCGCGTGGGCGAGGGTGACGTTCTGCGCGCGTCGCCCGCTTTGTGTGGTCGGCGAGGTGTGCAGCACTCCAGTACCGGAGAGTTCCCTGACGATGTTGGATACCGTCGCAGCGGAAAGGCCCGTGATGCCCGCGAGTTCCACCTGGGTCAAACCGCCGTGCAGTTTGATGGCGTCGACGATTCTCGCTCGGTTGGCTTCACGAAGTGAAGTCTGAGAGCCCGGAGTCCGCCGTTGGGTTGCCACGAGATCACGATACAGGCCGCTGCCTCGTGGGCGAAGAAGATTGCGAACGGCGGCCGAATGCTGCTCTTGACGGACCGGGTGTCGGAGTCGTGCCGGACCCGGTGCCGAACTTGCTGGCGTTGTGCAGTGCGTACGATTTTTGCGGTCAGCGGTTGTAGGAATCCTCAGCGCTCAGGGCGAAAGCGGGATGCCTCTTAGTGGGCACTCACCGACGATTTTCACCCCGGTGTGCGGCTGCTTAGCGTGGGATCACGATCAGTTGTCGTGACGAATGGGAGTGTCATGTTTGACAGTGCAACACCGATGAAGACCGTCGATCCTGACGACATCGACGGTGCCTCCGTCGACGTCGAGAGCCTCGGCCGCCAGCTCATGGGAACCTGGGCAGACGTCCGGCGCGCGGCGCGTGCGTTCACCGGTGATCCGCAGCTGCACCACATCGATGGGTTGACGCTTGAGGAGCAGCGCGAACGCACGATGCGCCAGTTGGCCCTGCTGGCAGAGCACGGGGCGGTCAAGCGCGCCTTTCCCAAGGAGTTCGGCGGCGAGGGGGACAACGGCGGCAACATCACCTCGTTCGAAGAACTCGTATCCGCCGATCCGTCTTTGCAGATCAAGGCCGGTGTGCACTGGGGGCTCTTTGGCTCCGCCGTGCTGCAGCTGGGCACCCGGTTTCACCACGAAAAGTTTTTGCCGGGCATTATCGACCTCTCGGTGCCCGGTGCGTTCGCAATGACCGAGATCGGTCACGGGTCGGATGTCGCGAGCATTGCCACCACGGCCACCTACGATCTCGAGACTCGCGAATTCGTGATCAACACCCCGTTCCGGGCGGCGTGGAAGGAATACATCGGCAACGCCGCGCTGCACGGCAAGGCCGCCGTGGTGTTCGCCCAGCTCATCTCCCAGGGCGTGAACCACGGGGTGCACGCGCTTTATGTGCCGATCCGAGACGACGACGGCAAGTTCTTGCCCGGTCTGGACGGCACCGACGACGGTCTCAAGGGCGGCCTCAACGGCGTCGACAACGGTCGGCTGCACTTCGATCACGTGCGGGTGCCGCGCACGAACCTGCTCAATAAGTACGGGGATGTCGCCGAAGACGGCAGTTACACCTCGAGGATTTCCAGCCCCGGCCGCCGGTTCTTCACCATGCTCGGCACTCTCGTGCAAGGGCGTGTGTCGCTCGACGGCGCCGCGACCGCCGCATCGGCCATCGGGTTGACGATCGCGATCACCTACGCGAACCAACGCCGTCAATTCACGGCCGGCAGTGACACCGACGAGGAAGTGATCCTGGATTACCAGCGCCACCAGCGGCGGCTCATCCCGCGGCTGGCGACCACGTATGCGCAGATCTTCGCGCACGACGAGCTGCTCGTGAAATTCGACGGCGTGTTCAGCGGTACGACCGATACGGATGACGACCGACAGGATCTGGAGACGCTCGCCGCGGCGTTGAAGCCGTTGTCCACCTGGCACGCGCTGGATGCGCTTCAGGAGTCGCGCGAGGCGTGCGGCGGCGCGGGGTTCATGGCCGAAAACCGGTTGGTCGGGCTGCGCGCGGACCTCGACGTCTATGTCACCTTCGAGGGCGACAACAACGTGCTGTTGCAACTGGTCGCCAAGCGTCTGCTCACCGATTACAGCTCGAAGTTCAAGAAGGCGGATGCCGGCGCCCTGGCCCGCTACGTCGTGGTGCAGGCCGCCGATCGCGCTTATCACGGCACCGGCCTGCGTACCCTGGCGCAGACCGTGCGGGACTTCGGTTCGACCGCCCGTTCCGTGCATGAGCTCCAGGACACGGATGTGCAGCGCGAGCTGCTCACCGACCGGGTGGAGGCGATGATCGCCGGCATCGGGCAGCGGTTGCGCCCGGCGTCCAAGCTCTCCAAAGTGGACGCAGCGGCGTTGTTCAACTCTCAGCAGAACGAGCTGATCGAGGCGGCCCGCGCTCACGCCGAACTGTTGCAGTGGGAGGCGTTCACCCGCGCACTGGAGCAGGTGGACGATCCGGGGACGAAGACCGTGTTGTCCTGGTTGCACGACGTGTTCGGGCTCGGCCTGATCGAGAAACACCTCGCCTGGTATCTGATGCACGGACGCATCTCGCCGCAGCGTGCGCAGGCCGTCGGGGCGTACCTTGACCGGCTGATCGCCAGGGTGCGCCCGCACGCGCAGGATCTGGTGGATGCGTTCGGTTACGGCCAGGAGCACCTGCGTGCGACGATCGCCTCGGGCATCGAGGCCGAGCGGCAGGATGAGGCGCGGCAGTACTATCGCGCACTGCGCGCCTCCGGCACGATGCCGGTCGAGGAGAAGTCTCCGAAGAAGAAAAAGAAGTAACCCGCGACTGGCTTAACCCGTTTCAAGGAGTTTTTGTCGTCAGGCACCCTGGCGCCGGGCATCCAGCGGCCACCGGCACAAAAACTCCGTGAAACGGGCTGGACGGGCCAGGCTGGGGAGCGGGCTGATTATGATGAGCGGCACGAGGGTTCAGCTGCCCCATGGGCGAGAAGTCGAGACAGAAGGAGTTCGCATGCCGACCGGTCCGAGCATCCACGACAGCGCTGATGTCGCCGAGTCTGCGTCGATAGGTGCCGGCACCAAGGTCTGGCAGTACGCTCACATCCGCGAAGGCGCCGATGTTGGCCAGAACTGCATCGTTGGTCGCGGCGTCTACCTTGGGCCTGGGGTGCAGGTCGGTGACAACTGCAAGATTCAGAATTACGCGCTGGTCTATGAGCCGGCCCGGTTGGAGCGCGGCGTCTTCATCGGACCAGCGGTGGTGTTCACCAACGATCAATTCCCCCGCGCCATCAACCCGGATGGCTCCTTGAAGTCTGGTGAAGACTGGGATGCGGTGGGCGTGACGGTACGAGAAGGCGCCGCGATCGGCGCTCGCACCGTGTGCATCGCACCGGTCACCATCGGTCGGTGGGCACTGGTGGGTGCAGGTTCGACGGTGGTGAAAGACGTTCCGGATTTCGGCCTGATGGTCGGCGCTCCGGCCCGGCGGATCGGCTGGGTCGGAAGGGCGGGGCATCCGCTGACCGAAGAGTCAATCGGCGTCTGGGTCTGCCCGGTCACCGGAGCGCGTTTTCGACAGACTGGGCCTCAGGAACTGGTCGAACTGGAGTAGCAGTGGTCTGCCCTGTGGCCACCATTCGTCGGCAGGGTCTCAGGTCAGTGTTCACCCAGATTGTGCTCGAATCGATCGACGAGCTCTCGGGCGAGGGCGAGGGCGGATGTTGCCGCCGGCGACGGTGCGTTGCGCACGTGGGTGGCCCCCGGCGTCTGTGAAATGACGAAATCATCCACCAGCGTGCCATCGCGCGCAACTGCCTGAGCGCGAACTCCCGCGAAGCGGCGACGCTCCAATCTCATCCGAACCAGCGACGGAAGGTACCGGCTGCTGGCTCGCACGAACGCCCGCGCGCTCACGGCAAGGTGCACCTCGTTCAGTGCCGTCCTCCAAAAACGTGCCCCCACCCGCCAGGTGCCCGGCCAGAGCAACGTCGACAACACGTCGTGAAGTCGGAATCGCGAAAGCCGGTACGCATCCCGGGCGCCGACCACCATTGCGGTAGGCCCCAGCAGTAGCGAACCATCGACCTGCTTGGTGATGTGCACGCCCAAAAACGGCAGTTCCGGGTTGGGTACAGGATAAATCAGGCCACGGGTCAGCGGACCATCGCCGTGGCGCACCCGAAGGTAGGCGCCGCGGAACGGCACAATTCTGGGGTCGGCCGAGGCGCCGGAGTTCACCGCCAGGCGATCCGACCACAGCCCAGCACACACCACCGCCCAGCGTGCCTGCGTCGTTCCGCCGGAGTGGGTGAGAACCGTGACGTCGTTTAATCGCGCCAACCCTTGAACGCGACAGCCCAGGAGAAACGTGACACCCTTCGCGCGCAGTTCGAACTCCAGAGCGCGGCACACCTCCCGGTAATCCACGATGCCGGTGCTCGGGGAGTACAACGCGGCGATGCCGCGGCAGCCCGGCTCGATGCGGCCGATCTCTGCCGCGTCCACTCGGCGGAGCCCGGGCACCTGGTTGGCCGCTCCGCGCACCTCCAAGTCGTGAAGCGCCCCGAGCTCGGCTGGCTTTGTGGCCACAATCAACTTTCCGCATCGTTCGTAGCGGATGTCGTGGGCATCGCAGTACTCATACATCAGCCGCGAGCCTTCCACGCACAGCCGTGCCTTGAGCGAGCCGGGCGTGTAATAGATCCCGCTGTGGATGACGCCCGAGTTGTGCCCGCTCTGGTGGGCTGCCACCGATTGCTCCGTCTCGAAGACCACAACGGCCAGTCCCGGGCGGCGCAGCAGGAGCTCTCGTGCCACAGCCAGGCCGACGATCCCCGCACCGATGACCGCGACGTCGAAAATCGGATCGACGTGCTCATTGGATTTCGCGGGCGTCGTGTTCATCGAGGTACATCCAATCGGGTTGAGCTGTTTTCGACCGTTCGTGCCGTCAGTATCACCTCATACAGTAGAAGCATGTCACCGGCCCTGGACGTTCTCCACCGCGTCTTCGGCTACGACCAGTTCCGCGGACAGCAGGCCGAGGTGATCGACCACGTCATCGGCGGTGGCGACGCGTTGGTGCTCATGCCCACCGGCGGCGGCAAGTCGCTGTGCTACCAGATCCCCGCGCTTGTGCGACCGGGCACCGGCGTCGTCATCTCCCCGCTCATCGCCCTGATGCAGGACCAGGTCACCGCCCTGAACCTCGTCGGCGTGCACGCCGCATTCCTCAATTCGACGCAGGATGCGACCGAACGCCGTCGCGTGGAATCCGCCTTTCTTGCCGGCGAACTCGACCTGCTGTATCTCGCCCCGGAGCGGCTGCGCGTCGAGTCGACCTCGGCGCTGCTCGACCGGGGCAGGATCGCCCTGTTCGCCATCGACGAGGCGCACTGCGTGTCGCAGTGGGGCCACGATTTCCGACCCGACTACCTGCAGTTGTCGATGCTGCACGAACGCTGGCCCACGGTGCCGCGCGTCGCACTCACCGCCACCGCGACCGCCGCCACCCACGCTGAGATCGCGCTGCGGCTGAGCCTCGGCGACGCCAGGCACTTCGTCGCGAGCTTCGACCGACCGAACATCCAGTACCGCATCGTGCCCAAAAACGACCCGAAGGCGCAGTTGCTGCAGCTGCTGCGCACCGAGCATCCGGGGGACTCTGGCATCGTCTACTGCCTGTCCCGGGCCTCGGTGGAGAAGACGGCCGACTACCTCGTCGACCACGGTATCCCCGCCCTGCCCTACCACGCCGGTCTCGACTCCCGAATCCGCACCGCCAACCAGTCCCGATTCTTGCGCGAAGACGGCATGGTGATGGTTGCCACGATCGCGTTTGGGATGGGCATCGACAAACCGGATGTGCGCTTCGTCGCTCATCTGGACTTGCCGAAGTCCGTGGAAAGTTACTACCAGGAGACCGGTCGCGCCGGACGCGACGGTTTGCCGGCCACCGCGTGGCTCGCCTACGGGCTGCAGGACGTTGTTCAACAGCGCCGAATGATCGACCAGTCCGAGGGTGACGCTGCCTATCGACGCCGCCTGGGCGCCCACCTGGATGCCATGCTCGCGCTGTGTGAGACGCTGCAGTGCCGACGCGTGCAACTGCTGTCTTACTTCGGCGAGTCGTCCCAGCCGTGCGGAAACTGCGACACCTGTCTGGACCCGCCCGAGGGCTGGGACGGGACGATCGCCGCCCAGAAGCTGCTGTCAACGGTGGTGCGGCTGCAGCGGCAGTTTGGGCAGAAATTCGGCGCTGGACAGATCATCGACATCCTGTTGGGCAGGCAGACCGCTCGCGTGGAGCAGTTCGGTCACGACGCGCTCAGCACGTTCGGGCTCGGCACCGAGTTGCGCGACACGCAGTGGCGGGGAGTGGTGCGGCAGCTGCTCGCGCAGGGACTGCTCGCCGTGCACGCCTCGGGGCAGGGGTCCTATCCGACGCTCGTGATCACCGAGAGTAGCGCCGGCGTGCTGAACGGGTCGCATCCGGTGCGGCTGCGACGCGAGCCGGAGCGGAGCCGGGTGTCGCGGACGAAGGCTGCCATCTCGAGCGCTCTGGCGGACCTGTCGCCGGATGCCCGCGAACTGTTCGAGACTCTTCGCGCGTGGCGAGCCGGCAAGGCCAAGGAGCAAGGGCTGCCCGCGTACGTGATCTTCCACGACGCTACCCTGCGGGAGGTCGCAGTGCGCCGTCCGGCTTCGCTCGAGGACCTCGGCACTGTCACCGGCATCGGGGAGAGCAAGCTGGCCAAGTACGGCGACGAGTTGTTGGAGACACTCGCTGCCCACATGGCGGCCTGACTCGTCGCGCCGGGTCATTCAACTCCCCGTATTATGGCCAAACGCTCGTCTTTCCGAGAGGATGTCACCATGAAGATTTCTGTGATCGGATGCGGCTATCTGGGCGCCGTGCACGCGGCGGCCATGGCCGAACTTGGGCACGACGTCATCGGCATCGACGTCGACGAAGGCAAGATAAAGGCACTCGCTTCGGGCAGGGCACCGGTATTCGAACCGGGGTTGCCGGAGATTCTAGCGTCGGCCGGATCTTCAGGGCACCTGCGTTTCAGCAGCCGGCTTGCGGATGCGCGCGGCGCGAAGGTGCATTTCATCGCTGTCGGCACGCCGCAGAAGAAGGGTGAGGGTGCGGCCGACCTCAGTTATGTCGATGCCGCAGTCGCAGGGTTGCTTCCCTACCTGTCGCCGGGTGATCTAGTGGCGGGAAAGTCGACGGTGCCCGTCGGCACTGCTGCTCGACTGGCGGTGCAGGTGGAAGCCGTTGGCGCGATGCTGGCGTGGAATCCGGAATTTCTCCGGGAGGGCTTTGCCGTCAACGACACGATCGCCCCAGATCGGCTGGTCTACGGCGTAGGTCCTGAGAGAGCGTTAGGCGAGAGCGGGCTGCATCCCGCGGTCGAAGCACTCAACGAGGTATATGCGGCAGCGCTCGCCGCCGGCACGCCCTTGGTCGTCACGGACTACGCCACTGCCGAGTTGGTCAAGGCGGCGGCGAACGCGTTTTTGGCGACAAAGATTTCGTTCATCAATGCCATGGCGGAAATCGCCGAGGTCACCGGTGCCGACGTCACGGAGTTAGCGGATGCGATCGGCTTCGACCCGCGTATCGGACGCAAGTTCCTCAATGCCGGCATCGGCTTCGGCGGCGGTTGCCTGCCAAAGGACATTCGAGGCTTCATCGCGCGGGCGGAGGAGCTTGGTCGCGGAGAATCCGTGGCGTTCCTCAAAGAGGTCGATGCGATCAATCTTCGACGGCGACAGCACGTGGTTGACCTTGTCGTCGAGTCGCTGGGCGGCGAACCGCACGAGAAGAAGGTCGCCGTTCTCGGCCTGGCCTTCAAGCCTGACTCGGACGATATTCGCGATTCTCCGGCACTGGATGTCGCGGTGCAGTTGAATGGGCTTGGCGCCGAGGTTTTCGCCACCGACCCGCAAGCGATTGAGAATTCCCGCCGTCAGCATCCTCAACTCCACTTCGTCGCCGACCCTGTAGAGGCGCTGCGGGACGCGGACGCGGTGGTTCTTGTGACGGAGTGGAGTCAATATAAGGCCCTCGATCCGGTTGACGTGCGACTCCTTGTGCGGACCCCGGTCATCATCGACGGGCGAAACTGCCTCGACCCGGAAGCGTGGCGAGCGGCCGGCTGGAACTATCGTGGCCTTGGACGATAGCCGCTAATCCCATCTCACGGAGTTTTTACCTCGGGTCGCCTCGCATCCCAGGAAGACTGCCCGGTGAGGACCGGGACTCCTTGAAACGGGTGGGCACGCCGCCGGGATACGCTCGGAGCATGCGCGCACTGTACCCCGAGATCGAACCCTACGAGTCCGGGATGCTGGACGTCGGCGACGGCCAAGGGCTCTACTGGGAGGCATGCGGCAACCCGGACGGAAAACCGGCAGTGTTTTTGCACGGCGGCCCCGGCGCCGCCTGCACTGCCGACCATCGGCGGCTGTTTGATCCGTCCCGATACCGCATTGTCCTGTTCGACCAACGCGGGTGCGGCCGGAGCCTCCCGCATGCCAGTTCGCCGGACGCGGACCTGAGCACGAACACGACCTGGCACCTCGTCGAGGACCTGGAGCGGCTTCGAGAGCACCTCGCCATCGACCGGTGGCAGGTGTTCGGTGGTTCCTGGGGCAGCACCCTGGCGCTCGCCTACGCCGAAAAACACCCCGCCCGGGTGAGCGAACTTGTGCTGCGCGGTATCTTCACGCTGCGAAAGAGCGAGCTCGACTGGTTCTATGAGGGTGGTGCTGCCGCTTTGTTCCCCGACACCTGGGAGGGATTCCTCGCGCCGGTTGCTGCGGCGCAGCGCGGCGGACTTATCGAGGCCTACTCCCGGTTGCTGAACGATCCGAATCCGACCGTGCACGGGCCTGCCGCTGTCGCCTGGGCCACTTGGGAGGCATCCGGTATCACCCTCCTGCCGAAACCCGACCTCGTAGCCCGCTTCGCCGATCCTGAGTTCGCTTTGGCATTTGCGCGCATCGAGAATCATTACTTCATGAACCGAGGCTGGTTTGATGACGGCCAGCTGATCCGGGATGCGACGACTCTGAAAAACATACCGACAGTTATCGTGCAGGGTCGCTACGACGTGTGCACGCCGGCTACCACGGCGTGGGATCTGCACAAAGTGTTGCCGGAAGCCGAGTTTGTGCTGATCGCGGATGCCGGGCACTCTTTCGACGAGCCAGGCATCCTGGCTGCGCTGATCGATGCCACCGATCGGTTCGCCCGATAACAGTGCTGCGCGCGTAGGTGCAGTGAGTTTACCGAGGGGGTTGGACGACAGGTTGTATCCGTATTAGGGTAAGCTCACCGCCGCCATGGGCGAGCCGCACGGTTCGGCAAAATCCCGCTAGTCGAGCCGAGGTGCGGAGCACCGACCCGACCCGGTGAGGGGTGTTCGCATGAAGGTGAAATTACGAAACGCAGCGTTGGCCGCACTCGGCCTCGCGGCGGCGATCGTCGTTGCGGCGGTCGTCGTCAATCAACTGCCAGGGGGCAGCGCCACTACGCCCGCAGCCGTCGACTCGCCGGCCGGAGCCGCGTCCGTGGCGCCCGAGGCTGATCAGTCCGCGGTGCCGGAGGCTGATCAGTCCGCAACACCGAAAGTGCCACCGACCCTCGATGAGGCGAAGCCCACTCCGGGATCGTCCACCGGCGGACACGAACAGCAGCCCTCCGTCAACATGAGTTCTCCGCCTTACGTGCTGCCCCCCTCCGCTCCCCGTCGGCCTCTTGTCTTCGCCCCATTGCCGAAGACGGCGAGCGCACAAGGAAAGATTGTGGCCGGGTTTCCCAGCACGGTGATTCCGTTGGCACAGAAGTCGACTGTCACATTCACTTCCGTTGGGTCCGCGGAAACTCGATTGCAAGTGGGGCTCGACGCTACATCGTCTCTTGGCCCCACCGCAATTCTCGACTTCTATCGCACAGCGCTTGGTTCGGTGGGGTTGACCGCAACTACGACACCGGCGCTCGACGGGTCGATCGCACTGGCTTTCGTGCGCGGCGCAGACACCGTCACTGTGACGGCCTCGGCAACCGGTGACGGCTCGCGGTACACGGTGTATGGCGTTTTCACGACGGAAGTCTGATCTCGGGCCCATGTACATTTCGCTCTCGGATCGCCCGAAAGACGAGGAGGTTCCGACAGGGTCGTCGCGGGTTGGTCCCAAAGTTTCCTCTGTGGTGGTCGCGCTGGGCGTCGTCAGCATGCTCACGGACATTTCGTCCGAGTCCGTCGCCGCAGTGCTCCCGCTCTACATAACCGGGGTCATCGGGCTCTCGACCATCGCCTATGGGTTTATCGACGGTGTCTATCAGGGCGTCAGTGCCCTGGTGCGAATCGCCGGCGGGTGGGCCGCCGACCGCGGCGATCAACCGAAGTGGATCGCGTTCTTCGGGTACGGGGTCTCCGCGATCGCTCGGGTGGGGCTGCTGTTCGCCACCACTTTCGCGGGGATCACGACGGTCCTCGCGATCGACAGGTTGGGCAAGGGAGTGCGCACCGCTCCCCGGGATGCACTCGTTGCCGCCTCGTCGCTTCCGCAAAACCTGGGGCGGTCCTTCGGGATGCACAGAATGCTGGACACGATCGGCGCAGCGGTCGGTCCGCTCATCGCCTTCGTCATCCTGCTCATACTCCCCGACGGATACAGCACGGTGTTCGTCGTATCACTCGCTTTCGCTGTGCTTGGGGTCGCCGTTCTCGGCATCGTTGTGCCAAATAAGCGACCGCGCGCCGACCGCGCCGCCCCGGATCGGCCACGCCAGCCGTTTAGCTGGAAGCACCTGGGCGACCCGCGCCTACGGCGCTTGTTGATTGCAGCTGCACTGTTTGGCGTGCTCACCATCGGCGATGGATTCATCTACCTCGTGTTGCAGAGTCGGGGTGCGTTTGCGGCCGAGTGGTTCCCTCTGCTGTACGTCGGTACGAATATCGCGTATCTCAGCTTGTCGCTGCCGCTAGGCAGGCTCGCGGATCGGATTGGCCGCATCCGGGTGTTCATTGCCGGGTATATCGTGCTGCTTGCCGCGTATTTATCGGCCGCTTTACCAGTGAGCGGTGTGCTGATCACCGTTTTATGCCTACTGCTTCTCGGCACGTTTTACGCGGCGACCGACGGTGTGCTTGCGGCGCTGGCGACTCAGTTCACGCCACCATCGAGCACTGCTACCGGAATTGCTGCCGCACAGACTGTCGTCGCCGTAGCCAGACTGGTTGCCTCGACGGGCTTCGGATTTCTGTGGTTCTTCGCAGGGCGCGGTACCTCGGTGCTCCTTGTTGCGGTGGCTCTGGCCGTTGCCATCCCCGTCGTCGCGGTACTGCTCCGCGGCGTGACGACGCGATCGGTCGCGGTGTGAAAGCGCGCACCCAGTGGCTGGCGTTGTCATCGATCGCTGCGATAGTTCTTGCAGGCGCCATTACCTACGGCGCGATCTCGTTTGTCAACTACCAGCAACGGCAGTCGGCTCCCAGCACCGTGAAGACGATTACGGCAACAGTACGAGCATCGGGGCCACGCGTGGTTTTTCGTAACACGGCAACCGGCCAGGGATACGGGCTCGTCGCATCAGTGCCGCTAGACAATCCGGCAGCCCCACGCGTCGTTACCGACCGGGCGTGCGATCGCGTCTATGAAACGGAGCAGGATATCGCCTGTCTGCGTACCAACAGGGGAGTAGTGACAACCTTCGAGGCGGTGGTGACCGATGCATCCGGAAAACAGTTGGCTTCGTGGGCTCTTCCAGGTATCCCGAGCCGGACCAGGATCTCTCAGGATTCACGCTTTGTCGCAAGCACGGCGTTCATCACCGGCATGTCATATGCCACGGTGGGCTTTTCCACCCAGACGGTTATCAAGGGCGCCGACGGATCTGACTACGGCCATCTGGAAGACTTTACGACCCTGATCGATGGGGACAGGCTCACGGCGATCGACCGCAATTTTTGGGGAGTGACCTTCGGTGCAGACGCCGACACGTTTTACGCGACCGCCGCCTCAGGGGGGAAGACCTGGCTGGTCCGCGGCGATTTGCGTGCCCGCACGATGATGTCGGTGCGCGAGAACGCAGAGTGCCCGTCGCTGTCGCCGGACGGGCTCCACGTCGCCTACAAGAAGAAGGTGTCAAGCGGCCCGGACTCACGCTGGGCGATCGCCGTGCTCGATCTGGCAACGGACCAGGAGACAGTCCTGAGCGAGAAGCACAGCGTCGACGACCAGGTTGAGTGGCTCGATGACACAACTCTGCTCTACGGACTGGTGAACGCAAAAGTCGCCGGCGATAGCGACGTGTGGTCAATCCCCATTGACGACGGTTCGGCACCGGTCGTCTATATCAAGCACGCGTGGTCGCCGTCAGTGGTGCGCTGACATGCTGCGCGCCGGGCAGAGAGAATGCACGACGTTAGATTTCATCGAGCGGATGTCTGCGTGCCGTCATCGGGGCAGCAGTGACGTGCTCGCACCGAGCTGAGGGGGGCGGAGCGAAGGCCGCAATAGGGCACGCAACGTCGGCCAAGACTTGCGTTGTCCAAGGATCGCTCGTCGGAGTTCAATGAGGACAATCATGCCGAAGTACAGCCGGGCACGCTTATCGCCAGCGCGTCGTCGATAGAGTCGAACCCTGTTGAGCATCTGCATCGTATGCGTTGCCGCGCTCTCGCCCGAGCCGCCGCCCACATGCATCCCCCCGGCGTGGGGCGTATAGACGGTTCTCCAGCCGGCGTCCCGAGCTCTGAGGCTGAAATCGGTCTCCTCCGAGTACAGAAAGTAAGATTCGTCAAGGCCGTCGAGGGCCTCGAAACAGCGGCGATCGACGAGCAGGATCGCACCGACTGCCCAGTCGACCTCGTGCTCGCTCAGGTACTCGCGCGGATTCTCGATCCGTTCGGTGAACGCCGAGAGTCCGGTGAAGCTCAACCCGCCCACCCGCCCGAGAGTCGGCCCGCGTCGTATTGTCGGGGAGAGCCTGCCGTCCTCTTCGCGCACGCGAGGCGCGACGACTCCGACGCCGGGCCGTCGAAGTGATTCGAGCATCCGTGGCACAGCGTCAGGGTCGAGTGTGGCATCCGGGTTGAGGATGAGAATCGCCGAGGCATCGGGAGAGGCGAGCACCGCTCGGTTGATTCCGGCCGCGTAACCATCATTCGTCGAGCGCACAACATGGCAGTCCGATCGGCCGGTCAGCAGGTCCGCGGTCCCATCGGTCGAACCGTTATCGACCACGACGACGGAGTAGGTGAGATTGCCGAACGCGTCGGGCAGACTGTCGAGGAGAGCGGATACGTGGCGTCTGCTGTTATACGTGACGACAACCGCGGCGACGTCGAGGGGCACGGCTCCCATGCTACGGGCATATCCAGCTCGGTCGCCACCTCCCATCCGGGCTACGCAGGCCGACTGTGGTCAGAACGCGACGACGACCGAGTGCCCGGCAGTCGCAGCATCTCCAGCGCCCGGTGCGGCGTGGTGATGGTGTGGATGCTTCCGCACAACCCCGCTAGAAGAAAGAGGACGCCGCCCGCTATCGGAAAGGAGAGCCCGTCGAAGAACGCGAACAGAACGGCGATGGTGAACATCGATGCCGTGAGCGCATGCCCAAGCAGCCGCGCGCCCGGTTCGCTTGATCGCTTTGCACGAAGGGCGCTCCAGATTCCCGTCACGAAGATACTGGTGAATGCGATGAGGCCAAGAATTCCTAGGTCGATGGCGATGAGCACCCATTGGTTGTCGAAGATGTAGTACCGGGGCAGAAAGGTGCCGAATCCAGAGCCGATCAGCGGTGATGTGGACATGAACTCGGGAACCCGCGCCAATCCGGTCGTCCGCGACACGGTGCTTGGGTCACTTGCAGCCCCAGAGAACAGCGAGGCGGTCGTCGACAGCAGGCCCGGTATAGCGGCGAAGACTCCGAAAGCGAGTACGGTACCCACGCCGAGCGCGGCGGGGAGGCGTCGACGCGGGATCGCCGGTATCATCCACAAGACGGCGACTGCGACTCCGATGATGGCTGAACGGGAGACTGCCACCAACGACGAGATCGAGATGAGTCCGACGGGCAGCCACCACCAGAGTGCCTTAGCGGAATGGCGTGATCGGAACCCGCCTGAGAGTGCGGCCGCGATAACGAGGGGCAATGCGGCGTTGAGCGCGGTCGCGTACTCGAGTGGGTGAATTGCCGTTCCGGACGAGCGGATCACGCCCGCGCGCTGTCCGATGCCGCCAGCCATGGTCAGTCCAGGAATTGTCCCGAAAAAATCGACCAGCGCTTGCCCCGTGAGAAATTGTAGGAGTCCGAGTGCCGCAAGCAGTCCGGCCCCGATTCCGATCCGCCGCACCATGGTTGCGAGATCGTTCATCGTTCGGATGCCGTCGACCGCAACGAACAGCACTCCCGCCCAGGACAGCAGTCGAATGAGCGCCGTGAATGCTGGGCTCAGCTGATCGCTTGGCTGACCGCGAAGCATCGCAGCCGCATAGCTTATGAGTACGATCACGACGAAGGCCACGAATGCAAAGCGCACCGGGTGGGAGAGCGGCGTTGTCTCGTGCACTCGCGCTTGCAATCGCGACACCATCCACCACGCCATGAGGATGAGACCCCAAATCAAAGACGGCCGACCGAGAGCGCCGAGGGCGTCGATCGTGACTCCCGACGGTATCGCGAGGAGCAGGACCAGATACACCGTGAGCATCGTCACTGCATCAGCCTCGCGCCGACTCCCTAGGGCGGGACGATCGAAATCAGCGTCAGGTCCCGAGGCGTGATGCTTGGCGGTCATGCGGGCTCGGCGTCGGTTTCATTGTCGTCGCTGTTTGACGGCCTGCTGCGCCGCCGTCTCTGCTGACTGGCGCCTTCGACAAAGCCGGCGGTGAGCAACGTGAGGATGAGGCCGGCGATTCCGGCACCGGCGGTTCCAAGGAGTCGGTTTCGCTGCTGAATCTGGCCTTGCCTGTCAATGGTGATGGGAATCACGGTGATGCGGTTCGCCCTAGGGATGTTTTCCACTCGCTGTAAGTCTTCGAGTACTGTCGTCGTGCGGTCGACGAGCAGCCCAAGGACCTCCTTTGCGGAGTCGTTGCTGCTTGCGTTCACCGTAATGAGAATGATCGGTCCCGCTGTTGATGTGTCCCGTGAAATCTCGATCTTGACCCCTGGGTGTTCTTTGACCACTTCATCAAGAACGTTTTGCGACCCGATTGCTCGCACCAGAACGTCGGCGGCGGGTGACAGGCCGCCGAGGAAAAGATAGGGGTTCGCCCCTGCCGGCATGCTGTTTGCACCGGGGATCAGGAGCTGCGTCGCGGAGCGTTCATATCCCGTGGGGATCGTGAACCAGGCGCCGAGCACTATCGCGGTGGTGACGAGAATCCCGGGGACAACGATGTACCACCGTCGCAAGAGTCCACGAAGTGTGTCGGCGAACTTCACGATAGTGATCCTTCCAGAGTGTGATCGATTGGAGGTGATTTCGACGTGTCGGCTAACAGCCGTCGTCTCGAAAGCAAGCGGTCGGCGGTGACGGAACCCCAGGCTCCGATGATCATCGCCGCGGTGAGCATCGCGGCACCGGCGGCCAGCTGGCTGCTTCGGGAGGCGGAGACATAGTCGATATGGGTGGTGAGTGGAACGACGGAGGCGGTGATGCGCTTGCTCGGAGAGATCGCCATGGCTGCCTGCTGGGATTCGGCAATGCTCAAGACCTTGCTGACAAGTTCATCCTGCTTCGACTGCACCCAGTTGGAGGTGCGCCCGACGATCTGGATCTGGATTTCCGCCTTGTCGAACGACGACACCCATTGGTTCCCCGAGTTGGACAGTTCGACGAGCGCGCCCTGACGGATTCCGGCGCCGTAATAGGGAGCGTCCTCCATCGAGTAGCTGGCGGGAGGTCGGCCGTTGTTGATACCCAGAACGACGGACCCCGCGAACGCGATGACACTTGGATCGTTCGTACCATTGCCGAGTGACAGGCTCGTGCCAGCGGGACGCAGGAATGAAACGACGGTCCTCGTGGTGTAGATGCCACCGTCATGAGCCAGCATCACCGTGACGAGCACGGCGCACGCGAGGAGCCCGAGGAGAACGTACCAGCGCCGGAGCATGGCGGACGCGATTTCGCTCATGGTCATGGGCGATCCTCTCTCTCCGGCCTTCCCAGGCACCCAGTGTAAGCACTCGACCTCAACGCCGACGGCAACTCGACAAATACTAAGGGACGACATGACATACGCGACAGCACGGAACTGAGATTGGTTTCAACTCGTTGGCAGCTGGTCACCGGATCCGCTTAACCGTGCTCGCCATCAGGTTGCGGGCATCTCGCACGCTGGGGTGGCGCCTGATCATCGATCGAACCGATTCCACCGTGTCTTGCGCAGTAACGCTGTACCGTGCCTGCAACCACGCGGTGGAGCGCGCGGGGAGCCGATCGCTCGTGTATACCGTCCGATATCCGATATGCCTCAGACGCCCCAGAAGTTGGCGGTCATACCGCCCAAGCGGCAAAGCCGCGTCCTCGATCAGTCCTCCGCTTGCTTCGGCGAGGATCGCGCGGGCCTCCGCCAGCTCCCGGTGCGCTTCCTTTTTGCTCAGTCCGCGCCACGGGGTGTGGGTCCAGCCGTGAGTTCCGATGGCCATTCCGTCCTTCCTCAGTTCTCGCAGATCCGAGGGGGAGAGGCTCGCGGCGTCGCCCAGGCGGCCGGCAAGAGGGAAGAAAGAGCCGTGCAATGCACGCTCCCGCAAAGCGGGGAGCACAACGGAGACGTCGGACCGATTACCGTCGTCGAAGCTCAACCTGACGTTGGAACTGTCGTGCACCTCGTCCAGGATGCGGCGAAAGCAGTCTTCGGTAACCCAGTACCGGGACTCGCCAGGCTCCCGTTCCCGAGTGATAGTTCCGATGCCGTGGAAGCACAGGTTGATGATCATACTGACGCTCCGTTCGTCTCCGATGATTGCTCCCCACGGGTACTCTCATCGCGTCCCCACCCGGGAGCCGTCTTCACCCTGCGCCGCGCCAGAAAACCAGCGATCAGTGTGATCGATACATAGGGGACGACAGCGGGGATCAACCGTGGGTTGAGCCTCACGACGTCGCGCAACCAGGCCCAGCGGTCGGCCGTACGTACTCGTACTTCGACCAGTCCCGCCGTGGCCGCCGCCCGCAGCTCGGCGTTGCCGCGACGCACCCGAACCAGCCGACGTATCAGCCCCCGTGTCGTGAACGGGGCCTCGACAATAACCTCAACGTCGCTTGCTTCGGCCTTTTCCGCGTCGGAGAACTGCGAGTCGATGAACAGATCGTCCGCGATCATCGTCGGAAACGCACCGAACCGTTTGCGGCCCTGCTCGGACAGCGCGATCATCCCACGTCCAAACAATCCGCCTCGGAACGCAGGCAGGAGCTCATTAATGGAAAGGTATGCTCGCACCGGCCAGGGTCGTCCCGCTGTGTTCACTCGGCGCCGAGGCACCACGGCGAGCGGGTGCGGTGTCTTCGCGAAGCGTTCGACCACGGCGGTGAGACCGCCGGGAGGCACAACGATATCGGCGTCCAGGTAGACCCTCGGGAATTCGGTTGCAACTTCGTCGCCGGCGTTCAAGGCCGCGGCCTTTCCTAGCTCCGGAGAATCGATCACAGTGACACCGGGGCGCGTCGCAACGGCAACCGTGCGATCGGTGCAGCCATTGGCACTGACGACGACCTCGAGAGGTGCGGATATCTGTTGGACGAGCAGCGCGGAGAGGCAGCGGCCGATCACGTTTTCCTCGTTGTGCGCGGCGATGACGACGCTCGGCATTGTCGGGGTTCCTTTCGCCGTGGTCTCGGGTGACCGAACTGCGAATCCTTTCCTCAAGCAGGATACCTGGCATCTCTGCGGTTGTGCCGTAATATTCGGCTCATGGGTCGCGGAAACATCGAGATACGACCGATCAGGAATGAGGACGCTGGCGCGGTTGCGAGATTCCTTCACGATCAATTGAACCCGCGGGTCACTCTCGGAGCGTGGAGCGCGCTCCTCCTTCCTCCTTGGGGCGTCGAGGCGCCCAACCACGGGTTCCAGCTCGTCGAGGATTCTACGATCGTCGGGGTGTACGTCGCGGTCTATTCCGAACGCGACGTCGACGGCGAACAGTGGAAGTTCTGCAACCTCGCGGCATTCTGTGTGCGTGAGAGTTACCGTGCCCACAGCTTCCGGCTCGTGCGCGCGATCCTGGCGCAGCGCGGATTCGAGTTCACGGACCTTTCGCCGAGCGGGAACGTGGTGGCGCTGAATGAGCGCCTCGGCTTCAGCTTGCTCGACACGGCCACACGTGTGACCCCCAATCTGCCGGCCATCCCGCGACGAGGTCTCACGGTGTCGGATGATCCCGATGTCGTTGAGCGGATCCTCCGAGGGAGGGACGCACAGGTCTACCGTGATCACCGCGCTGCCCCTGCCGCCCGCCATATCGTGGCGATTGCGGGTGAGGAATACAGCTATCTCGTTGTCCGCAAGGATCGCCGCAAACGGCTCCCGCTCTTTGTCTCACCGTTGTATGTCGGGGGCAGCCAGGGTCTCCTACGCTCTGCTTGGCCACAGATTGCGTCGCATTTGCTCCTTCGGCACGGAGCGTTGGCGACGCTCGCGGAGCGTCGCGTGCTCGGCTTCGTCCCGGCGTTCGGTGTTGATCTCCGAACCCCGCGGGCGAAGATGTTCCGCAGCAAGAACGTGTCCGCCGGCGCTCTGGACTACCTCTACAGCGAATTGACCTTGCTCACGTGGTAGAGCGTTAACCAACGGAAGGTAGGCGTCGCGATGCCTAGCGGCAATCACGACGCCTACCTCATTGAGTTGGCGAATCTGATTTAGTCGGCGGCTTGAACAGCGGTTCCGTTATCCCACGTGTTGTTGCTCCACACGTTGCCCGGGGCCTCGGAGTCGAATGAGGTGATCGGGCCGTAGAAGCCGCACTTACCGGACTCCCCACGTTGCCAGACGTTGTTCGTGAACCTGATGTTCTTGGTCCCGTTTGAGAACGGCTTACCGGGTGTCGAGCCGCCGTACGAGCAGTAGCCGCCGGATCCCCCGATGAACTGGTTCCCATCGATGGTGTTGTTCTGGACGACCGCGAAGTCACCATAGCCGGTCAGGGCCGCAGAGCATCCAGCGTCCGGAGCCACGTCGGGTGCGTCGCAGGCAATGGTGTTGCCGCGGATCACGGAGCCTGACCCCATCCGAATTCCGGATTCGTGCGTGCGCCCGCTGCTATCGCGGAACTGACCGTGAACGTAAGAGTTCTGGATGGTGCAGTCGAGGTAGCAATTCACGGATCGGTTACCGCCGGTCACTTCCACGCGAGTGGCCGTGAACCTGGCATCGCCAATCCCGGTTCCCGCCTCGTTACCCATCACGATCTTGCTGTCGCTGATCGTGAAGGTTCCGCTTCCGTCCGCATCGGTGTAGACAGTTCCGTTGATGAGCGACCGGGTGATCGTCACGCCCTGCGCGACGATCTCCAGTGAGCAGTTCACCTGCTTGGCGTTGATGACGGTGTTCGGTGTGGTAATCCTGCACGGTCCGGTGTAGGCGGAGAGGGCGGTTCCGGTCGGAACTCCTGTTGTGGCGGCCGACGGGAAACCCTTAGTGGGCGCAGGCGCAGGCGCAGGCGCTGGCGCTGGCGCGGGTGTGGTCGTCGGAGCCGGCTTCGGAGTGGTTATCGGAGCTGGCGTCGGCGTGGTTGTCGGTGCCGGTGTCGGTGCGGTCGTCGGCGTGGTTATCGGCCTCTGGTAGTCGGTGGAAGCGCCTGCTGCGCTCGGGGAGAAGACCAGGTCGACCCAGTATGAACTGTTGCGGTAAGTATCGGTGGGGAACAGCGACTCCGACCCGTATTTGAAGACGCCGGATCCCGTCGTGATTGCCAAGTTGGGAGACTTCGATTCTCCGGCGAAGTTGTACGTTGCCGCATACCGGCCACCCGTGGCGTAGTACGAGACCACGTACCTCTGGCCCGCTTTCAGTGTGACCGACCGGTCGAACTTAGCGGTCTGCCAACCGGAACGGGTCTCCTTCGCGAAGGTCGCATGAGCGAGCTTCATTCCCTGCGCGCTCCAGAGGGTTCCTTGATGGGGGCTCGCGGCGTTCTGGCCCTTCCAGAATCGCATCCCGGTGGCCGTTCCGTCGGTGCGCGCGCTAAACCGCGTTCCGACCTCGACCCCGTTGGTGTCAGCGTGAGAGACAAGTCCGGCCGGAGCCGAGCTGCCCAGCATCGTACTGTCTGCTGCACTGGCTGGAGCCGCGGTCCACGGACCGTTCGCAACGACCAACGCCAGCAGCATCGCAAACGCCGCCGCAATGCTGCCGACGCGGAGCACAAACTTGGTTTTCATTTTCGTTCCACGATGACGTGATACGCTTTGAGGGTAGTTCAATATGGCTTCCTAACTCGTCCCGAATTTCGAGTTGTCGCTCACTCCGTCGTACCGGCTGGGCGCGGAGGACGTACCCCGTGGTGGGGTACGTTTGCTTTCCCATTAGAGCGGACGACGTGTGGCGCGTCAAGCCGAGAGTTTTAGTCGTATCACCTCGCGTTAGGTTCATCGGTACTTCAGAATGTCCGTTGGCTGGCCACTATGAGGTTCGTCAAGAAGGCGATCGAACTGGGTCGAGGCGTGAGTCGCCCGTTGAGCATATGCTCGGTCCAGTCCGGCCGAATGAAGGTCGAGAGCTCCGCAGATAGTAGGAAATCCGGGTGCTCACGCCAGTGTTCCACGACCTTCTCCGCGAGCAAGGATCCCCCGGCTGGAGCACGATTTCCGCGCTGTACGCGTTGGACAACTTTTTTGACCAGGCGGCGCCCGGTGTGGAAGGCGCCGGCCGCCGACGCCCAAGGGCTCGGGTGCGCCATGTCGACCGGGGCTGGACGCCCCTCCAGGGGAATTAGGCCAAGTTCCGGGTCGAGTTCCATCTGCAGCAGGGCAAGAAACCGCGAGTGCGCTTTGTCTTTTGGGGCCAGCCGTGAAGCGATGCTGAGAAAGTCCTGTGAAAGCATCGGGTTGATGACGATCCGCTGGGAACTGACCGCGGTGTCGGTGACGCCTGCCCATCGTTGCATGCGGTGCCGCAGGTAAAGTTCGTCGGTGGCCCGAAACCAACCAACGCCCGTTTCGGTCATGGCAGACACGACCTCATCGTCGGCCGTCGCACGGGCCCAGGCCGAGAACGTCGGGTCGAGGAGTTCCGGTTCGACGGCCTCGTTGACGAACATCCGCCAGGCGGCGAGCTGCCCGGCATCCTTCCGTGTGAACGACCGCTCGCGCACCGTGCCGACGTAGTAGAAGCCGCGGGCGACCTCTCCACCGAGTCCCGAGATCCGCACACCCTGGTCAAAGCTGCTTTCGGCGACCGTGAGCGCGGCAAGAGCGATCGGGTCCGACATGCCGTCGAGGCGCATCGCGGCTTCTCGAGTGAGATCCCAGGCGTCCATGGCACTCAAACCGTCGAGAGCAGCAAGGCCGTGGACTTCGTGCCGCAGTCCGTATTGTTCCGCGAGTCGCTTTGCGACGATGACATCCCCGCTTCCTGGGACACCCAGCGTCATAGCGCGGAGTCCGTGCCGACGGGCGAGCGGGATGGCGCTGAGGAGGAGGCGAGAATCTTGCCCACCGGTGAGTTGCAGCACCGCGTCGGGGTGGTCGTCCAACAGGGCGTTCAGCGAGGCACGAAGCAACTCGGCGGTCATCGAGACTGCCTCTTTGAGGGGGATTTCTGTCTCGTGTTTCCGTTCCGGCGCGCTCACTCGCACGCCCTCGGCATCGAGATGGGCGACGGCGTCAGGGGCGAGTTTGTCGACTCCGCTGAACAACGTGCGTTGGCCGAGCTGCCACCCGAGCAAGGATTGAACAGCGATCGCAGTGTGGTCGAATTCGGCGCGCCGCGCCCAGCCCGCGAATAAGGCCGACGTCGAAAGCACCGGCGGGTCTGTGGAGTCCGGAGTGCTGTGATACAGCTGCCGGAATCCCATCGAGTCGGCGACCATCGTCACCCCCTGCGCGTCTCCGCGCACCGCAGCGAAAGGCGGAAGCAGGCGCGTCAACGCCGTCGGATCGTCACGCATTCCGTTGGCGATCTCTTCGGAAGATACTTCGCCGTTCTCGGTTCTCGTGACGCGGGAAAGGGTGAGCGTCGGCATCGGTGATGTGAGTGACACGAGGTTCCAGGACGCCAGTTTCGCAGGACCGCACAGAGTCGTCGTGACTCCCGCCTGAGTCCCGAACACTGTTTCGAGGGTCGGATCGTCGCGTCCGACCGCGAGAAAGCCGGGAAGGGCTCCGTGCGGCCCGTTCGATCTAAGCTGCGGCGAGCTTGGCATCGACGAACCCGGTGAGGGTGCCTACCGTCTCGAATATCTCGGCGCCGAACTCGTCGTCGTCAACGGTGATGTCGAAGCGATCTTCGATCGAGGTCACGAGCTGTACGACGCCGAACGAGTCGAGTTCGGGGAGGGCGCCGAACAGGGGGGTGTCCTCGTGCAAATCTTCCGGATTCTGGTGCAACTCGAGAGCCTCGATCAGCACCGTGCGTACGGCGTCCATGGTGTTGGTCATGCTTGCTCCTTATTGGGTTAGACGAGAACTTCCACCGGCGCGGGATGTCCGAGGAATGCGGTCGGGCTCGCGGTCAGGCCGTACGCCCCTGCCTGGAAAACCACGATGAGATCGTCGATGTCGGCTCGGGGAAGTTCGACGTCATCCCCGAGTAGATCAAGCGGGGTGCACAGGCACCCTACGATCGTGGCTCTCTCCTCGGGGGTGACCTCAGCTCGATTCCCGACCACGATGGGATAGTTCCTGCGAATGGCCTGACCGAAGTTGCCCGAGGCCGCGAGTTGGTGGTGCATCCCCCCGTCGACGACCAAAAACGTCTTTCCGCGGGAAATCTTGCGGTCGAGCACCCGTGTGACGTAGATACCGCACTCCCCAACGATGTAGCGGCCGAGTTCGATAACCGGGCGTGCCTCGGGCATCCGCTGTGCAATTGGCCCGTCCACCAGGTCATGGAGGTTTTGTGCTACCGCCTCCAGGTCGAGTGGTCGGTCCTTCTCGACGTACGGGATGCCGAAGCCGCCACCCAGATTGATGTAGCGCACCGGTGCGGGCAGGTGCTCTGCGAGAGCGCTGATGAGATCGACGGTGTGGCGCTGCGACTCGGCGAGGGTCACCGCGTTCAAGTTCTGCGAGCCGGCGAATACGTGGAAGCCGAGAACGTTCGCTCCCGCCGTTGCGTATTCGCGCAGAACTGTAGGCACCTGTTCCGCGTCGATGCCGAACTGTTGTGGTCCGCCGCCCATCCGCATTCCCGATCCCTTCACAGCGAAGTCGGGATTCACCCGCACGGCGACGTTCGGCGCAAGCCCGAGTTCGTTCCCCGCAACGATTACACGGCCGAATTCCGTGGGGGATTCGACTTCGATGGTGATACCGGCTGCGACTGCCTGCCGGATTTCTGCAAAAGACTTGCCGGGGCCGGCGAAGCTGACCTTATCGGCGGGGATTGTGGTGTCGAGAACTGTTCGCAATTCCAGTCCTGAGGCGACGTCGAACCGGTCGATCGTGTGTGCCAGGTGCTGCACGATAGCGGGCATGGGGTTCGCCTTCATCGCGAAGCTGAGTTCCAGTTGCTCCGGAAGGAGTGAGCGCAACCGATCGACCCGTTCGTCGAGTAGTGCGCGATCGTAGGCGAAGAAGGGGGTCGAACCGACGCGAGCAGCAAGTCTGCTGAGCGGCATCCCACCGATTTTGAGTTCGCCGTCGGCCGTGCCGAAGGCGGCGAGGTGCTCGCGTGGTTTCATCGGGACACCTCGGTCGTGAGCAGATTTCGATCGTATTTTCCGTTGGGAGAACGGCGTAGTTCGTCGCGGACCTCGATGCGGGACGGGACCATGTAGAGTGGCAAAATCTGCTTCAGCGCCGCGGTTAGTGCGTCCACGTCGAGTCCGGTGTCGGTCGGTGTGGCTACGAGAACGATCCGCTGCCCGAGGGATGGGTCTTCGACGCCGATGGCGACGGCGTCGCGGACGAGGCCGGTGTTGTACGCGGCTTCCTCGATCTCGCTCGGACTCACCCGATAGCCGGACGTCTTGATCATCTCGTCTTTGCGGCCAACGAAGTAGAGGAAACCTTCCGCGTCGGCCACCACCGTATCCCCCGACCACACCGCGGATTCGGGAGCACGCCAATTCTGTCCCGGATGGCACACGGGGCGAAACCGCTCGGCGGTCCGGGTCGGGTCGTTCCAGTAGCCGAGTGCCACCAGGGCGCCGCGGTGCACGAGTTCCCCCTCCTCGCCGGGCGCGCACTGCGTCCCGTCTGCACGCAGCACGAGAATCTCGGCGTTAGGGATGGCCTTGCCGATCGAGTCTGGGTGGCGGTCGACCTCGGTTGGGTCCAGGTATGTGGAGCGGAACGCCTCCGTGAGACCGTACATCAGGTAGGCGTCGGCTTCGGTGAAGATGCTCCTGAGGCGGTCGAGGGTGGCGCGCGGCATTCGGCCACCCGTGTTCGCCCAGTACCTCAAGCGACCGGCGGCTGCTTCGGGCCAGTTCAGGTCAGCTATCTGCAGCCAGAGGGGCGGCACGCAAGTCAGGCCAGTGACGCCGTACTGTTCGCAGAGCTTCGGCACTTCCCGTGGCAGTAGGTAGTTCATGAGGATGCAGTGTGCCCCGACGGAGAAGGCCGTCGTTACCTGGCTCAGGCCGGCGTCGAAGCTGAGCGGCAGGGCGCTGAGGATGACGTCGTCGCTCGTGTTCTTCAGGTAGCTGCTCACGCTCTCGGCGCCGACGAGCAGGTTACGGTGGGTCAACACCACGCCCTTGGGTTTGCCGGTGCTACCCGAGGTGTACAGGATCGCAGCCGGGTCGATGTCGATCGCGGGCGAGGGGTGTGGATCTCCTGCGGCCGCTTGGCCGTCGTTCCAACTGTAGGCCTGCCACGACGCTGTCGGGTCGGGTGCCACGTCACCGACAACGATCACGCGTGTGACTCGGGTATTCGGCAGTACCAGAGCGAGCTGAGCGAGTCGGTCGGCCGAGGTAATGAGCACTCCCGCGCCGCTGTCGCCGAGAATGTGGCTGACCTGCGTTGCCTTGAGAACGTGGTTGATTGTCACAAAGACGCCACCGGCGGTGGAGATGGCGAAGATCGCCGCAACGGTCTCGATGCGCTTCTCAAGATAGATTGCCACCCGGTCGCCACGGGTCAGCCCTATGGCGAGCAGTTGGGAAGCGGCAGCGCGTGACATTCTCCAGGTGTCCGCATAGCTGACCGTCGTGCTGCGGTACGTCAGCGCGGGGGCGTCGGGTGCTGTGGCGGCCGCCTGGGCGAGCAGATGATGGAAATTGGTCCTGATCGGTATCATCGTGTGCTCCGCTCCGCGCCTGCGCCACGCTCGAGGAGGTATTGGTCGAACTCCTCAGGATCCTCGAGGTTGACATAGCGTCGGCCCTGGGGGTCTCGATCGGGCGATGCGTCGGTCGCTGGCACGGCCGGTGGTGCTTGCGAGAATCCGGACAGCCCGTCGTACACCGAGACATAAGCCTCGGCCTGTGGCCGCCAGTCCAAGAGTGTGGCCACTCGCGTGCGAGCTTTTCTACCGAGTTCCACTCGAAGTGTCCGATCGTCGATCAGCGTTTCGACGGCATCGGCGAACGCTGTGATGTCACCGGAGGGAACGTAGAGCAGGGTGTCTCCACCAGACACGCGCGTTTCAGTTAGGTCAAAAGACACGGCCGGAAGTCCGTACGACATGTATTCCATCGTCTTGTTCATCGTCGACAGATCGTTGAGGGGGGTCTTGAGGTCCGGGCACAGGCCGATATCGGCGCGGCTGAGGTGTTCCGCGATCGCCACACGGTCTACACGCCCGGTGAAAATCACATGATCGTCGAGCCCGAGTTCAGCGGACTGTGTCTTGAGCGCCTCCAGGCAGTCGCCGAAGCCGAGGAGGGTAGCGGTCACGGTGACGCGCCCGCGGCGGTGTACGAGTTCGTCGACGACGAGCAGCACCTGATCGACCCCATCCTGAGGGCCCATGATCCCGAGGTAGACCAGATTGATCTCGTCGGCGGCCCGAGGGCGGTCGGGGTAGATCGGGCGCATTTGCAGGGTATCCGGCCCACTGCGCACCACGGTCACCTCGTTCGGCCGGCGGCGTCCGCGCCTGACCGCGATGGCTTTGTATGACTCGTTCGTCGAGATGACCCGGTGCGCGGTGCGGAACGTGCGCCGCTCAAGCCAGAGCAGGCCGCGGTACTCGAGGGATTTCACGCCACCTCGCGGCTCACCAAACCGGGAGATGAAGAGTTCGGGGTTCAGATCGTGGTGGTCGAAGATGAATTTGACGCCGAATGGCCGCCACAGCAACGCCAGCAGCCAATAGGTGTCCGGGGGATTGCACGCCTGGACGATGTCGAACCGCCGGTCTCGTCGCACCTGGAGAGACAACCACGCTGTGCGAACCCAGCTGTAGGCGAACTCCCATACGAAGCCGGGTAGCCCCTTTGCCTCGGGCGCGGGCCGATACTTGTAGATGTCCACCCCGTCGAGGTGCTGGCGGGCGGGGTCGCCTGGCCCTTTCGGGCAGATTACGCTGACGCGATACCCCCGAGTGACCAGCGCCTGACACTCCAGCCACACCCGCCGATCCAGTGGAACCGGCAGGTTCTGCACGATGATCACGACGTGCGGCGGCTGAGCGTTGGTTGGTTCGTTCATGCGCCCATCACCTCCTCGACGATGATGCGGACGACGGCATCCTGGGTCGGCTTCCATGACCGTCCTACGACGGATGCCGCAGCAGCCGCGGCGCGCCCGGCGAGGTTGTCGGTGGTCACGGCGGCGCTGAGCGCTTCTGCGAGGGCGGCAGCGGTCGGCTCTGCCCAGCGCACGTGGGGGTTGGGCAGCACCTGCCGGGCGAGCGGCAGGTCGTTGACGATCGGGATATTGCCCGCGGCGAGCATTTCCTCCGCGACGAGCGTGATGTTCGTGAACGACATCGCGAGTCCTGCTATCGTCCGCCCGTACAGGTCGTTCAACGCTGACGTCGTCATTCGACCGTGGAAGGTGACGGGGATTCTGAGTCCTCGCGGCGGCGCGCCATACACGTGGATCTCTTGATCGGGATGACGACGGTGGAACACCATGAGCGCGATGCAGGCGAGCTGATAGCCGCGTCGCGGGAAGTCCGGCCGGCAATAGAACACGATTCCGCTGCGCGCAATCCCCGCGGCGGGCAGATGGTATACGGCCGAGTCGCAGCCAAACGGCACCACGTCACTGGCGAGCCCGGTCTGCTCGAGGATCATCCCACCGAGCATCTCACCCAGCGCGATGCGCCGGAACGGGAGTTGGTAGGTCATCGCGGCGAACGTGTACTCGGCGCCGTGCCCGTAGAAGAACGGTTCGTAGTCTTGAATGAAGTAGAGCCGACGCATCGGCGAGCGCGCATACTTGACGATTACGTGCGCGGACTCCCAGGATGTCGCGACGATCGCATCGACATCCGCGACCCCTGCACGCGCGTCCCGGACTTCGGCACGCATGCTCGGCCAGTGCTCTCGGATGACCGATGTCAAGCGCGCGACGTCGAGACCGTGCTTGTCGTAGAGGAACAGCACGCAACGGTGTCCCGCTGCTTCGAGTGCCTCGACGATCCGAAAGAGCGTGGTGTGTCCACCCGATCCTGCCGCCGGTGGTGTGGTCACCCATCCGACCCGGAGTGGTCGGCCCGGCTCGGGGGGCGTCGAGGGCACGGGGAGTTCGTCGGGGATGTCGACGAGGAGATCCTCCAGATCGAGATTGAACTGCAGGTCTGCCGCTCCCGTCTTGCGGTAGGCGCGTTGTGCGATCCGTTGCGCGATCCCGAACGGGCCGACGTCCAATGCTCGGCGCGTCTTCCAGAGTAGCTGCGTGCCTCGGCTCATTTCGTGACCACCCCTTTTGATTCATCCTCCGGGAGCCAGCCCGATCGGGCCGGAACCCCGGAGGGGTTGTTGCGTGCCGCATCCCGCAGCAGGCGCGCGTGTGCGTCGATCATTTCGGCGACACCGTCGGAGGTTTCACGCTGCGCCAGTGGCACAACGCGCTCGCGACGCACCGTTTCTACGACGCGCCGGACGGCGTCCCCGAGCTCAGACGAGTTCCGTTGGTGCCGCGCTCGCCGCCGTGCGCGTTCAACGCGGGCGTCGCTCACCACGCTTGCGTCGCCCGACCCGTTGCCAATGAGCACCGAACGGGCGGGATCGCGCGCGACGAGCTCTCGGGCCCCGCCGACGTCGCTCAGGATGAGCGGCAACCCGGCGGTCCACGCTTCCGTCGCGGCGACTGGCCATCCCTCGAAAAACGAGTCGAGCAGGAAGGCATCGGCGGCGGCGAGTAGCGTCTGGGAGTCCGAGGTGGCGAGCAGGTGTACCCGATCGGCAGCGCGGCTGCCACGTCGGATCGCGTCGGATCGCCGGAACTCGACCCAGTCAGATGGTTCGCCTGCGATCACAAGCCGCGCCGGTACGCCTGTGGCGACGCAGGTGAGAAACGACGCCACCGTCCCTGCGATGTTCTTCTGCGCGTCGTACCGTGCAAGGCATACGAAGACCACATCGTCGTGGAAGTGGGCACCGACGGTTTGCTCGAGCAGGTTTCGAGCGACACTGCGCTGCTCCGGGGCGGGCGCACGCAGTCCCGGGGCGGCGTTGGGGATCACTGCGATTCGGGAGTGAAGAATGGCCGGAAGGTGAGCTGCGTGGAAGGTGCGCACGAGTTCGCTGACGGCGACCGCAGAGGAGGACCGACCGAAAACTTGCGTGAGTCTGTGCCAACGGGCGCGCGAGTAGTGGATCTCGGTGTTGTGCAGCACGGGCACGAGAGGTGCCCCACTTTCTTCGGCAGCGGCTTCAAGAAAGGCCGGTGCGCCGTGGAGCTGGATGACATCGGGGGAAAGCTCCGTGAACGCGCGCAGAGCCGAGGCGTGGTCGGAGACGGAGCGCACCTCAATACCCAGATCACGGATGCGTTGTGCACGCGATCCGCCGCCAACGCAAACAACCGCCGGCGTGATCCCTCTCGTCGGCAGCGAGGTGGCCAGCAGCTCGACGACTGAGCCGATACCACCGATGTCCATCGTGCCCACCCCGAGGACACACGTGAGCTCGCCGGTCTGCGTGACCTGAGCGGCGGGCTGCGATACCGTGGCGGCACCGAGGGCTCGCAATTTCGGGAGTGACTTGCGCAGGACCGCTCCGGTGATTCGGTGAACGTACCCGTACCGAATACGTGGCGGCAGAATTCCGGTTGCCCCGGTGATGGCGCCGAGAATCAGCGCACTCACCTGTCCGCCCACTCGAGTGGCGAGCCCCTGCATGACGGTCACGACTGCTCTCGCATCCGCGCGAGAAACGGAAGGCGGGAGCTGATGCCGAACCGGCTCACGATTTTCAGCGCTTCGTGGATGGCAGGCCGGGCCATGAGAAAGGTGATTACGGCGTGCGCCACGAGCATCACGAGCCCGATCAGAACGAGGGCAAGCCAGGGGGAAAGCGCCGCTGTCCAGAGATTGACGCCCCAACCAACTGCCCCCATGCATCCGACGACGGTGATCAGGTAGACGAACGGTCCCGCGACCACCCGCGAGGTTGTTTGGAGGGCGCGAGCAACTAGGAACCAGCGGACGATTGTCGCGAGCGTTGCGACGCAAAGAAAGCCGATAGCGACGCCAACGAGTCCCCAGCGCACGGTGAACACCGTGGTGGCGAAAGTCAGGATGTCGATGACCAGCGCATAGACAAACCACGCGCCGGGTCTGCCCAATCCATAGAACAAGCCGTGGTCAAGCCACGCGCCCACCGATAGCGTGCCGGCGAGCGCGAGGACCTGGGCAATCTGGTGGCTCTGCTCCCATCCGCGACCGAAGAGGATAGGGATCATGAGGGGCGCGGCGACGGCCACGGCGGTCAGTGGCAGCGCCAGCGCGGCGTAGGTGACTTTGAGCGCACGCAGGTAGGCATCGCGCAACCTCGAAGCAGAGTCACGGATCTTCGCGAAGGCGACATTGGTGACGGGAACGATCGCACTTCCCGTCAGGTCTTGCACGATTTGTACGAGGCGTTGCGCGATGCTCATGTATCCGAGTGCGGTAAGGCCGAGGGTTGTCGAGATAACGGCGGCCTCACCCCACGCGCGGAGCATTGCGACGAACTCAACGCCCAGTACTTGTCCGCCGAAGCGCGCCATCCGGACGAAGTCCACTCTCGAAAACTCCCCCCTTGGATGCCACTTGACGGTCCACCATGCCAGCGCGGTTGCGACGACGGCGGCAACGAGCGACTGTGCGACGAGGGCCCAGACACCGAAGCCGGAGAAAGCCATGATGATTGCGACGATTTGAGCGACAATGGCCGCCGCCGCTCCCTGTGCCGCGATCGCCCGGAACCGCATGTCGCGGCGCAACAGGGCGATCGGGACGGAGCCGATAGCGGTGACGACGACCCAGAGCGACAATACTTGCAAGACGGGCACGACGCCGGATGCCGCGAAGATCACGCCGAGCAGTGGCGAAATGAGGAACAAGCATCCGCACAGCAGCAACCCTGCCGTCATCGAGAACCAGAACGCGGTGCTCAGCATCCGCCGGTCGGTTCTATCGACCTGAACTATGTACGCTGCGAATCCGAGATCGGCGAGTAAAAAGAAGAACGGCAGCACTGTTGAGGCTGCCGCTACGGTGCCGAAGTCTGCGGGTGTGAGCAGTCGAGTAAGAACCGCGATCGTCGCGAAGCTGAATATTCGGATCGCCCATTTTTGAATCGTCAACCAGACAACTCCCGCGGCGGCGCTGTTTCCGACGCCGGGCTGTGACGCTGGCTCACTCGATGACTCGATGTCTTGTGCGACCTGGATTTCGGAGACGTCGGTCACGGGTTCACGGGGAGTGTCCCGCGCCGGCTGGTCATCCATCACGTAACCTCTTTCGAGGTGGGCGCGAGGCGCAGTGTCTGGCGAGCGACGCGGCCGATCTTCGCGGCGAGTGCTCGTCCTTCGAGTGGGAGATCGGCTAACCAGTCCCAGCCGGTGTATTCGCCTTGAACGGTGCGGTAAAAGTCGACAAGGCGGTCAGCCATCGATGTGAGGGCGAAATGCTCCTCGGCGAAAGTCCGGCCGAAACACCCGAGTTCGGCGCGCCGTTCGCGGTCTCGCAGAAGAGGCGCGACCATCGCCGCAAGCCGCGGTGCAGGGTCGGCCACTGCCTCGGGGCTCCAGTAGCTGGATCGCGCGAGAGTCTCAGCAGAAGTTGGTTCGAACAGCATCGACCATCCGGCTTCGCCTTGTACGACGAGTGGCTTTGCGAATGCCAGCGCCCGCGCGGCGGAACCTCCCATTCCGAGCATGACGTCGGATGCGGCATAGGCGGGTCGCGGGTCGGCCATCGGTCCGATCAGTCGCACGGCGTTTCTGCCCAGAGCGTTGTTGACGGCATCCGCTCGGCCCTGAATCGCGACGACATCGTCGCCGGCGCCGACAATCGCGAGAGTTGCGCCGGTGGGTGCAAGTAGGCGCATCGCGTCGATAGCGGCGCGGATAGGGACAGACTTCATGCTTGCATCAAGTCGACTGACGATGACCACGAGCGGCCCATCGCCGATGTGGTTCGCACTGCGGAACTGCTTCTGGTCGACCGCGTCCGGGTGGTTCTCAACCAGATCGACGGGCGGGCTGATGAGGATGGTGCGCCCGGGGCGATCGTGTTGTTCGTCCCGCTGGTAGCCCGTTCCGACGATCATCGGCATATGCCTGTAGATCTTGGGCGACACGCTCATCTCGTACACCGTTTGCACCCACGGCGTTTTTGCAAACCGGGATGGTCCCCAGTACGTGGGTCGGGCACCACCTCCCCACGATCCGTAGACGTGCACGAGATCGGCGTGGTGTCGGTGGGCGAAGGCGGTGACTTGACGCGCGCGGGAAAAGATGGCCGGCGCAGGATCGTACAGACAGATTTCCATATCGCGAGCCGCAGCGATTTCAAGGAGAGACGGGCCATCCGGGATGGTGTTACGTGCGCCCAGCAGGACGGACTCGACACCGTGGCTGCGCATCTGCGCGGCGAGGTCGACCGCATTGATTTGTGTTCCGCCCAGCTCGAGGGCGTTCAGATGCACCAGTACCTTGAGCGAGGATTCCCCCTTCATCGCCTTGTTCTCCCCGCAGCCATGGCGGTGGTGGTGGCCGCGGTGAGTTCGGCGGCAACCGTTGCCTGCTGGTCAGCCGTGAGATGTGGGAACATCGGCAGCGACAGGATCCGCCTAGCCGCCGTTTCCGCGATCGGAAACTGGCCAGCCCGGTAGCCGAGATTCTCGTAAGCGGCAGTGAGATGCAGCGGCGTCGGATAGTGAATTGCTGCGCCGATCCCCGCGGCGTCAAGGTCATTGAGCACTCGGTCGCGCTCGTCAACTTGTATGACGAAGAGGTGGAAGACGTCGAGTGATCCAGGCCGGGACATCGGCGTTTGTACTTCTTCGACGTCAGCGAAGAGCTCCTGGTACCGTGCGGCGGCACTGCGCCGTAGCGCGTTCCACCCGTCGAGCCGCTTCAGCTTGGCCGAAAGCACCACTGCTTGCAGAGCATCCAAGCGCGAATTCATGCCGATCCGAGTGTGGACGTACTTCACAGAGCTGCCGTGTGCTCCAAGTTCGCGAACAGTGTGTGCGAGGTCGGAATCGTTCGTGGTCACCGCGCCGGCGTCGCCGGCAGCACCGAGGTTCTTTCCAGGGTAGAAGCTGGTTGCAGAAATCGTGCCGAGAGATCCAGTGTGCTTCGAAGCGACAGCGTCCTTGGCAACGACAGAGGCACCTTGCGCCTGGGCGTTGTCTTCGACGATAGGGATGCCGCGACCCTTGACCAGCGGTAGCAATTGCTCGACGGGCGCCACCTGCCCGTACAGGTGCACGGGGACAATCGCCTGGGTGCGGGGCGTTATGGCTGCGGCGACGGCGTCCGGGTCGATGAGCAGATACTCGGGGTCGACATCGACGAACACCGGTACCGCGCCGATGCGCGATACTGCCTCCGCTGTCGCGATGAACGTGTTCACCGGCAGGATGACCTGTCCGCCGGGTTCCACGCCGACCGCCCGCAGTGCCAATTCGATGGCATCGGTGCCGTTTGCAACGCCGACACAGTGTCGCACTCCCGTAAAGGAGGCGAAGTCACGCTCGAACGACTCGACAGGCTCACCGCCTACAAAACGGGCGGAGCGAAACAGGTGCTGCCACTGCGGCAGGACCTCTGCGGCAACCTCCGCCTGCTGTGCGGCCAGGTCGACAAACGGCACACTCATGATCTGGACTCCAGCCGTCTTGCAGGCACGCCGACCCAAGTCTCATCACCCGGCAGGTCGGCGATCAGCGCTGCGCCCATGCCGAGCACCGAGTTCTTACCGATCCGCACGCCCTGCCGCACGCTTGAGTTCATGCCGAGATATGCGCCTTCACCGATCCACACGTTCCCGCCGAGCGAGACTCCTGCGCAGAGCGTGACGAACGACTCGATGAGGTCATCGTGGGTGATGGAGGTATTGGGCATGATGACAACGTGCTTGCCGATCTCGATGTTGGTCGTGAGAACCGACCCAGCGAGCACGATGCTGCCGGCGCCGACCCGGCAGGTAGGTGCAATGTCCACGCTCGGGTGGACGACGGTCGCGTAGTCGTCATCGCTTCGACCCAGCAGGGTTAGTCTCTTGGCGATTGCAGCTCGAGTGGTGCCCTTGCCTGTGCACAAGAGCAGCTTGGCCGTGGGGAATCGCTGTACCTCCTCTATTCCGCCCAGCACGATGCCGCCGTCGCGCTGGTGGTTCCAGGTGGACGGGTCATCATCCAGAAAGCCGACGACCTCATACTGGTTGGTGGCACGCACGACCGCCAGCGCCTCACGAGCGAGGCCGCTGGTGCCGACCAAGAGCAAGTCCGTCATGCTGCACCACGGCCTCGGCCGGCGCGCCGTCCGGCCAGGGTTTCGCGTATCGCGGCGATGACACGACCTTGTTCCGCCTCAGTCATCTGGTGAAACAGCGGCAAGATGAGGGTGTTGTCCGTGAGCTGTTCTGTGATCAGCAGCGGGATGTTTCCGTTGTCGTGGCCAAGCGAAGCGGGTTGGCGGTGCGCCGCCATGATGCCTCGGCGTGCGGAGATGTCGGCTACCGCGAGTGCCTCAAGAAGGCCGTCGCGATCGGTTGCACTGCCTGGCAGCACTTCCACCCAGTAGGACTGGAAGTTGCTCTTACCCCAGACCGGGTCGGTGATCGGGCGCACTCCGTCGATGTCGGCGAGCTCGGCGGCATAGATTGCCGCGAGTTCGCGCCGTCGCGCCACGAGGGCGGGCAGTTTCGCCAACTGCACGAGGCCGATGGCAGCCTGCAGGTCGGTCATCCTGTAGTTGAAGCCCATCTCGAGGTATTCCTCCGCCGGGGCCAGGACGCTCGTCTGACGGTCACTCGCAGAGACGCTCATCGCGTGCTCGCGCAGTCGCCTCGCCCGAGCGGCCCAGTGCGGGTTCGATGTCGTCAGCATCCCGCCTTCACCCGTGGTCAGGAGTTTGCGAGGGTGAAACGACCACGCGGTGAGTACTGCACCGCGACCGACCGGGCCTCCCCGATAGGTGGAGCCGGCTCCGCACGCGGCGTCTTCGATCACGGTGATGTCGCGTGGGTCGCAGAGCCTTCGGATTGGATCCAGATCGACGGGAACGCCGCCCTGGTCGACGATGATCACGGCGCGGGTGTTGGGTGTGAGTGCCGCGCCGATCGTCTCCGCGGTCACGTTACCCGTGGCGAGATCGACATCGGCGAAAACCGGACGAGCCCCCGTATAACGGGGTGCGTTTGTCGTCGCGATGAAGGAGAACGAGGGGACGATGACATCGTCTCCTGGACCGATTCCGGCGACGACCATCGCCAGGTGCAGGGCGGTTGTGCAGCTGGACGTCGCTACCGCATAATCCGCCTGCATCGCCTCGGCGAAAGCTGCTTCGAAGCGCGCTACCCGTGGCCCTTGTGCCACCCAGCCCGATTCGATGACTTCGGTGACGGCGCGGATTTCTTCCTCGCCCAGCCATGGTTTCATCACATTGATGCGTGTCATGAGACGCTCACGCTTCGTCCGGCCGCGATTTCCTCGCGCAGCGGCATCCACCACTGAACGAGTTCGCGCAGTCCCTCCGCCAGGGTGACATCCGCAGTGAACCCGAGATCGCGGCGTGCTGCCGACGTGTCAGCAAGCCGTCGCACCACTCCGTTCACAGCGCGTGCTGGCCCGTGCACCACGTTCAGGTCCGAACGCATGACCGACAGCAATTCCTCTGCCAGTTCCAGCAAACTCGTCTCGGTGCCGCAGGCGATGTTGTAGACGCCTTCGCGAATGTCGCTGGCTGCTGCCAGCACGTTGGCCCGTGCGATATCACTCGTGAAAATGAAGTCCATGGTTTGGCGTCCGTCACCGTCGATGAGTGGTGGCTGGCCGTCCGCGATTCTTTCCATCCAGCGCACCAAAACCTCCGTATAGAGGCCGTGCACGTCCATCCGGGGCCCGTAAACGTTGAAATAACGCAGAATGACGTAGTCGAGTCCGTTCATCGCTCGGAGGCTGCGCAGCATCCCCTCGTTGAAGGACTTCGCCGCACCATACAGGGTGTCGTTGTTGTGGTGGTGATGGCGTTCGGTTGTCGGGAACTCCTCTGCCATACCGTAGACAGACGCGCTCGAGGCGGTGATGAGCTTGCTCACCTTGCTTGCGACGGCTGCTTCGTAAACGGTGAAACTACCATCGACGAGCACTTCCAGGGCGAGCCTTGGTTCTTGGGCGCACTGGGTGATCCGGATGGCTGCCTCGTGAAACACGATGTCTTTGCCACGAGTGACATCGTGAACGAGGTCCCGGTCACGGATGTCACCGTCGACCAACGTGACTTTGCCTGATTCCAATGCCGTGTCGAGGTTTGCGCGTCGTCCGCGCACCAGGTTGTCCAGAACATCGATGTGGGCGACGCCCGCGTCGAGCAGCTGATCTACGATGGCGGACCCTATTGTTCCTGCCCCGCCGGTCACTAATACTTGCGCGCCACGTAACTCGCTCACGAATGCATCTCCAATTCCAACTGGTTGTCTTTGACCGGCGCCGGAGCCCCGGAGGTTGCAAGGCTTTGTGCGGCAGCCTCGAGCACGGACAACACTCGCATTCCCGCTCGGCCATCTGTGCGGGAGGGAAGCCCTTGCCGGATGCTGTGTGCAAATTCGCTCGCCATTGCCGATAGGGCTTCATGTTCGGGGAGGGCTGGCGACCAGGTATCTCCCAACCGGTAGGAGATCGTAGCCGCCTTGCGGTCTGCGCCGTGCAGCGATTGGCTGTGCAGATCCACCCCACGGTCGTAGACGCTCAACCGTTGCTGGGGATTGAGGTCGTCCCACACGAGTGTTTGTTTCGTCCCGCCGATGACCATTTGTCTGATCTTGATCGGGCTGAGCCAGTTCACATGTACGTGGGCCATGGCGCCGCCGGCGAGTGGGATTGTCAGGTATCCGACGCAAGCTCGGCCCGCGCCGAGCGGGTCGGCTCCTTGTGCGGAGACGCTCACTGGTCGGAGACCTCCCGGCAATACAAAGTCGATGATGGAGAGATCATGGGGTGCCAGGTCCCAGAAGACATCGACATCTGGCCGCACGAGCCCAAGATTGATGCGCACCGAGTCAATGAACAGGATGTCTCCCAGGGCGCCTTCCTGAATGAGTTCGCGAATCTTCAGTGCAGCAGGGGTGTAACAGTAGGTGTGGTCTGCCATGAGGACTAGTCCGCGGGTGTCGGCTTCTTTGAGCATCTCGAGACCTCGCTCGCTGGTGTCAGCAAGCGGCTTCTCCACGACGACGTGTTTGCCGGCCCTCAGCGCGGCGAGGGCAACATCGTGATGTGTCCACGCCGGAGTGGCTATGGCCACCGCGTCGACATCATCGTCGGCGAGCAGGTCGTCGAGTTGAGTGACCACGGGAACGCCTCCGACCAGATCGGAGATTTGCTCCGCGCGTTCCCGGTCAATGTCACAGATTGCGGTGAGGTCCCACTCGGGGCTGCTACGGAAGTTCCTGGCCAAATTCGGGCCCCAATAACCGGCTCCTATCACGGCGATGCGTAGTTTGTCCGACATGTGTGCTCCCCCTTGCAGTTGTGTGCGGCCTTACTTCGGGGCAGGCCGCTGTTCAGTTGGATTCGTTACCCGGCGGGAACGAAAAACACGTCCACCCAGTAGTTGTGATTGCTTAGGTTGTTGGGGTAGTTGGTGCCATAGAGGTAGACACCTCCTGGCGCCGGAGTGGACAGTGGTCCGTTGGTGACAGCGCTCGCCAGCCCGTTCAGACTTACGGCATACCAGCCCACGGTGCTGTGGTAGCTCGCTCGGTACTCAACCCCCGGTTGAATCGCAACCGGCTTACTGAAGGTAGCCGACTGCCAACCGGAAGCAGATTCTGTCGTGAATGTCACGGTGGCGAGCAGCGTTCCGGTGCTCGACCAGAGGTAACCCTGGTGTGTTCCCGAGTTTTGCGTGCCCTTATAGAAGCGGATTCCGGTGACCGATCCTGCCACCGACGAGGAGAACCGGACGCCAACCTGGACTGCGTTGGGATCGTTCCAGGCCGGAGTGCCGGGAACACTGTTCGCGGCAAAGATTGTCACTGCGCTCACCGACGGTGGCTCGGTGGTCGTGGTGAAGGACCAGGTGCCGCCGGCCGGTGTCGTGCCTGCGATAGCTACGGTCGCGGTGAACGTCGTCTGCCAGGCGAGAGGTTGGGTGGGGGTGAATGAGACAACGCGTGAGGTGGTGTTGTAGCTGGAGTTTCCGGCGACAGGTCCTGATGCGTTCGTCACGGCCAGTGATGGGGTTGCGCTTGTGGTCCCGGTCGAGAGTTGCGCGGAGATTGGCAGCGTTGGGTCGACTCCGGTTGCTCCGCTCGCGGGGGTGGTCGAGGTCACTGTGGCTGGCGCGGGTGCGGGTGCGGTCGTGGTGAAGGACCAGGTGCCGCCGGCCGGCGTGGTGCCTGCGATAGCTACGGTCGCGGTGAACGTTGTTGAACCGGGCAGCGTCGCGGTGGGGGTGAATGAGACAACGCGTGAGGTGGTGTTGTAGCTGGAGTTTCCGGCGACAGGTCCTGAGGAAGTCGACAGGGCGAGACTGGGCGTTCCGCTGGTGACCGCCGCAGACAACTGCGCAGTGACAGCGGTGTTGGCTGCCACCCCGGTTGCCCCCGCTGTCGGAGTGGTCGAGCTCACAGTCACGGGCGAAGTCGTGCCGGAGGGTACGGCAAAGACGACGTCGACGAAGTAGTTGGATGCTTTCCAGCTCGCATTCGGGAAACCGCCGGACGAGCCGTACTTGTATAGTCCATTGGCCGTCGCGCCCGCGGTCAACGGACCGCTGGTAAGAGCAGACGTGAAGAAGTTTGTCGTGTAGGAATAATTGCCCTTCGGTGCGAAGTACGACACCACGTACAGTTGCCCGACAGTGAGCACCACGGGCGTCGACAACTGGGCCGATTGCCATCCCGATGCCGTCTCGCCAGCAAAGGTCACCGTTGCCAAACGCTGGCCGGTCGAGGACCAGAGCGAACCGGTGTGAATGCCGGTATTGGCGGTGCCCTTGTAGAACTTGATGGCGGTCACTGATCCCGCCACCGAGGTACTGAACGACATACCGAGTTCAACCGGCGAGGAGTCATCTGTCGCTTGGGGTACCGCCGGAGTCAGTCCACTCATCAGGCTGTAGTTCTGCGCAGACGGTGACGATGCATCGGCAGTCGTGAATGACCATGATTGCGCGGGTAAGGCGGTGCCGGTCGTAGATGTGACGCCGGTGAGAGACATATCTATTCGAGTGTTTGCCGGTAGCGCCACGGTGGGGGTGAAGGAAATTGTCATCCTGTCGGCGGAAAGACTCATTGCGCCGGGGATGCTGGTGCTGCCGTTCTGGGCGGACAGCCGGTAGCCCGCCGCGATCGCTGTCGACAGCGTGACACTTATCGGTGCTTCCGGGTTCACCCCCGTTGTGCCATTGGCCGGAGTCATGCTCACGACGGTGATCGGAGTTGAGGCTGGTTGGAAAATCAAATCGACGAAGTAGTTTGTCGATATTTGAGTGCCGGGGAATCCGTCCGCATAGCTATACGAGCCCCCGTTTGCGGGAACGGATAGCGGGTTGTTGACATAGGACCCGTTGAAGCTGCCAAGAGTGACGGAGTATTGTCCAGCGGTGGTTCGGTACCCCGCCGTGTATTCGCTTCCCGCGACGACGTTCACCGGCGTGGCGAAGGTTACGGTCTGCCAACCGGACGTGCTTTCGTTTGTGAACGTCGCGGAGGCCAGGAGCGAGCCGGATGCGCTCCACAGCGATCCAACGTGGCTGCCGGTGTTTCCAGGGCCCTTGTAGAACTTGACCCCGGTGACTTGTCCGGAGGTTTGCGCGCTGAAGCGCACGCCTAGGGTCACCGGACTAGGGTCGCTGGATTGAAGGACTACCGGTGTCGTTGTGTCGTTGAACAAGCTGCACGGGCAGACTCCGGGGGTCTGTGCGGGTTGAGCAGTCGTGAACGTCCACGTCTGCCCGCTGGTGATGGTGTCACCTGTCGCCGACGTGGCGGAAAGCGCTACCGAGTACGGTGTCTTGCTGGCGAGTGCGGCGTTCGGTGTGAATGTGGCGGTCCTACTAGTTGCGTTGTAGCTCGTGGCTCCGGGAATGCTGGTGTTTTGGGCGTCTTTGATGGTGAAGCTCACGGTCGATGCGGTGACGGCGCGGGACAGCGTCGCGCTTATCGTGGTGCCCGGGTCCACGCTCGACGAGCCGGGCAGAGGGGATTGGTTTGTCGCGACAAGCGGGGAGGTGTCGACGTTCGTCGAAATCGCGTCGACGAAGTAGTTGCTTTGCTGAAAACTGTCAGCGGGGAAGGTTCCCGGGGTCGTGTTGTAGACGCCTGCCGCCTGTGCGTTGAACCCGCCAGCGACGGTGAGCGGACCGGCGTTGCGTCCTTGATACGACCAGTAATAGGGTGTGGCGGCGTAGTGGCCCTTTGTCGTGGAGTACGAGATCACGTAGGTCTGACCGGCGGTGACGGCCACGGTCGAACTGAAGTTCGCCGTTTGCCAGCCACTTGCGGATTCGTTTGTGAAGGTGGCTGTTGCCAACTTCGTGCCTGCCGCATTCCATAGGGAACCGGTGTGCACACCGGTGTTGGCTGTGCTTTTGAAGAAACGCACGCCACTGATGAAGGTATCGGTTGCCGGAGTGAACCTCAGGCCGAGCTCGACGGCGGAAGAGTCGCCCGCATCCGGCACGGCCGGTTGTTCGTTTCCGAGAACCGTGAAGGGGCCAGTGACGGTGATGCTGGCAGTGGCCGGGGTTGACGCGTAGTTTCCGCTGTCGTCGATACCGCGTGCCCGCACGGTCTGGCTACCAGAGCCCTGCTGATAGTAGCTGTAGGTCCAGTTCGTGGTCCCTGATGCGGGATGCCAGCTTGAACCACCGTCGGTCGAGACTTCGACTCCGGCTACGCGACCGCCAACGTCCGCGGCTGTCCCCGTCACCGTGACACGTGTTCCGTTGGACACAGTGGCGCCGGATGCCGGGGAGCTGATCGAGGTAGTCGGTGCGGTTTGATCGGTGCTGGCTGCCGCGAGCACTAGAGGCGACACCAGGGAGGCGGGCTGCGCCCCCATGTCGGCGAGCAGGTTCACCTGAGCCTGCTGCATGCGCGGGTCGGCAGGGGCGCCGTTGCCGTCGTGATTTTGGTCCAGACCCCACGTCCACTGGATACTTCCGGCCGAAAACACGAGGGCGCCACTGGCCGCGCGATACAAAGTGAGATGGTGTGTCGTGGTTCCGGGAGCCACAACGTTGCCAAAGTCTTGCAGATACTGTGGCACGGCGCCGACGGTCGTCGAGAGATTGACGAGTCCGGCAGGCCGGAACCCGTTGTCGGGGGACTCATCGGATTCGTAGCCCACCGTGTGTGCTGCCAGCGCCTGCGTTGTGCCGGGAGCAAGCGACGTGAGCGAAGTATTGCGCCAGATCCTCAGTTTGCCCTCTGTCGCGGAGACCGTGACCGCGAGGTCATCGTCGTTCACCATATAGAGCGTTCCAGTGAGACCGTTTTCGGGTTCGCCCGCGCCGTTGCTCGGTGCGGCAAACCTCGGATCTCTCCAGGTGCCGGTCCATTCGGCGGAGGGATCGATCTTCGCATTGCCCCAGGTTTCCTTATAGGAGACAAGCGTGCGGTAGGCGGTGGCGCTCGGATCGACTGAGGGCTCGTACCTGGTGTGCCAATAGACCTCGTTGCCGGAGAGGAACTGAAGGTTGACGCCGGCATCCCGTGCAGCCGTCACATTGTTGCGCTGGGCCGCAGACCAATATTCGTCGTGCCCGACGGAGAGGAAGACCTTGTGGTTGAGCAGGTCGGGTCCGAATCGATCGGTGTCGACCCCGCTGAAGTAGGTGACGTCGTATCCATTTTTCTCCAAGAACCGTACCGCTGCGTACTCGTTGCCGAAATAGAAGTCCCGCTGGGTTATTCCGTCGCGGGTGGCGAACGGTCGGTTGTAGCTGATCTTGTACGCTCTGCCGTTAGCGGCACCCCGGTAGAAGTCGGAGCCTCCGTACGAGTTGTACGCTTCCCAGGTTGGGTCGGAGGTCTGAAAGAGAACAGCGGCGTGGCTTGAAACATCCCGCACGATAAAAGTTATGTGACTTTGTCCACCGGTGTCGGTGCGGGTGAGCAGCGCTATATAGACGCCGGACACCGCGGTGGCGGGCACGTTCCACGATGCCGATACGCCCCAGGTACCGCAATCGTAAAGTTCGGTGGTGGCGTCCGAGATGCACTGAGGTTGCTTTTGCGGCAGTGCCGCAGAAGGTGTGACGCTCGCGACCTTGCGAGCGCCGAGCCCCTGGTACCAGCCGGTGCGGTAGATATCGATGGTGTAGTTCGTTGCAGTTGTGTCGATCTTGAAATCAACACGGTTGCCCACGTTGACGCTGATGTCGGTGGAGAAGCCTTGAATGGTACTGTCGCCTGCGCCCGAGATATCCCAGACTGACTGTGCGGTTCCGGGCTTGCTGTTTTCGCAGGTGATCTGATTCCCGGAGGGGCCGCACGGGTCCGCAGCATTGGCTGGGGCAATGTTGAAGCTACTGAGGAATGCGGCCGTGAGCACGATGGGCAGCCCAAACGACAGTATTGCGCGCCGTCGTAAGCGCCGATTCCGAATGACGCCGAAGCGTCGTGGCTTCGGGGTGTGTGGCTGAGCCGTCATTTCGTAGTGTCCTTCGGCCGTGTTTGGTGCTTGATCTGGGCTATCAAGGGTTCACTCGCCCGCCGCTGCTGGCGTCTACCAACTTCCGTGGCATGGGAGGCGAATCGCTTGGCATCGTCGGACACTCGCCAGGGGGTTGACGGAGCGCCGTAGCGGTCTCCGCATTGCCCGACGATTTCCCGAATTAATCCGACGTTGTGTACAAGCGCGGAAGTTCCGCCTCCCATCGCGCGCAACAGCGACGGGTCCGTGTCCCCCACCAACCGCCCAGAGGGCAGGGTGGGGGAGTCTGTGGTTGGTGGTAGTGCCAGCATTAATATGCCCCAACCGGATGTGTTATGACGCGGAGCGTGCGCCAAAGGATGACGATGTCACCAATGAGCGACCAGTTCTCCACGTAGTAGAGGTCTAGTCGAACGCTTTCTTGCCAACTCAGATCCGAGCGGCCGTTCACCTGCCACATGCCGGTGAGTCCCGGCTTGATGTAGAGCCGACGGTTGACGTGTTTTTCGTACCTGTCGACTTCCTGCTGAAGCGGCGGGCGCGGTCCGACCAGGCTCATGTCGCCCTTCAGGATGTTCCAGAGCTGCGGGAGTTCGTCGAGGGAGTACTTGCGCAACATCTTGCCGACGCGAGTGACTCGAGGGTCGTTCTTGATCTTGAAGAGCACACCGCAACCCTCGTTCTTATCCAGAAGACCTTCGAGGTCGTCCGTTGCCGTCTCCACCATCGAACGGAATTTCAGAATGCGGAAGGTGCGGCCATCGCGGCCGACACGCTCTTGCTTGAAGAGTGCAGGGCCGGGGCTGTCCCAACGGATGAGGATTGCCAAAACGGTCAGTAGCGGCATGAGGAGAACGAGCGCGAGGCCGGACGCGACGATGTCGAGAGCTCTCTTGAGAACGTGCTTGCCACCCTCGAAGTTCGGTATCTCGACGTGGATAAGGGGGAGGCCGTCGACGGGACGGAAGTGAATGCGCGGTCCTGCGACGTCGACCAATTGTGAGGCGAGAATGAGCTCAGTCGCAGTGCCTTCGAGTTTCCACGCCAGTTCCTGGATGAAGTCCGTGCCTGCACTCGGGTGACTGGCAACGATCACGGCATCGGCCCCGAGCGCCGCGGTAATACCTGCAACATGGTCGAGCCCATAGCTGATCGGGATGTCTCCGAAGCGGTGCTCGGATGTGTGCGGCGGTGCTTTGTCGAGCGGCGGTGCTTTGTCGAGCACTGTGCCGACGACGGTGTACGCCGCGCCTGACCTCTTGTGGATCTGCCCGAGCACGTATTGCACATCGTCTCGGTTGCCGACCACGACTACCCGCGATAGGTAGTGGTCGAACTGGCGCTGCCAAATCAGCCATTTGCGCCAGAGCCAACGGCCGAGGATGAGCCCGGCGATTCCCAGTGGGAAGGCGAGCACGAAATACCCGCGAGGGATGCTGATGTCGAGGATCATGAACGCGATGGCGAGCAGGCCGAAGGTGACTGCGCTGGCGCTGGTCACCTGCTTGTATTCTGCGACACCGACACCGACGACTCGGGAACTCCGGGAGTGGAACACGGCGAGGAATGTGCTCCACACAATAATGGTGAGCGCGCAGATCACCGAGTACTGGACGGGGGTCCACGAAGCGAAAAACTGAGTGTTGATCGCTCCGAGGGGTACAAAGAAGCCTGTAGCCAATGCGCCGGAAATGATGCCGACATCGGTGAGACGAAGTCGATTCCGGTACTTTTTAGCCCAGGATAGGCCAGACTCGGATACCTCGAGTGTCCGTTTGACGCTGATGCGCTCGATATTCTCGACGGCGCGAAGCCTCGGTCTACTCGGGCTACGGAGTGTGGCGCGGGAGGGTAGTCCACGCTCAACCTGGCTCGTCATGGCGCTACCGTCGGAACGGTCGGAGGCTTCGCTGTGACGCGTCGGGGATGACGTTTTTGGGTTCGGGTTACGTAAAATGTGTACATTACTCATTCCTGCATTTCGGGTTACAGGTACGGGCTTCCCACCGACGACAACGACGGTAGGCACTCATCTTTCAGCGCGTTGCGCGTCGGGGTTCGGGACTTGCGGGGGTACTGAGGCCTGACGATAGCAAGGAAGTCTGGGGTTCTCAAGGGGGAGGAGCACGCATACGGTGCAGCCTTCGCGGTGAAAATAGCCCCGTGCAACATTTGCACGGACGTCACACTGCTCGGGTCGCACGGGGCTTTATTCATCAGACATTCCTGCATTCGGGGGTTACAGGGACGGCTCTTCTCCAGAGCGGTAAGCGGTGAAGAAGTTCCAGGTCCGGGAAGAGTCGGTGGGTGCCGATCTACCTGGTAATCGCGCTAGGTGCGCAACGTTAATTCGGGTTGTCCTCCCGGGGGAGGTGCTAACGGGGTCGAGGTTACACGGAGTCTTTTTTGAACGGATGCCCCCAGTTTGGGGGGTATGACGGCGCGTCAGGTTGTGCATTAAGCAACGGAGGCAGTAGCGCGGCTTTCAGGTTGCTCTCGAGTGGCCTACGGCCCGCTCATGGTCATACCGTATATATAACTGATTTCGCATATAAATAAGAAGAAGCCACCTCATGTAGAAGCTGGGGGATGGCTTCAGTGGCTCCGACCGGCATCGATCCAGTGACCTTTCGATCTTCAAGCGTGCTGCTGATGCTGTGGCGTCGGGATGGTGGATGCTCCCTTCGAACTTCGAACTTCGAACTTCGAACTTCGAACCTCGAATTTCAAACCTCGAGCCGGGTGCGGCGGAGGTGATCGCGCGTGGCTGTGTGCGCCCGATCAAGGCGGCTTCCGGCGTCTGGGTGCGTTGTGGGTCCCGTGTCATGAAAGTCGTTGTGTATCAGGGGAGGAACGCGCACCCGTGTGTGGGCGCACTTGTCAGCGCTCGAGGGTGCTGCGCGGTCGATGCGGTGCGCGCCTGACTGCAATCCGATCACCTGCGGGAGTCGGGTGCATGACCGGTATGGAGCGCGTTCGCAAGTTGTGAGCGCATCGCGTCGCACCCGACATCGCACCGGCTGGTCGTTCACCGGCCTTACACGGACTGTGCAACGCCGCTTGCGGCGGGGGTGGTTGCTGGCGCAGACGACGCCCACAGCACCAGAGTCCCGTGGCGAGTCGGTGGTGGATGCCGTCGAAAGTCGGGCGCTGCGGTTGCGCAGCGAATTGGTGCCGTGTTCGGCGGGAGTTCCATGAGCCGAGAGAAGGTGATGATGATGGCAGAACCAGATTGTAGGCTGGGCAAGTTGATGGGCTACCGCGCGTGTGATGTGTGCGGTAACCCGATCATGTCGGCCGGCGTGCGCGACCTCCTGCCTTGCTCCGCACGACCGCGCCTTCACCGCGCGGGCAGCAAGCACCATGCGGTCGGGCAACCGAAGCGCGGGGCGCAGCAGCTGGCGCTAGTCCTGTGTTGCTGGGCAAACGGAGCGGGCAGTGGCGACACCGGTTTGCACGTCTGCCCAGGTGGCATGACCTTTGGCATCGATCGCCGCTCGTGTCGCGAAGGAGACCGCGTTCAACTGTCGGCCAGTGAGCGACCCTAGTTGGTAGGCCATCTGCTCGGCTCCGCCAGGCAGCACGCGCCGGTGCTGCCATGGCCACCGCATGACCGTAATCACGCCGACGACCAAACAAAAACCTAGTGCGATGATTATCGCGATCACAAGAGCAGAGTTGAACATTGAGTTCGTCACGTTGAGAACTTTTCTGGTGTGATGACTCTGCAAGCACTCCTTATTTAGCGTTGTGCTTTGTTCGCCTGGAGTGCACATTCGGCGGGAGGCTCTGAGACCCGCTTGCAAGCACTGGTCGGCCTCGCGGCGGGCCGGCCTTAACCTAGAGTCGTGAAGCACTCGCGCCTTGTCCTCGTTGTGGCGGTGTGTCTCATCTTGTCTGGTTGCAGCGGTGCTGCACCTGCGCCCGCCGATACACCGGATCCAACAAATACCGTGTATATAACAGATTTTGCATATAAGGTTCCTGACGCTGTAGCGCCCGGTGCAACCCTCACTGTCGTCAATGCGGACACGGACGCCCACACGGTCACTTCGGACAACGCCGGTGACTTCGACGTCACTGTGTCGGGCAAAAGCCAGGCAACGTTCACCGCGCCGACGAAACCGGGGAGCTACCCGTTCTACTGCGCGTTCCACCGTTACATGACGGGCACTCTGGTCGTCAAATAGAAAGAAGCCACCCCCATGTAGAAGCTAGGGGATGGCTTCAGTGGCTCCGACCGGCATCGATCCGGTGACCTTTCGATCTTCAATCGAACGCTCTACCAACTGAGCTACAGAGCCTGAGCGTCATTGCGGACGCTAGAGGCACGCGCACTGGCGAGAGTAACGCGTGCCTTGCGACCCTGACCGGACTTGAACCGGCGACCTCCGCCGTGACAGGGCGGCGCGCTAACCAACTGCGCTACAGGGCCTAGCTATTGAAACTGTTTCGTACAGACTATCTGGTGACCCCAACGGGATTCGAACCCGTGCTGCCGCCGTGAAAGGGCGGTGTCCTAGGCCACTAAACGATGGGGCCGTGAAGTACAACAACCTTCATAGCTACCAGCGTACAAGCATACGGGTGGGATTGGCTTTTACCAAACGCAGCGGAATCTGCCGAAAAACGGCCACTCCGCCGAAATGAACAGCAAAAATCCGCCACAGCCGATAGGTTCAAGTCGTTATTGAGACTTTCCACGCTGGGCATTTCGTCAAACTCTTGTTAGTGTGACTGGTGTTGTCAGTGTTACTGACGTGAAGTTGGGGGAGTCTCCTTCACCGGAGCTGGGGATTGATGCGCTTTTTAAAAATAACGCGGGAACGAACAGTGCGCATGCGCGCTAGCCGTCTTCTCGCGGTGCTGGCGATCGTCGGCATGGTGGCCACGGTGTCGGTCGTCGCCTCGAACGACGCCGCCTGGGCCAAGGACTACCCGAGCTGGGCGGATGTGCTCGCCGCCCGCAACAACGAGGCCGCCAAGCAGGTCGAGATCGGCCGCGTGAAGGCGCTCATCACGCAGAACCAAGAAGCAGTCACCAGCACGCAGGCAGTTGCCGAGCAAAAGGGTGCGGATTTCCAGCAGGCACAGCAGGCCTCGGACGAGGCCGCTTTTAAGGCGGAGCAGCTGCAGCAGCAGGCGGATGCGGCGAACGCGACCGCGGCCGACTCCCAAAAGCGCGCCGGGCAGATGGCCGCGCGCCTGTCGCGCGTCGGCGGCGACGACGTGTCTGCGACCCTCTTTTTCAACGGCGACAAGGCAGCCGATCTGCTGTCGACGCTGGGTATGGCAAGCAAGATCACCGACCAGTCGGAGGGCGTCTACGCCAAGGCGGTGCAGGACAAGAACAACGCGCAGTCGCGCACGGACCAGGCCAACGTGGCCAAGGAAGCTCTCAAGGCTCTGGCGGCGGCCGCCGAGCAGGCGATGGTGGAGTCCCAAGCCGCCGCAGACGCCGCCGCAGCGGCGTTGCAAGAACAACAGGACAAGGACGCCACGCTGCAGGCGCAGCTGGCCACGTTGACCTCCGACAAGATTCACACCGAGGCCGAATACGGCGAAGGCGTGCGGGTGCGGGAAGCGGCAGCGGCAGCGCTTCGGAAGAAGCAAGCGGAAGAGGCGGCTGCAGCGGCTGCAGCGGCGGCCGTAGCTGGCGCGACCGCTGGTGGCGGCGGCGGTGCTGGTGGCCAGGTTTCAGGCGGTTGGGCGCGCCCGGCCGGCGGATACATCAGCAGCAATTACGGTTCGCGGGTGGCGCCGTGCGCAGGGTGCTCGTCGTTCCATGAGGGAGTCGACCTCGCTGCCGGCTGCGGGGCGCCGATCTACGCCGCTCACGCCGGCACCATCGTCTATGCCGGCGGCTATGGCGGCTATGGCAATTACATCCGAATCAACCACGGCGGCGGTGTTACCACCGCGTACGGGCACATCGTCGACGGCGGAATCCTCGTCAGTTCCGGCCAGCAAGTCGGAGCAGGCCAGGTGATCGCTCGGGTCGGCAGTACCGGCCACTCCACCGGCTGTCATCTGCACTTCGAGGTGCGTATCAACGGCTCCCCGACCAACCCCGTCAGCTATTTGAGCGCGCGCGGCATCTCACTCGGCTAGCGAGCGGCGCCTCTGTGGGTCAGTGGCCCTCGGCAGTCCGCTTGTCGAAGCCGGCCTGTACGATCGTCTCGGCCTCGGCGGCAGATCCCCAACCTTCAGTCTTGACCCACTTGCCCGGCTCGAGGTCTTTGTAGTGCTCGAAGAAATGCTCGATCTCTTTGCGCGTCTGCTCCGGCACATCCTCGATCTGCTGGATGTGAGCCCAGCGCGGATCCTTGGCCGGCACGGCAATGATCTTTGAATCGATGCCGGCCTCGTCGCGCATGTTGAACACGCCAACCGGGCGCACCGAGACGCCGACGCCGGGGAACAGTGGGAACTCAAGGAGTACCAGCACATCGACGGGGTCGCCATCTAGACCCAGGGTGTGCTCGATGTAGCCATAGTCGGCCGGGTAGACGAAGCTCGTGAACAACACCCGGTCGAGGTAGACCCGACCGGTTTCATGGTCGACCTCGTACTTGTTTCGGCTGCCCCGGGGGATCTCGATGACGACGTCATAGCTGGCCATGGACAGTTGCTCCTTCAAGTCTTTCGCGCGAACAGGAATAACGTTACTGGATGAGCACACGCCCCCGGTTGACGCCCGCGATCGCCGCCGTTCGCCGTGCGGTGCGCGCTTGTTTGTCGGATGCGCTGACCCGACACCCCTCCTTAGACACTCCGCTCGTGCTGGTCGCCCTCAGCGGCGGACCGGATTCCCTGGCACTGGCCGCGGCGACGGCGTTCGAGGCGCCGCGAGCCGGGATGCGCTCCGGCGCCGTGATCGTCGATCACGGGTTGCAACCCGGCTCCGACGATGTCGCGGCCACTGTCGCCGATCGGGCGAGGCAGCTGGGCCTTGAACCGGTGCTGGTGCGGCGGGTCGCCGTCGGACCCGACGGTGGACCGGAAGCGGCCGCGCGGGCGGCCCGCTACGCGGCGCTCGCCGAGGCGACCGAGCGCACCGGAGCGACCAGTGTGCTGCTCGGGCACACACTTGACGACCAGGCCGAGACGGTACTGCTGGGACTCGCCAGAGGCAGTGGGGGGACCAGCCTGCACGGCATGAGTGGGGTGTCGCCGATGTTCGACGGTGCCGGTGCTACCGCGCCGGAGTACCGCCGGCCGCTCCTGGGCATCCGCAGGTCCACCACGGTGCAGTTTTGCGCCGATTCGGGCCTCGAGCAATGGAACGACCCGCAAAACGACGATGTGGCGTTCGCCAGAGTGAGAGTTCGTCGGCATCTGCTGCCAACACTGGAACGCGACATCGGCCCCGGAATTGCGCAGGCGCTCGCACGAACTGCGGAACAGTTGCGCGAAGACTCGAGTGCGCTGGACGGCCTTGCCGAGGAACTGATCGACGACCTGGTGGAACCCGCGGAGGCGGGCCTCTCGCTCAGCGTGCGCGGGCTTGCCGCGAACCCGGCCGCGTTGCGACAGCGGGTCATCCGCCTGGCCGCCGTGGGAGAGTTCGGTGTGTCGCTGAGTCGATCCCAGACCCTCCAGGTTGCCCGGCTGGTCACGCACTGGCACGGGCAGGGACCGGTGCATCTGCCGGGCATTAGAGTAGGACGGCGGGGCGGCCTGCTGATTTTCACTTCCGCGCCGGCCGACCCTACGAGAAAGAACTCCCCGCAGACATGAAACTCAGCGAAATCGCCGAAGATCTGACTGAAGTATTGATCACCGAGGCCGAGATCGTGGCGAAGATCGCCGAACTCGCCCGCAGGGTTGAGGCCGACTACGCGGACGAGCCGCTGCTGCTGGTGGGCGTGCTCAAGGGCGCCGTCATGGTGATGGCCGACCTCGCTCGTGAACTCACGCTTCCGATCACGATGGACTGGATGGCGGTGTCATCCTACGGTTCCGGCACCCAGTCCTCCGGCGTCGTGCGCATCCTCAAGGACTTGGATGCGGACATCACCGGGCGTCGCGTGCTCATCGTCGAGGACATCATCGACTCCGGCCTCACGCTGTCGTGGCTGCTCGCGAACCTGCAGAGTCGCGGAGCCAAGTCGGTGGACATATTGGCCCTGCTGCGCAAACCGAACGCCGCCAAGGTTGATGTCACAGTCAGATACGTAGGATTCGAGATCCCGAACAAGTTCGTGGTCGGCTACGGACTCGACTACGCGGAGCACTACCGGAACCTGCGCGGCATCGGAGTGCTAGCTCCGCACGTGTATGAGAATCACTGACGCGCCTGATAACCGTTGCCGCGTCTGATTAATCACGGGCGCGCTGCTGCCGTTGACACACTCTAGTTAAGCCCTCGGCAAACATACAGAGGCCGTTCGGTACTGCTCAGGTAGCCTTACACCAAAGTTTTTCACCAGAAAGGTGTCGGGTCAGGCCCCCACTATGGACTTCAAGCGTTTTCTTCGCGGCCCGTTGATTTACATCGCGCTCGCCGTCATCGTCGTGTCCGTGGGCTTCAGCCTGCTCAGCACGTCGGGATTCAAACAGGTCACCACGCAAGAGGGATTCCAGGCGCTGTCCAGCGGCGAAGTTGCGTCGGCCAAGATCGTCGACGGCGAAAAGCGGGTAGACCTCACCCTGAAATCGGCTGGCAAAGACGGCAAACAAGTGCAGTTCTACTACGCCACCCCACGTGGCGCTGATGTTGTCGCGGCGATCGACAAGTCCGACGCGAAGTACAACGACGAGGTCGACAACGGCAACTGGCTGACCTCCATGCTCGGGCTGATCATCCCGTTCATCTTCATCGGCCTGATCTTCTGGTTCC
>JBDTBD010000002.1:0-26466 GCA_039924285.1 Terrimesophilobacter sp. | reverse complement strand
AGATCTCACCGGCCTGGAACACGAACCCGCGGCGCTTGGCCAGGGAGATGACGGAATCGAGACGGGAAGGCGCTGCCACAGATGCTCCAAAGGTCAGCCGCGCTGGGTACGCGGTCGGCGTCGCGCCACGACTGAGGCGTGCGGCCGCGCCGCAGCATGTCGCAGTACGACGGCTCCGAGTCTACTGGGCCGCTACTTTCTTCAGCGCGCGGGCCACCGCGAGCACGTCGCTCTCGTTGTTCCAGAGGTGGAACGATGCACGCATCCGCCCAGCCCTGCCGGTGACGGTGATGCCGGCGTCGGTGAGCGTGGCGAGGTCGGTTCCTTCGGCGTCGGCCCAGGTGATGATCGCCTGGTGCTGTTCCGGCACGCCGAGGGCGTCGCAGAGCTGGTCGCCGAGTCCCGACGCGTAGGCCCAGACTTCGCTCATGTCGAGACCGGCGAACATCCGAACCGCTGGCTGCGCCCCGACCCAGGCCTGCCACACCGGCGACACGTCGAATCGGCGGGCTGTGGTGGCCAGGTGCATCCGGGGCGCGTAGCAGGAATTCCACACCGAGTCCCCGGCATACCAGCCGGCCTGGATGGGGGTAAGTTTCGCGTCGAATTCCTCGCTGAGGGTGAGGAAGGCGACCCCGCGTGGGCAGCACAACCACTTGTAGGCGTGGCAGACGGTCGCGTCGAACATCCCGGCCTGCACCGGGTACACGCCCGCCGCCTGGGTGGTGTCGCAGAGGGTGAGTGCGCCGTGCCGATGCGCCGCTTCGGTGATCGCGGCCACGTCGGCGATCTGACCGGTCGCCGACTGCGCGAACGAGAACGCCACAAGCCAGGTCGCATCCGTGATGGAGTCTGGCAGCGCCTCGAGCGGCACCGAGCGCACCCGGACGCCGCTGCGCTGTAAAAACGGGAATACCACGGAGCTGAAGTCGCCGTCGACGCAGAGCACCTCCGCGCCGTCGGGCACGGCTGCGGCCACGACGCTCGCCAACACCGAGGTTTGCGATCCGGTGGCCACCCGGTCCACCGGTACACCGACCAGGGCGGCGAAGCTGGCCCTGGTGCTCTCGTAGATCGGATCGTAGTCCACCGGATCCCGCCGGCCGTTCCAGCGCAGTTGAAGGTCCGCCTGCAGCGCGGCCACGGTGTCACGGGTGGGCAGTCCGATCGACGCGGCGCCGAGAAATCCGCGCGCAGCCTCCGGGTTGAAACTGTTGATCGCCTTGTGTAGAGGCGCTGACGGTGTGTGGCTTTTGGCCGGGGCGACGATGCTCATGTTTCCATTGTGGACTCGAGATCGCCGCACTTCACGGCCGTCAGGCGCCGAAAACGTGCAAGTTCACGCGTAACATCGCCGGGATTCTGCGTCTGCGGAATCTCTGTTGATGCGGTCAGGACGTCGGAGTGTCCACTGCCGACCCGAAGCGGCGCGTGCGGGAGGCATACAACTCCACGGCGCGCCAGAGGTCTTGGCGGCTGAAGTCCGGCCACAGCGTGTCGAGGAATACCAGTTCGGCGTAGGCGCTCTGCCACAGCATGAAGTTGCTGGTGCGCTGCTCTCCGGAGCTGCGCACGAACAGGTCGACATCCGGCAACTCGGGCGTGTAAAGATGCCGCTGGATGGTCTTCTCTGTGATTCCGGAGGGTTTCAGCCGGCCGGCGGCGACATCCTCGCCCACCCGGCGCAGCGCATCCACGAGTTCGGTGCGCCCGCCGTAGTTGACGCACATGGTCAGGGTGAGCACACTGTTGCCGACGGTGAGGTGTTCGGCGAACTGCAGTTCCTTGATCACGGATGCCCAGAGCCGTGGTTTGCGCCCCGCCCAGCGAATCCGCACTCCCCAGTCGTTAAGTTGATCGCGCCGGCGGTGCAGCACGTCGCGGTTGAAGCCCATCAGGAAGCGGACTTCGTCTGGGGAACGTTTCCAGTTCTCGGTGGAAAATGCGTAGACGCTGAGGTGCTTCACGCCGATCTGGATGGCGCCGGCGACGACGTCCAGTAGTGCCGCCTCCCCGGCGCGGTGCCCCTCGATCCTGGTCAGGCCGCGACGGTTGGCCCATCGGCCGTTGCCGTCCATGACGATGGCGACGTGGTCGGGGACGGCGGAGGCCGGCAGCGGATTCGGGTAGAGGCCCGTCCAGTCGATGGGTTTGAACTCGACGGCGTCGCGGTGGGTCTTCGGTACGGTCATGGGGTCTCGATACGCTCGCTGGCGCTCGCTACTCGACCAGCGGAATCAGGGAACGGCCGCGCCGGTCCCTGAGGAGGTCGCTCTGCGACCGTCTCGAAGGGCTCCACAAAGGTGCGGTCCACGTGTTGCAGCGACCGGAGGCTGCGTTCCAGGTGGAACTGCGTGTATGCGGCAACGATGCCGCTGGCCTGACTGCGGGTACCGCCCGTGCTGGCCTCCGCGACGCTCCAGTCCCCCGCCAGCAGCGCGGCCAGCAGACCGAGTGTCGCCGAGTCGAGCCGCGGCGAACCGGGTGGAGCCACCTCGTCGGAGACCACTCCGCCCAGTTGCACCACGAACGCGGAGTGCGGGCCGGCGGCCCCGGTGACGGCGCAGTCGACGAAGCTGGGCGCCCATCCTGCCACCGACAGGGCGCGCAGCAGGTAGGAGTCCAGGGTGAGGCTGGGGTGGTGTTCGTGACGCGACAGCGAGCGCAGCCCGCCGACCAGCAGCAGGTACTGCTGCAGGGATCCGTTGTCGTCGGTGATCTTATCGGCGGTTTCGACCATGACGTTGGCTGCCGTGTAGCATCCGTAGTCCTCGGCGATCTCGGCCCCGTACGATCCGAGCGACTCCGCCTGGGTGATGGTGTCGAGGCTGCGACCCTCGTACAGTTGCACGTCGGCGACCATGAACGGCTCCAACCGTGCGCCGAACTTGGAAGCCGTGCGTCGCACGCCCTTGGCCACGGCTCGGATCTTGCCGTGCTGGCGGCTGAGCATGGTGACGATGCGGTCGGCTTCGCCCAGCTTGTGCGTGCGCAGCACCACGGCTTCGTCACGGTAGAGGGGCATGGTTCAATTATCGCCGGGGTGGCCGTGCCCTGCGGCAGGCGCAGCGGCACAATTGATCCATGAACGAAACTGCGTTGGTGACGGGCGGCACTGGGACCCTCGGCCGCATCGTAGCGAGCAAGCTGGCGGAGGCCGGAGTGACCACCAGGGTTCTCAGCCGGCATGCCGGAGCCGGCGCCTCGGTCGGTGATCTGGCCTCCGGCGTTGGTGTGGACACGGCGTTGGCTGGCGTGAGCACCGTCATCCACTGCGCCACGGGGAAGAACGACGAAAAGCAGAGCGCGAATCTGATCGCGGCCGCCCGGCGTGCCGGCGTCTCGCACCTGGTGTACATCTCGATCGTCGGGGTCGACCGGCATCCGTTCGCGTACTATCGGGCGAAGTACGCCGTCGAGCGACGAATCGAAGGCAGTGGGCTGCCGTTCACGATTCTGCGGGCAACACAGTTCCACAACCTGGTTGTCGGCATCCTGAGCGCGCAGCGGCTGTCGCCGATCATTCTCGTTCCGGATGTTCCGATCCAGCCCGTCGAGGTTGGTGAGGTGGCGCAGCGTCTGGTCGAGCTTGCGCAGACGGCCCCGGCCGGCCGAGTACCCGATCTCGGCGGCCCGCAGATCCGCCGTCTGCGTGAGCTCGCGGCACTGTGGTGCACCGCCACCTGCCGCCACCGGGTGATGCTACCGCTGGTGCTGCCGGGGAAGTCGTTCCGGGCCTTTTCCGCAGGGCTCCACCTGGCGCCTGAACACGCCGACGGAACCGTCACGTTCGAACAGTTCTTGGCAACGTCGGTGACCGGCGCTGTGCCGCGTTAGACGGTGCGCGCCGGTCGCGCCACAAAGGCGCGATCGATGAGACGGCTCAACAGCTCCCGGTAGTCGACCCCGACGACATCCCACATTGTCGGGTACTGGCTGAGCGCCGTCATCCCTGGCATCGTGTTGATTTCGTTGAGGGTGATCGTTCCGTTGTCTTCGAGGAAGAAGTCGACCCGGGCCAGCCCCTCGCAGCCCAGCGCGCGGAATGCAGCGACCGCGAAGGCCTCGAGTCGGGTGGCAACCAGAGGCTCTAAAACCGCCGGCACCTCGAACTCGTGGCCGCCGTCGGTGTACTTCGACGCGTAGTCGAAGAACGTGCTGCCACCGGCGGGCCGGATGCGCAGCGGCGCGCCGATCGCCAGGGTGCCGTCCGCCGCCTGCATCACGCCCAGGTCCACCTCGGAGGCGTCGATGAGCGGCTGGATCAGCGCGGTGGTGTCCGAGGACAGTGCCAGCTCGATGGCGGCATCCAACTGCTCTGCGGTCTCGACGCGACTGACGCCGACGCTGGACCCGGAACGGTTCGGCTTGACGAACACCGGATAGTTGAGCTCGTCGGCCGCCACGTCGGCCCGGTCGCTCTCGGTGACGGCGACCGTGGGGATCGTCGGCAATCCGGCTGCCGCGAGCACGCTCTGGCAGAGGAGCTTGTCCATCGCCAGGGCGCTGGCGAGCACCCCGTTGCCGACGTACGGAATGCCGACCAGTTCGAACAGTCCCTGCACGGTGCCGTCTTCGCCGAACCTGCCGTGCAGCACCGGCAGCGCGACATCGATGCCGGTGAGGTCGGGCAGCAGCGCACCGACGCCCGCGGTGGCCAGGTCCGCGATCGAGTCGAGCCGGTGCCAGCCGCCGCGCTTGTCGACGCCGAGCAGTACCGGGGTGAAACGTTCCCGATCCAGGTTGCCCAGGACCCCTTCCGCGGACAAGCACGAGACTTCGTGCTCGGTGTTCGCTCCGCCGAAGATGATCCCTACGCTGGTGTGACTCATGGATTCCTTATGTGCTTGCGTTTCATCCTGCCACCGAGGCCGGTGAGGACTTCGTGAGGGAGGGTACCGGAAATGCTGGCCCACTCGGCGGCATCCGGTTCGCCGATGGCCGCGTCGCCGAGCAGCACCACTTCGTCGCCGAGTTGCACCGCTGCGTCGCCGAAGTCGACGCTGAACTGATCCATGGACACGGCGCCCACGATCGGATAGCGAGTCGTGCCGAGCACGATTTCACCGACTCCGCCGAGCGAGCGGGGCACGCCGTCCGCGTAGCCGACCGGGATCAACCCCAGAGTGGTCGGCCGCTCAGTGACGAACTTCTGCCCGTAGCCGACGCCGACACCGGCTGGCACTCGCCGCAGTTGGGTGACATGGGAGACGGCGTGCAGAGCATATTTCAGCCCGTAGCTGACGCCGTCGACGGTTTCGATGCCATAGACGGAAGCGCCGCAGCGCACCATGGTGAACGCCGTGCGCGGGTGGGCGAGGGTGGCTGCGGAGTTCGCCAGGTGCCGCTCCTGCGGAGTCAGTCCGGCGGCGAGCGCGGCATCGATTCCGGCGTGGAAGGCCTGCCAGGCCGGTTCGACGCCCGACCAGTCCGGGTCGGTGGCCAGCGCCAGATGCGACCACACGCCGGTGACCTGCACCAGGTGGTCGTCCTGCGCGCGTTGTGCCTGTGCGCACAGGCTCGGCCACAGCGCCGCTGGGGTGCCGGCCCGGGACATCCCGGTGTCGATCTCCAGGTGCACGTCAGCGCGGATGCCTGCCGCAGCTGCGGCACCGGCGACCGCCTCCAGCGTCTCGTGGTTCGCACAGGACACCGTCACCTGGGTGCGCAGCGCTCCCGCGATATCGCTCCACGGGTCGACGAGCCAGGCCAAGATGGGCGCGGTGACCCCGGCGCGGCGCAGTTGCAACGCCTCGTCGACGGTGGCCACGCCGAGCCAGGCGGCTCCGGCGGCCAGGGCGGTAGCCGCGACCTGCACCGCGCCGTGCCCGAACGCATCCGCCTTGACGACGGCCATGAACTTCGCGTCAGTCTTCGAACGCAGCAGGCGGATGTTCTCGGCGATCACCGCGTGGTCGATCGTGCACAGTGCAGTAGGCCGGGCAACCCTGGGTATTTCGTGCGAACCAGGTACGGTCTGCACAAACGTCATCTCACGATAATACGGCGCGCACCCTCAGGCCACGGGTACCCGCGCCGCACCCGCTGCGGCGACCGCTTGTGTTGGCGGCGTCCACTGGCTGTCGCGCAGTGCCCGATTGACGGCGGAGACCACCGCTTTCAGGGAGGCGGTGGCGATGTCGGCGTCGATTCCGACGCCCCACAGCGGACGAGCGCCCACCGAGCATTCCACGTAGGCCGCGGCGACCGCGTCTCCCCCCGATCCGAGCGCATGCTCGACGTAGTCAAACACCTTCACGTCGATGGAGCGAGCGGCGAGAATGTCGAGGAAGGCGGCGATCGGACCGTTTCCCTCCCCGTCGACCTCGACGATGTCATGGTCGATCCTCAGCTGGGCGTGCAGGTGCACGCTGCCGGCCATATCGCTGGTGGTTCTCGTGCTGATCAGCTCGAAACGGCCCCATTTTTCGGGGGCGTGGCTAGCGGGCGCGGGCAGGTATTCGTCTTGGAATATCTCCCAGATCTGTTGGCTGGTGACCTCGCCGCCCTCGGCATCCGTCTTGGCCTGCACGACACTGCTGAACTCGATCTGCAGCTTGCGCGGCAGTTCCAGTGCGTGGTCGGCCTTGAGCAGGTAGGCCACCCCGCCCTTGCCGGATTGGGAGTTGACCCGGATGACGGCCTCGTAGCTGCGGCCGAGGTCTTTCGGGTCGACCGGCAGGTACGGCACTGCCCACAGCAGATCGTTGACGTCTTTGCCCCTGCCGGCCGCGTCGGCCTCCATGGCCTCGAAGCCCTTCTTGATCGCATCCTGATGCGAGCCGCTGAACGCGGTATAGACCAGGTCTCCCGACCACGGGGTGCGCTCGTGCACGCGGAGTTGGGTGCAGTATTCGGCGGTGCGCTTGACCTCGTCGAGGTCGCTGAAGTCGATCTGCGGGTCGACGCCCTGGGTGAACAGGTTGATTCCCAGGGCCACGATGTCGACGTTGCCGGTGCGCTCGCCGTTGCCGAACAGGCACCCTTCTATGCGGTCGGCGCCGGCCAGGTAGCCCAGCTCTGCCGCAGCGATCGCGGTGCCGCGGTCGTTGTGCGGGTGCAGAGACAGGATGATGTTCTCGCGGTGGTTCAGGCGTCGGGACATCCACTCGATGGAGTCGGCGTACACGTTCGGGCTGGCCATCTCCACCGTTGCCGGAAGGTTGATGATCACGTTGCGCTCCGCGGTCGGCTCGAACACCTCGATGACCTGGTTGCAGATGTCGAGGGCGAACTCGAGTTCGGTGCCGGTGTAGCTCTCCGGGGAGTACTCGTAGTAAATCTCGGTGCCGGGCACGATTGCTTCCATCGAGCGGCACTTGCGCGCGCCGGCCAGGGCGAGGTCGATGATGCCCTGCTTATCGGAGCGGAACACAACGTCGCGCTGCAGAATGCTGGTGGAGTTGTAGAGGTGCACGATCGCGCGCTTGGCGCCGCGGATCGCCTCGTAGGTGCGCTCGATCAGCGAGTCTCGGGCCTGCGTGAGAACCTGAATGGTGACGTCATCAGGGATCAGGTCTTCTTCGATGAGCTTCCGCACGAAGTCGAAGTCCGTTTGGCTGGCCGACGGAAAACCGACCTCGATCTCCTTGTAGCCCATCCGCACCAGCAGGTCATACATGACCCGCTTGCGCTCGGAGTTCATCGGGTCGATCAGAGCCTGGTTGCCGTCCCGCAGATCCACCGCGCACCACCGCGGCGCCTGAGTCACGCGTCTGCTCGGCCAGGTACGATCCGGCAGATCAATCGAAAACTGCTCGTGATACGGACGGTACTTGTGGATCGGCATTGCCGATGCTGACTGCATGTTCTTCATGATCTCGCTGCTCCCCCGAGCCTTATGGGCTCGCGCTTTTGGGCTTTCGCCTAGTCTGTTCAGCCAACAACAAACTCCGCGACGAGGAAGGCCTGGGTTAGGACTCGGCGCGGCAGCTAAGGAGGAGCAGACCGTATGGCACGGGACCAGGGGACCACCGTGACGCCTCCCCTGGCGACCGCTCCGGATTTGTGAACCCGTTTCACGGAGTTCCTGTCGCCGAGGTCCACCTGCCCGGGCAACCAGGGGGTTCGCAACAGAAACTCCGTGAAACGGGTCACGGCAGGAGGTGGCTGCGACCGAGATTCGATCGGTCAGGGCGGGCATGTGGGAGCGCGGCGCTCAGTCCTGCAGTGCCTGGCCTCGCATCTCGGGGAGCGCGAACGCACCGATCGCGGCGACGACGAAGAACGCGGCAAAGATGGCGAACAGGAATACCGTCCCTCCGCCGTCGCGCAGGATAGGTACGGCCAGCGGCGCGATGATCGAGGCGATCCGGCCGACGCCGGCGGCCCAGCCCGCGCCGGTGGCACGCATCCTGGTCGGGTAAAGCTCCGGTGTCACCGCGTAGAGCGCGCCCCAGGCACCGAGATTGAAGAACGACAGCAGCATGCCAGCGATGATGACCTGGGTCACATCCGTGGCCACACCGAACAGCGCAGCGGACACGGCGGCGCCGACCAGGAACACCGCGAGGGTCTGTCGCCTCCCCCACTTCTCGATCAGATACGCGGATGCCGCGTATCCGGGCAACTGAGCGAGGGTGATGATGAGGGTGAAGCCGAACGAGCGCACCAGGGAGAATCCGGAGGCGACGAGGATCGTCGGCAGCCAGATGAACGCGCCATAGTAGGAAAAGTTCACGCAGAACCAGACCAGCCAAAGCGCGGCGGTGCGGCGTCGCAGCGCCGGTGCCCACAGTTCCGCCACGCGGGTGCGCACGGCGGTGCTCCGCACGGCGATGACCGCACCCGCCGAAGCAGTAAGTCCCGCGGCAGCCTCGAAGCGGCGCACTGTCTGCTCGGCTTCCTCGTGGCGGCCTCGCGACTCGAGAAAGCGCACCGATTCCGGAAGTCGCAGTCGCACGAACACGGCATACAACGCGGGCACCGCCCCGATGACGAGTGCCCAGCGCCATCCGTCGGCGGATGCAGGAACGATGACGTAGCCGATCACCGCGGCAATCGTCCAGCCCACCGCCCAGAAGGACTCGAGAATGACGATAATCCGACCGCGGATGCGCGGCGGCGCGAACTCGCTGACCAGCGTGGAGGCCACCGGCAGCTCAGCGCCGAGGCCGAGGCCGACCACGAAGCGCAAGGCGATGAGCACGGCGACCGAGAGGGAGAGTGCCGAGGCGCCGGTTGCGAGCCCGTAGATGAGCAACGTGACCGCAAACACGTGGCGTCGTCCGAACTTGTCCGCGAGGAGTCCGCCGAGTGCAGCGCCGACAGCCATGCCGACGAAGCCCGACGAGGCGATGAGCGACAGTTCCAGGCTGGTCGCGTGCCACTGCACCGCGAGCTGCGCCAGCACGAACGAGATGAGCCCGACATCCATCGCGTCCAGCGCCCAGCCGAGGCCGGACCCGACCAGTACCCGTCGGTGCTCTTTGGTGAACGGGAGGACATCCAGTCGTTCGGTTCGGCTCAGGCGCGCGGAGACGTCGGTTGTCATTGGGTCCATTTCAGGTCAGGCAATGAGGCGGACCGCGACACCGGGATTCGTCGCGGGGATGATCGAACTTTATTGCATCGGGCGGCGCTCGGGAGACCGCTCCCACAATTGTTACGCTGAGCCCGAACTAGAAGCCCAACCCAGAATCCCGATCTAGAAACCCAGGCGGCCGAGCAGCTTCGGGTCGCGCTGCCAGTCCTTGGCGACCTTCACCCGAAGCGAGAGGTACACCTGCTTGCCGACCAGCGGTTCGATGGATGCGCGAGCCCGGGCACCCACCTCGGCCAGCCGGCTGCCCTGGTGCCCGATGATGATGCCCTTCTGACTGTCCCGCTCCACCCACAGGTTCGCGTACACCTCCAGCAGGTCCTTGTCGTCGCGGTCAACCATGTCGTCGATCGTGATCGCGATCGAGTGGGGCAGCTCGTCCTCGACGCCCTCCAGCACCGCCTCACGGATCAGCTCGGAGACCCGTGCCTCGAGCCCCTCTTCGGTAACTGTTTCGTGCGGATACAACGGCTCGGACTCCGGCAGCAGCGCGATCAGCTCGTCGGTGAGCACGTCCAGTTGCACCGCGGTGACCGCCGAGACCGGAATGATGCTCTCCCAATCCCGCAGTGCGCTCACCGCGAGCAGCTGCGCGGCCACCGCCGACTTCGACGTCGCATCCAGCTTGGTCACGATCGCGACCTTCTTCGCCCGCGGGTAGGCGTCGAGCTGCTCGTTGATGAACCGGTCGCCGGGGCCGAGCTTTTCGTTCGCCGGCACGCACAGGCAGATCACGTCCACCTCGGCGAGGGTGGCCTGCACCACGTCGTTGAGCCGCTCCCCCAGCAGGGTGCGCGGCCGGTGCATGCCGGGGGTGTCGACCAGGATCAGCTGGCCGGATGCGCGGTGCACAATACCGCGGATCGCACGCCGGGTAGTCTGCGGCTTGCTGCTCGTGATGGCCACCTTCTCCCCGACCAGGGCATTGGTGAGCGTGGACTTGCCGACGTTGGGGCGCCCGACGAACGTCACAAAACCGGCCCTGAAGCCGTCACTGCCGGTAGTCTGCCTCATTCGCCGTTCCCGTTTCTGTTTTTGTCTGCCTCGAAGGCTGCCTGCGCATCGATCAAGGATTGATCCCGCTCCACCAGCACCGTTCTCAGCCGCCTGCGGCGACCTTCGGTGCGTTCCGCGGTAAGGATAAGGCCGGAATAGGTCGCGACGGATCCGGTGTGCGGCAACCGGCCGAGTGCCTTGGTGAGCAGCCCGCCGACGGAATCGACCTCGTCGTCGTCCAACTCGATGCCGAACAGTTCCCCCAGTTCGTCCACCGGTAGCCGGGCGCTGACCCGAAAACGCCCATCCCCGATGTCCTCGATTTCCACGATCTCGTGGTCGTACTCGTCCGAGATGTCCCCGACCAATTCCTCGATCAGATCTTCCAGGGTGACCAGTCCGGCGATGCCGCCGTATTCGTCAACGACCATGGCCAGGTGGTTGGATTCCGCCTGCATCTGCCGCAACAGGTCGTCGACCTTCTTTGACTCTGGAACGAACAGGGTCTGCCGCACTAGCGTACGCACCGGAACGGTCTCTCCGTTCCTCGGCCTCTCGTAGGCCATCCTGGCCACGTCCCGCAAGTACAGGATGCCCAGCACCTCGTCGACGTCCTCGCCGGTCACCGGCATCCGCGAGACGCCCCTGCTCAAAAACAAGCCCATCGCCGCGCCCACCCCGGAATCGCCGTCGACGACGACCATGTCGGTGCGCGGAATCATCACCTCGCGCACGACGGTGTCGTTGAACTCGAAAATCGAGTGGATCAGCTCCCGGTCGTCTTCCTCGAGCACGTCGAGCTCCGTCGCCTCATCGACCATGCTCAGCAGCTGTTCCTCCGAGGAAAAAGTCGCCGTCTTGGGGCGTCCAGGCGTGACCCGGTTGCCCAGCGCGACCAGGCCGGCGGCCACCGGGCCGAGGAGCACGCGCAAGGAATGCACGAGCCAGGCACTCCACCGGATGATCGACCGGGAATTCACCCGCCCGACGCTGCGCGGGCTGGAGCCGACGAGCACGAACGAGGCGATGGTCATGGTGAGCGCCGACAACAGCAGTACCCACCACCACTGCGGAAAGATCGACGACAGCGCCAGTGTGATGAGCACGGCCGCGGTAGTCTCGGCCACGACCCTCACGAAATTCACCGCATTGATGTGAGCACCGACATCCGCGGAAATAGCGTTCAACGAGACGGCGGCGCGGGAACCGGTCGCCAGTTCCTGCAGATCGGCGCGAGAGAGTGAGACCAGTGCGGCGTCGACGGCGGCCATCAGCCCGCCGAGCGCCACCAGCAGCACCGCGATGCTGACGAAAATGGGGATCATGGCCGATCCGCCTCTAGGATCGTCGCTCGTTCATCGTGAAGCCGACGAGGATGTCGCGCTGCACGCCGAACATTTCCTTCTCCTCGGCGGGCTCCGCATGATCGAAGCCGAGCAGGTGCAGGATGCCGTGGGCGGTGAGCATGAGCATTTCGTCCAGCGGGCTGTGACCGGCGGTTTCGGCCTGAGCCACCGCCACCTGGGGGCACAGTACGATGTCGCCGAGCAGGCCGGCAGGGGTGACGGCGTCTTCGGTGCCGGGCCGCAGTTCGTCCATCGGGAAGCTGAGCACGTCGGTGGGGCCAGGCTCGTCCATCCACTGCACGTGCAGCTGTTCCATGGCTGCCTCGTCGACGAGCAGGATCGCCAGTTCCGCATCCGGATGCACGTTGAGGTGGTCAAGGGCAAAGATCGCCAGCCGTTGCAGCGCGGACTCGTCCACGGCGATCGCTGACTCGTTGTTGATCTCGATGCTCACTGACGCTCTCCCTCGGCGCGTGCGTCGCTCTGGCCGGGCGCCTGCCGCTGTGCCATGCGCTGATTGTCGTACGTTGTGTAGGCATCCACGATGCGGGCAACGAGGGTGTGCCGCACCACGTCGGCGCTGGTCAGATAGGAGAAGTGAATTTCCGGTATCGAATCCAGCACGTGCGTGACCAGTCGCAGCCCGCTGGAACCGGTGGGCAGATCGATTTGGGTGATGTCTCCGGTGACCACCATCCTGGAGCCGAACCCGAGCCGGGTGAGGAACATCTTCATCTGCTCCGGCGTGGTGTTCTGCGCCTCGTCGAGCACGATGAACGAGTTGTTCAGGGTTCTGCCGCGCATATAGGCAAGCGGTGCGACCTCGATGGTGCCCACGGCGAGCAGCTTGACGACGACTTCCGGGTCCATCATCTCGCCGAGCGCGTCGAACAGCGGGCGCAGGTACGGGTCGATTTTGTCGGTCAGGGTCCCGGGCAGGTAGCCGAGCCGCTCCCCCGCCTCCACCGCGGGGCGGGTCAGGATGATCCGGTCGACTTCTTTGCGTTGCAGCGCCTGCACCGCCTTGGCCATGGCCAGGTAGGTTTTTCCGGTTCCTGCGGGGCCGATGCCGAACACGATGGTGTTGTCGTCGATTGCGTCGGCGTAGGCCTTCTGGCCCGCCGTGCGAGGCCGGATGCTCTTGCCGCCACGGGTGAGGATCGCCTGGCTGAGCAGTTCGGCCGGGCTCGTCGATGGTTCGCCGGCCAGGAAGCGAGCCGATTCTCGCACTTCGGAGGGAGCCAGGTCGTGGCCTGCCTTGACCATCGTGATCAGCTCCTGCACAAGGCGCTGGGCGGCGGTCACCTGTTCCTCCGGCCCGGTCAAGGTGATCTCGTTGCCGCGCGCAAGCACGTCAACCCGCGGAAACTGCTTTTCGACGGTGCGCAGCAGACGGTCTTCCGGTCCGAGGAGCCGGACCATGGCGACGTCGTCGACCCGCAACTGCACCCGGGCGCCACCGGGCTCTCCCGCAAGAAAAAGGTCGCTACTGGGCAAGGGTGCCTTCCGGCAGTTCTCCACCGAGCATGTGCGCGTGCACGTGGAAGACCGTCTGTCCCGCGGATGCGCCGGTGTTGAACACCAGACGGAACTCGCCGTGCGCGAACTGTTTCGCCAGCTGATCGGCTGTTGCAACCAGTTCCGCGAGCAGGTCGGGGTCGGCGGCGGCCAGCTCAGTGACGTTGTGGTAGTCCTGAGTCTTGGGGACGACGAGGATATGCACCGGCGCCTTCGGCGCGATGTCGTTGAACGCGATGAGGCGGTCGTTTTCGAACACGATGTCTGCGGGCAGTTCCCGGTCGACAATCTTGCTGAAGATCGAACGCTCGTCGCTGTCTGCCATGTTCTCCATCGTAACCGCCGGCCTCAGATTGCGCCCGGGTGCCGGTACCGCGCCGTCCGAGTTCATCACCACCGACCGAGCGCCCCGTTGAGCACTGCGATCGCGGCCGGGCCGGCGGTGGAGGTGCGCAGCACCGTCTCACCCAGCCGCACGGCATGGGCGCCGGCACCCACCAGGATGTCCAATTCCGCCGGAGAGACGCCACCCTCCGGGCCCACCACGAGCATCAGGTCTCGTTCGTCGTCCTGCGCCGTCAGGTCGATACCGGTCAGGGAGTCCGAGGCAGTCGGCTCGAGCACGAGCATCCGCACCGATCCGGCACATCGGGCAAGTTCCGAAGTGGTGTGCTGACCGGAGACGCTCGGGATCCACGCGCGCAGCGATTGCTTGGTCGCCTCTCGAACGATCGTCGCCCAGCGCTGGCGCCCCCTGAGCGCCTTGGGTCCGTCCCAGCGCACGATCGAGCGCTGGGACGCCCACGGGATCACACCGTCCACGCCCAGTTCGGTGGCCGCCTGGACCGCCATTTCGTCGCGCCCACCCTTGGCCAGCGCCTGCACGAGAGTCACCTTGGGCGCCCGCGCCGGCGTCCGGACAATGCCGGCAACCTCGATCGATAGCCGCGCCGCCGCCGCCTCGACCACCGCGCCGGCAACGACCAGCCCCCTGCCATTGCCGATCGACAGCGTCTCGCCGACTCGGATGCGGCTGACTGCCACGGCGTGCCTGGCTTCCTCTCCGAGGATCGACACGACGGAGCCGGATGCGACATCCGTCAGCTGCTCGTTCAGATAGAGGTGCGCCATCCGGTTACAGGTTCAGGAACCGATCGCGCAGCTTCTGGAACATGCCCTGCTGGAAGTGCGTCAAGGTGGGCGGCGCAACCTTGCGGCTGCGCGCGAACTGCTTGATGAGATCTTGCTGTTTGTGGTCGAGCTTGGTCGGAGTGGCCACCTGGATGCCGATCTTCAGGTCGCCGCGGCCGCTACCACGCAACCGGCTGACGCCGCGCTCCTTGATGGTCAAGACGTCGGAACTCTGGATGCCGGGTCGGATTTCCACTTGCACTTCGCCGTCCAACGTCGTGAGCGTGGTCGTCGTGCCCAGGATCGCGTCGGACATCTGCACTTCGAGGGTTGCCAGAAGGTCGTCCCCGTTGCGGCTGAACACCTCGTGGTGGCGCACCTTGATCTCGAGGTACAGGTCGCCGCTCGGGCCGCCCGCCGGTCCGACTTCGCCCTGAGACGGCAACTGAAGCCGCACGCCGGTGTCCACCCCTGCCGGAACGTCCACCGGGATGCTGCGTCTGGCGCGCACGCGGCCCTGGCCCTGGCAGGTGGGACACGGGTTGGGGATGACGGTGCCGTGACCGCGGCAGGTGGCGCATGGGCTGGAGGTCATCACGTTGCCCAGCAGGGAGCGCACGGCACGTTGGATCTGTCCGCTGCCGTGGCAGATATCGCAGGTCACCGGCCTCGTGCCGGGCGCGCAGCAGGAACCGCCGCACGTTTCACACAGCACGGCCGTGTCGACCTCCACGTCACGGTGGGTGCCGAAGATCACCTCGTCGAGGTCGATCTCCACGCGCAGCAACGCGTCTTGGCCGCGTTCCTTCCGGGAACGAGGTCCCCTCGTACCTCCACCGCCGCCGAAGAACGTCTCAAAGATGTCCCCGAAACCGCCGAAGCCACTGCCACCGAAGCCCGGCTGTGGACCGAGGTCGTACTGCTGCCGCTGCTCGGGGTCGGAAAGTACGTCGTAGGCGTGGGTGACGTCCTTGAACCGCTCTGAGGCATCCGCGCTGGGGTTGACGTCGGGATGCAACTGGCGCGCCAGCTTGCGATACGCCTTCTTGATTTGATCGAGGGTGGCGTCCCGCGGGACGCCCAATACTTCGTAGTGGTCAGTCAATCCAGTTCCTCATTCGACCCACGTCGTGGGCTTGGCATTCGCAGGGTCGGCCGGTGCGGCCTGCCGTCCGAGCGCGGTCAGTCAGTGTCAATCGTCGCCCAGCAGGCGGGACAGGTATCGCGCCACAGCGCGCACCGCAGCCATGTTGTTCGAGTAGTCCATTCTTGTCGGCCCGAGCACACCGAGTCGCGCCAGCTCGCCCCGAGAGGCGGTGTAGCCGGTGGTGAGCACGGAGGCCTCACCCAGACCGAACTGAGCATTCTCCCGTCCGATGCTCACCGAGACACCGGTGCGGTCCGGCTCCATCTCGCCGAACAGTTTGAGCAGCGTGACCTGCTCTTCGATGGCTTCCAGGACCGGATAGATGCTTCCGGAGAAGTCCTCCTCCGTGCGCACCAGGTTCGCGGTCCCCGCCATGACGAGTTTGTCGTGTCGGCCGGCGGCGACCTGCTCCATCAAACTCGTCACCACTTGAGTGACCACCGGCACGTCCTGTGCGGGGAACGTGGCGGGGATGGCTTTCAGCGCCGTGCCGGCATCTGCCAGCCCCGTTCCGGCGATCGCCGCGTTGAGCTTCGCGCGCAGCTCCGCGACCACGAGGTCGGTGAGCTCTTCTCGCACATCGATGAGGCGCTGCTCGACCCGGCCGGTGTCGGTGATCAGCACCGTCATGAGTCGGGCGGAGCCCAGCGGAACGAGTTCTATGTGGCGTACGCGGGCGTGGGCGACGGACGGGTATTGCACCAGTGCGACCTGGTGGGTCAGCTGCGACAGCAACCGGACGGTGCGCACCAGCACCTCGTCCATGTCGGCGGAGGCGCCGAGGAACATTTCGATCGCGTGACGCTGGGCCGGGCTGAGTGGGCGCAAGTCCGCCAGGTGGTCGACGAAGACACGGTAGCCCTTGTCGGTCGGAATGCGTCCTGACGAGGTGTGCGGCGCGACGATGAGGTCTTCCTCTTCCAACAACGCCATGTCGTTACGGATGGTGGCCGCCGACACCCCGAACGCGTGCCGATCCACAATCGACTTCGAGCCGACCGGCTCACGGGATGCCACGTAGTCCTTCACGATGACGCGGAGAACATCGAGGCCTCGCTCGGAAACCATCGCGCGCTCCCCTCCAATTAGCACTCGCACTGTGCGACTGCCAATTCTATCGCGAGATGGGTCGCCGGGGGGGCATTGTGCGGCACCCGCCGGACCAGTACCCTCTGGGGTGAGTGCATGCGCATGCCCGTTCGCGTGGCTTCGTGCGTGAGGTGCCTTCGTTCGTGTGGAACGTGGGCGGCATACCGAAAGGCATGACAATGACTGAAGCAAACCCGCCGCAAGCTGCGGCACCGCTCACTGCTGCGGAAGACAAGCAGTGGGCGACGTTCGCGCACTTCGGCAACATCATCGTGTTGATTCCGGCCCTGATCATCTATGTCGTGTTCAAGGACCGCGGGGCGTTGGTTCGGCAGGAATCCAAGGAAGCGCTGAACTGGACCATCAATGTGGCCGGTGCCTTGGTCGCGATCTGGATTCTAGAAGCAATTTTCACCTTCATTCCACTCATCGGCTGGATCATCAACCTGCTGCTGTTGTTCGTCATGTGGGCGGTGCTCATCGTGAACCTGATCTTCGCCATCATGGGCGGCATCAAGGTGTCGAACGGCGGCACCTACCGCTACCCGGCGAACATCCGCTGGATCAAGTAGGAGTGCACCGAACGCACTTCGTTTGGTTTAATGGGCGGATGTCAGAATCCACTCCGCCGCAGGACCCGTACCACGCCGCTCAGCCGCTGAATCCGGGCGACGAAAAGATGTGGTCGACACTTGTCCACGTCGGCGGGATCTTCTTCAACTTCCTGCCTGCCCTCATCGGCTACATCGTGCTCAAGGATCGCGGGCCGTTCGTGCGCCAGCACACGACCACGGCGTTGAACTTTCAAATCACGATCGGTCTGGCCGGCATCGTCGGCGCCATCACCTCCGTGATCCTGATCGGTGTGCTCATCCTGATCGCCGCGGGGATCGTGAACCTGGTTTTCAGTATCATCGCTGCCGTCGCCGCCAACAAGGGCGAGTACTACGAGTATCCGCTCGCAATCAGGTTCGTAAAGTAAACCCGGTCGCCGCGAGGGCACAACCGTCGGCCTGGCCAGTCGGGGTGACACCGGTTAGGTGACAGCGTCCAGCGGCGATTCCACTCAGGCCAGGAGCCTGCGCACGACGACGTCCGCGAGCAGGCGTCCGCGCAGGGTCAGCACGACGCTGCCGTGGAGCGCAGCGGACGGGTCCACCAGCCCCTCGGCGATGAGTCCCGCGACGGCCGTCCGTCCGGATCCTGTGAGTTCGCCGGTCGGAACACCGTCACTGATGCGGCTGAGCAGGAGAACGCGCTCCACCCGCCGGGTTTCGGCATCCAGCGTCTCCCGGCCGGCGGCCGGCGACAGCCCGGCGAGCACTCGCTCGGCGTAGGCGGCAGGATGCTTGACGTTCCACCAGCGCACTCCGCCGACATGGCTGTGCGCGCCGGGACCGACGCCCCACCAGTCGTGTCCTTGCCAGTAAGCGAGGTTGTGCCGTGAGCGGTGGTCCACGTGAACCTGCCCCAGAGGACCGCCTCGCGCCCAGTTGCTCACCTCGTACCAGTCGAATCCGGCCTGCGCCAACACGGCATCCGCCAGTTCGTACATGTCCGCCTGCAGGTCTTCATCGGGTTGGGGCACTTCGCCGCGCCGGATCTGACGTGCCAGTTTCGTGCCGGCCTCCACGATCAGGCAGTAGGCCGAGAGATGGTCGGGCTGCCGGGCGATGACGGCGTCGAGGGAGCGCCGCCAGTCGTCGAGGCTCTCGCCCGGTGTGCCGTAGATGAGGTCGAGACTCACCTCCAGCCCGGCATCGCGCGCCCACTCCACGACCAGCGGGATCCGCTGAGGGTCGTGGGTGCGCTCCAGGGTGGCGAGCACGTGGGGCACCGCCGACTGCATTCCGAAGGACACGCGAGTGAATCCGGCGGCCTTGAGCGCGAGTAGGTACTGGGCGTCGACGGAGTCCGGGTTGGCCTCGGTGGTCACTTCGGCGCCGGGCACCAGCCCCCAGGTGTCCACGACGGTGTGGAATATGTCGGCAAGATTGCCCACCGGAAGCAGGGTCGGGGTGCCGCCGCCGAAGAAGACGGTGGACACCGGCCGCGGCGGGATCGGCGTGCGCTCGAGCACGGTGCGGGCCTGCGCCAGTTCGAGGATGGCTTGACTGGCGTAGTCGCTGCGCTTCACCCCACGCAGTTCGGGCGCCGTGTAGGTGTTGAAGTCGCAGTAGCCGCAGCGGGCTTTGCAAAACGGCACGTGCAGGTACACGCCGAAGTGACGCGCGTCCGCCCCGACGGCGACAGAATCCGGCAGCAGGCCATCCTCCGGCGCGGGGTCGGCGATCGGCAAAGCGCTGGGCACGTGCCTACTTCTTCTCTTTCTTGTCGGTATCGCCGGTGAGCGCGGCCACGAACGCCTCCTGCGGCACCTCGACCCGACCGACCATCTTCATCCGCTTCTTGCCCTCTTTTTGCTTCTCGAGCAGCTTGCGCTTGCGGGTGATGTCGCCGCCGTAGCACTTGGCCAGCACGTCTTTGCGCATGGCACTGATCGACTCGCGTGCGATGATCCTGGCACCGATGGCGGCCTGAATAGGCACCTCGAACTGCTGCCGTGGAATCAGTTTTTTGAGCCGCTCGGTCATCAGCACGCCGTACGCGTAGGCCTTGTCGCGGTGCACGATCGCGCTGAACGCGTCGACGGCTTCGCCCTGCAGCAGGATGTCGACCTTCACCAGGTCCGCTTCCTGGTCGCCGGACGGTTCGTAGTCCAGCGACGCGTAGCCCTGGGTGCGGCTCTTCAGGTGGTCAAAGAAGTCGAACACGATCTCACCGAGCGGCATTGTGTAGTGCAGTTCCACGCGGTCCTCGCCGAGGTATTCCATGCCGAGCAGCGTCCCGCGGCGGCCCTGGCACAGTTCCATGATGGTGCCGACGTAGTCCTTGGGAGCGAGGATGGAGGCCTTCACCATCGGTTCGGACACCGAGGCAATCTTGCCGTCCGGGAACTCGCTCGGGTTGGTCACGGTGTGGGACTTCTTGTCGTCGGTGGACACCTCGTAGATGACACTGGGTGCGGTCGCGATGAGGTCGAGGCCGAACTCGCGTTCCAGGCGCTCGGTGACGATCTCCAGATGCAGGAGACCCAGGAATCCGCAGCGGAAACCGAAGCCGAGAGCGACGGATGTTTCCGGTTCGTACACCAGGGCGGCATCGCTGAGCTTGAGTTTGTCCAAGGCATCGCGCAGCACCGGGTAGTCAGACCCGTCGATCGGATAAAGCCCGGAAAACACCATGGGCTTGGGCTCCGCGTATCCCTTGAGCGCGGTGGCCGCGGGCTTCGTGGCGTTGGTGACGGTGTCGCCGACTTTACTGAGCCGAACGTCTTTGACCCCGGTGATGAGATAGCCGACCTCGCCGACGCCGAGGCCTTTGGTGGGGACCGGCTCCGGGGAACTGACTCCGATTTCCAGAAGCTCGTGGGTGCTGCCGGTGCTCATCATGATGACTTTTTCCCGCGGGGACAGCATGCCGTCGATCACGCGCACGTAGGTGATCACCCCGCGGTAAGAGTCGTAGACGGAGTCGAAGATCATCGCGCGGGCCGGCGCGCTCGGGTCGCCGACCGGCGCAGGAACGAGTTCGGTCACCCGGTCCAGCAGCGCCTCGACGCCGTCGCCGGTCTTGCCAGAGACGCGAAGTACGTCCTCTGGTTTGCCGCCAATGAGGCTGGCGAGCTCCTTGGCGTACTTCTCCGGGTCGGCGGCCGGCAGGTCGATCTTGTTGAGCACCGGGATGATGGTGAGGTCGTGATCCAGGGCGAGGTACAGGTTCGCGAGCGTCTGCGCTTCGATGCCCTGCGCCGCGTCGACGAGCAGGATGGCGCCCTCGCACGCCGCGAGGCTTCGGGACACCTCGTAGGTGAAGTCCACGTGTCCTGGGGTGTCGATCATGTTGAGCGCGTAGGTGTCGCCCGCCAGCGACCAGGGCATCCGCACGGCCTGGCTCTTGATGGTGATGCCGCGTTCGCGCTCGATGTCCATGCGATCGAGGTATTGAGCGCGCATGTCCCGGTCGCTCACCACGCCGGTGATCTGCAGCATCCGGTCGGCGAGCGTGGACTTGCCGTGGTCGATGTGCGCAATGATGCAGAAGTTGCGCAGGCGTGCCGGGTCCGTCGACGCGGGCTCAAGCGCCTTCAATGATTTCGGGCTCACACGTTCCTCTTGTATTCATCGATGCGGTCGCACAATTCTTCCATCCACTAATTGTGCCCGGTCCGGGCAACTGTTCCCCGCGCAACGGACACAGTGAGCCGGAATGGGAACATTTGCTGCGTCACCCGATGCTCCAGCCACTCGGCCTGATTGCCGGTACACGCTGCAGAACTGGTAATGTTGCCTGTTGGCTTGCGCGCGACGTCCGGAACTCTCGGATGTACACGCGAATCGCAGCTCGTTGGGGGCTGCCCGAGAACTGTTCGAACACACAGAAAGTAGTACACGTGGCAAACATCAAGTCGCAGATCAAGCGCATCGGCACCAACAAGAAGTCTCAGGACCGCAACAAGGCGGTCAAGAGCGAGGTCAAGAGCGCGATCCGTGCCACCCGGGAGGCGATCGCCACTGGCGACGCCACGAAGGCTGCCGCCGCCCTCACCGTCGCGTCGAAGAAGTTGGACAAGGCCGCCAGCAAGGGTGTGCTGCACAAGAACCAGGTCGCGAACCGCAAGTCAGCGATCGCCAAGAAGGTCGCTGCGCTCTAACCCCTCGAGTCTCTTCTACTCGAGTCTCGCCTAGACGAGACGCCAACGGCAGGTTTCGCGCCCGTACGCCACCAGGGCTCCCGGTCGCCCGGGCGCTGTGGTAACGGGCGGGCGCGTGTGAGTCAGCCGCGGCGACTGATGACGCCGATCATCCGCTCCAGCGCGAAGACGGGATCCCGCCCGGCGCCCTTGACCTGAGCATCGGTTTCGGCGAGCAGTTGGATGGCTGCGCCCACGCCGGCATCGCTCCAGCCCTGAAGATCGCGCCTGGCGCGCTCGACTTGCCACGGGGCCATTCCGAACTTCTGCGCCAACTGGGCCGTCGACCCGTGCCCACCCAACACCTTCGCCATGGTGCGCAGCTTGCTTGCGAATGCGGCCACTAGCGGGACCGGATCAGATCCAGACGCGAGGGCGTGCCGCAGCAGGATGAGCGCTTCACCGTGTCGTCCGGCAATGGCGACATCCGCCACCCGGAAAGCGCTGGTCTCCACCCGTCCGGAATAGTATTTCTCCACAGTCCGCTCGGTGACGTCGTCGTCGACGTCGGACAGCAGTTGCTGGCATGCGCTCGCGAGTTCGGCCAGGTCGCCGGAAAACGCCGAGACGATCGCCCGTAGCGCACCCGGTGTTGCGCGCCGGCCGGCGGATGAGAACTCGGCGGCGGCGAAGTCGAGCTTGTCGGAGTCCTTCTTCAGTTCGGCGCAGACGATTTCGATCCCGCCGCCCAGTCCGCCGCGCACGGCGTCGAGCAGCTTCTTGCCGCGCAGCCCTCCAGCGTGCCGCAATACCAGGTAGGTGTCGTCGGCCGGCGCCCCGAGATAGCGCAGCGTTTCTGACAGGAACGCGTCGCTGCACTTCTCAACGGCAGAGGCGCGGATCATCCGCGGTTCGGCGAACAGCGACGGGCTGGCCAGCGAGATCAACTCCCCCGGTGCGTAGCCGGCCGCATCCAGGTCGTTCACCTCGAGGCTCGGATCTTCGGCCCTCAGGATGTCACGCAGCAGCCGGATGGCACGGTCGGCCAGAAAATCCTCGGTGCCCGAGACCAAAACGACATGCGCCGGACGCACCTTGTCCCAGCTCAGCCGCGGGATCACGGCGGGGGTCTTGGCCGCTGCCACGGGCCTCCTTCAGTGTCGATCGCCTTCGGTATCACCGGCCCCGGTATGAGACGACGCCCGGGGTGGCCTAGCCAGTTTACGGGCGGCGAGCCGTGTCGGTACGCCGGTGCTCACACCCGGCCGAACACGACCACGCAGTTCTGGCCGCCGAAACCGAACGCGTTCGTGGTCGCGTAGCGCACCGGCTGCTCGCGGGCCGTGCCGGGGACATAGTCGAGAAAGCACTCCGGGTCGGGCGTCGAGTAGTTGATGGTCGGCGGGATGACGCCGGTCGAAATCGACAGGGCGCACAGCAGCCCGGCCAGGGCTCCCGCGGCGCCGATGAGGTGGCCGGTCATCGACTTGGGGGCCGACACGGGCACCCTGCGCGCGTGCTCACCGAACGCCGTGGCGATCGCCGCCGTCTCGGTGCGATCGTTGGCCCTGGTGGAGGTCCCGTGAGCGCAGATCATATCGATCGCGGTCGCATCGAGACGCGCGTTAGCGAGCGCTCGAGTGATCGCCAACGCGGCATATTTACCGCTCGGTTCCGGAGCGACGATGTTGAAGCCGTCGCTGGTGAGGGCGCCGCCGAGCACTTCGGCGTAGACGTGGGCGCCGCGGGCTTTGGCGTGGGCGAGCAGTTCCATGGTGAAGACGACGGCGCCCTCGCCGAAGACGAATCCGTCACGCTGCGCGTCGAAGGGGCGCGAAGCCTGCTCGGGCGAATCGTTGTTCTGTGACAGAGCGTGCATTGCGGACAGTCCCGCGAACATCACCGGACTGATCGCCGCGTCGACTCCGCCGGCGATGACAACGTCGGCGTCGCCGGCGAGCAGGATGTTGCGGGCCTCGAGCAGCGCGTAGGCTCCGCTTGCGCAGGCCAGTGCGCTGGCGTTGACCGGCCCGTGCACCCCGAGGTCGATCGCGATCTCGCACGCCGCCATGTTGGTCAGCGCGGACGGGACGAAACTCGGGCTGATCCGGCGGGCGTCTCCGCGTTCCAGCAGTCCGGCGGCTTCCGCAATCTCGGTGAACCCGGAGACGGCGCTGTTGACGACGACAGCGGCGTTCACCCCGTTCAGGTCGCGACCGAGCCCGGCATCATCCACCGCCTCCTGAGCCGCCGCGACCGCCAGTTGGGAGGTGCGAGAGGAGCGGTTCGCGCGCTTCACCGACAGCACCGTCGTCGGATCGAATCCCTTCACCTCAGCGGCGATGCGAGTGGAGAAGGCGCTGGCGTCGAACTGGGTGATCGGGCCGACGCCGCTGCGGCCCGCGGTGAGGCCGGCCCAGGTGTGGCGCCACGTGTTCCCGAGCGGGGTGAGGGCGCCGAGCCCGGTGATGACGACGCGATCGAGTTCGGAGGTCGTCACAGGTGTTCCAACGAGCCGGCCCGCTCGTCCTCGATCGCAGCCTGGGCGATCTTGAAGTGCATCTTCTTGCCGGTGGCGGTCATCGGAAGGTCCTCGACGAAGCGGTAAGCCCTCGGTCGCTTGAAGTTCGCGAGCGAATCGTCTGCCTTGCAGTGGGCATCCAGCGCTGCCGCGGTGATCGTGTCGTCGCGGCTCACGACGTAGGCGACGACCTTCTGCCCCCAGCGGTCGTCTGGCAGCCCGACGACGATGGAGTTCGTCACACCAGGGTAGCCGGCGAGCACTTCCTCGACCTGAGCCGGATGCACGTTCTCGCCTCCCGAGATGATCATGTCGTCTTTGCGGCCGAGGATCGTGACGAAGCCGTCTTCGTCCCAGACGGCGATGTCGCCGGGGTACAGCCAGCCTTCGAAGAACTTCTCCTCGTCTTTGTCTGGCAGGTTCACGTAAGCGAACCCCGATTTCGGCGAACGCATGATGACCTCGCCGGTTTCGTGTCCGTCCCTGGCCACGAGTTCGTCCGGCCTGCCGCGGCGGTCTTCGAAGACCTTCACGACGGCCACGTCGTCGTCGGTGCAGGCGCGCCCGGCGCTGCCGGCACGAGCCGGCAGGTCCTCCGGGCGCAGGAACGTGTTCCAGAACGCCTCGGTGGTGCCGTAACCGTTGAAGATGCGCGGCGTGAGTGTCTGCTGGTAGCGCAGGATTGCGGCGCGCTCCATCGGAGCCCCCATGGTGACGATGCCCGACAGCGTGGACAGGTCGCGTGGGGAACGCTCCTGCTCGTCGGCGAGCAGTGTCAGGGTCGTCGGGGCGCCGATGAGGAAGGTCAATTCGTATTTCGCGACCCAGTCCAACACCGTGGCAGCGTCGAAGTTTCGTAGCGGCACCACGGCGCCGCCGACGTAGAACACCGGGTTCGGCCCGCCGGAATACAGGCCTCCGCGATGGAACCACGGCGTCATGTTGAGAGTGCGGTCGTGTGGGGCGAGCGGGAAGTGCATGATCACGTCGTGCGCCGACATCACCTCGACCAGGGACGGCAGCGCAACGCCCTTGGGCATACCGGTGGTACCGGAGGTGTACAGCCTGGTGGTCTCTTCGTACACCGAGAAGTTCGCGGGAAGCGGTGGTAGTTGCCCGGTTGCCGCGTGGAGCGCCTCGTCGAAGGACACCGCGCCAGATCCCGAGGCGCCAGATCCCGAGGCGACGCTGGCCGAGGCGGCGGCGCCGACCACGACCATGGCAGGTGTCGCCCCGCTGATTTCCAGTGCGTGCTCCAGGTTGCCCGCGACTTCCTGGTCGTAAATGTAGACAAGCGGCTGGCTGTCAGCGATGATGTGGGCGATCTCCCCCGGTGCGAGCCGGTAGTTGATCGGCACGCCAATAGCCGCCAAGCGCTGCGTGGCCAGGTAGAGGATGGCGAATTCCGGGCAGTTGAACAGTTGATAGGCCACACGGTCGCCGCGGCCCACGCCGAGGGCTGCCAGTGCCAGCGCGGCACGCTCTACATCGGCACCGAGCTGCCGATAGGTCCAGATTCGTCCGCTCGGCGGGTCGATGATCGCGGTCTGGTTCGGGAACCGTGACACGTTTCGGCGGAACCCCGCGTCATAGCTGAATTCGTGTTCAAAATAGGCGCGGAATTTGGTGGCGTCGTAGGTCATCTGCATCTCCCAAGGAAGCGATCGAAGGCACCCCGGCACGCGTCCGACCACAGCGCAGGCGCACAACCGTGAGTTTCGATCGCAGAGGCAATCCTATTCCGCGGCCTCTCGGTTCGCCGAGTGTTCACTCCAGACCAGCACCGTTCCGTGCTGGCCCGGCGACACCAAGATCATTCCCTGCCGATCGGTTCGTTCCGCGCTCGTTCCCACGGCCGCGAGGATGCCGAGTAGAGCCGGTGTCGGATGCCCATAGTCGTTGTCCGCTCCGACGCCGATGATGCCCACCCTGGCACGCACCCGTTGGTACATCGTCGGGTTCTGGTCCGCTGAGCCGTGGTGCGCGACTTTTACGACGTCCACAGGGTCGATCCGATTGGCTGCCAGCACGCGGGCCTGCGGTTCGCTGCCCAGATCGCCGAGAAAGATCGCGCTGAGGCATCCGGATGCGCACGCGCCCGACGCGCGAAAGGCGACGGTCACGCTCGCGTCGTTGCCCGGCCGCACCGACCCGATCCGCACCGGCGGCCACAGTACTTGCCAGCTCAGCTCACCGAGCATGCCGGTTTCTCCCTGGGCCACCTCGTCGACCTGCGCCCCGGATGCCGCGAGCGCCTGCCGAAGTCTCGTGTCGTGAGCGTCCGAGATCGGCCCGACCATGGCGCGGTCAACCCTGCCGAACACCGCGGCGGTTCCGCCGACATGGTCGAGATCAAAGTGGGTGAGTACGAGGAGCTGGATGCGTTCGATGCCCAGTTTTCTGAGGCACTTCTGAAGCAGTACCGGGTCTGGTCCGGTGTCAATGAGCGCGACCTGGCCGGCACTGCGCACAAGCACAGCGTCG
>JBDTBD010000001.1:0-13547 GCA_039924285.1 Terrimesophilobacter sp. | reverse complement strand
GCAGGATCTCATGCACCGAGATGAGGAGTAAGTCGGTGGTTTTGCCCTGCACGACCCTCCAGACCTCGGTGACACCCGCATCCGCCTGCTCGGGCTCCGGCGCGACGACGGAAAGCACCGAGGGTGGGCTCATCCAGTTCAGCGGCTTGTAGGAGAGCGAATCGGAGTGCACAAGCACGCTGCCGTCGGCCTTCACCATGAGCAGCCGGGTCGCCAGCGGCAGGTGGGCGCTGAGCCGTCCGGCGTAGTCGACGGAGCAGCGGGCAATGACGAGACGCACGATCACCAGGCTACCTGGCGCGCTGCCCGTGGCCGATCAGGCTAAACGAGGATGGCATGCGACACTCCGACCTAATCGGCCACGACACGCCGAGTGCGTGCCGGATGTCCTCGTTTGCGAACGATGGCAGCACGACCGGAGGCGATCAGTCGCCCACAACGGCACGCGGCTCCCGCGCCGCGTGCGACACCGCACCGGCGAGCGCGACGAGCACGAGCACGACCAGCAGTCCGTGCAACAGCCCGATGTGTTCGCCGAGGAAACCGATCAGCGGCGGGCCGACGAGGAACGCGCAATAACCGATTGTGGCGACTGCGCTCACCCGCGCTGCCGCGGTCTTCGGATCATCCGCCGCCGCGGACATGCCCACCGGGAAGCCGAGTGCCGAACCGAGTCCCCACAGCACGACCCCGATGGTAGCGATCCAGGCACTCGGCACGAAGATGACGATCAGCAGACCCAGCGTTGCGAGCCCTGCTGATGCGCGCAGCACCGGCACGCGCCCGTAGCGATCGAGCACGAGCACGCCGAGCAGCCGCCCGACGGTCATCGCGGTGACGAAGACGCCGAGCACGACGGCGCCCGTGGCGTTGTCCACTCCGTGCCCGTCCACCATCGCGAGGGCAAGCCAGTCGTTGGCCGAGCCCTCGGCGAACGCCATCCCGAGCACGATCAGGCCGATCAGCAGCGTGCGTGAGTCGCGCCACATGTCGAGCCGACCGCGCCAGGTCTTGGAGCGGTCGTTCTCCTCTGGAGTGAGTTCGATCCCCTCGGCGACGAGATGCTCGGACTTCAGGAACCGCACCGCGAGCTGCGAACCGCCGATCATCACCGCGGCGACGATCGCCATGTGGATCGCGATTGGCAGGCCGGCCCACTCGGCGAGAACCCCGCCGCCGGCGCCCAGCATCGTGCCGAAACTGAAGCAGGCGTGGAAGATCGGCATGATGCTGCGCCCCGACACGCGCTCGTTTGCCGCGCCGGAGACGTTCATCGAGACATCCGTGATCGAGAACGCCGCGCCGAAGACCGCCAGTCCCGCGAACACCGCCGCGAAACTAGGTCCCACCGTGGCGAACACCCCCGCGAATGCGAGTCCGATCGGGCCGAGCGTGAGGCACCAGGCGATGGTGCGGGCGGCGCCGAAGCGGGCAATGATGTGGCCGGAGGCGAGCAGGCCGAGAATCGATCCGGCCGCCAGTCCGAAGATGAGCATGCCCATCTGCAGGGTGCTGGCACCCAGCGCGTCCCGCACCGCGGGAACTCGGGCGATCCAGCTGGCCATGCCGATGCCGCACAGTCCGAAGATCGTGAAGGTGGCGTTTCGCCAGGCGACGACGTCGTGGCGGGTGAGCCCTCCCGGGTAGGCGTGGGTGGGCGAAACGGTGCTCTTGGACATGATCCCCGGTGGCTGGAATGGCGAGTGCGCGAAGGCAAGTCCACTCGATCGAATCGATTCGACTAAGCTATCAAGACATGGGCATTCCGGCAAGCGCGCACATCGAGGCAAGCGCGGACATCGCTAGTCCTGAGAATGCCGACACTGGCACGGTGAGCTCGGGGGAGACGGCTGCCCGGCAGGAGAAGGTCGCGCATCATCCGACTCTTGCGGCTGTCGCAGCGCTGGCCGGGGTATCCGCCTCGACGGCATCGCTCGCGTTCAGCGGCTCGGGGCCGGTGTCGCAGGTCACACGCGAGCGCGTGCTGGCTGCCGCGACCACGCTGCACTATGCGGGACCAGACCCGCGCGCGCAGTCGCTGCGCCGCGGCCGCTCGGGCATCGTCGGCGTTGTCATCGAGGACCGCCTCCGTGACGCGTTCCGTGACCCGATGAACATCGCGATGCTCGACGGCATCGCCGATGAAACGGGAACACTCGGCTCCGGTCTTTTGCTGCTCACCGACACCGGCGACGGCGTGATCAGCATGGACACTGCGCCCTTGGATGCTGTTGTGCTCGTCGGCTGCAGCACGCGCCTGAACCGGGCGGTCGCGATCCTGCGGCAGCGGGGCATCCCGCTCGTCGCGATTGAGGCTGCCCCCATGGACGGCGTGCTGGACATCGCCCTCGACAATCGGGAGGCCTCCCGCACCCTGGCCCAGCACCTCCAGGATCTTGGTCATTCCGAAGTCGCTCTCGTCACCCTGCCGCTCGATCCCGACCGAGCACGCGGGCCGCTCACCGCGCAACGGGAGGCTGGAAGCACCGGATTCACCGCATCCGAACGCATCCGTGGTGTGCGCGAGGTCTACCCGGGAGCGCTCGGCCTGGTGGCCGCCGGCAGCCTGATCGAGGAAGGCAAGCGCGCTGGGCTGGAGTTGCTGGCAGGTGCAGGCCGTCGTCCGACGGCAGTCATCGCGCAGAGCGACTTGCTCGCGGTCGGGGTTATCCGTGCCGCCGAAGAGCTCGGATTTCGAGTGCCGCAGGATGTGAGCGTTGCCGGTTTCGACGGCGTTCGACTGGATGGCGTCGCCCCCTACGAGCTGACGACCATGGTGCAGCCGGCATTCGAGAAAGGCCGTGCCGCCGGCCGAGCGGTCGCGGCGCTGCTCGCAGGTAGCCGGGCGGAGCCAGCATCCTTCACCTGCACGTTCCGCCGCGGAAATACAACCGCAGTGCCCGCGCGACTCTAGGGTCGCGGCCGAAGCGCTGCCTGAGCCCATCTCACGGAGAATTTGTGCCGTTGCAGCCTGGGGCGGGTGACTGAGGTCAGCGGGACCGAATCTCCTTGAAACGGGATGGCACTGCTGCGGTCTCCGTTGGCCGACTACCCCTCGAGGCGTGCCAGATAGTGCATAGTGCCGTCCAGCCGGTCCGCCTGCTTCGGGTGCACTTTGCGCACCATCGTCCAGCCCTGCGCGGCGAGGGACGCAGCGTCCTTCGGATGCCCGGCATCGCCGAGCGCTCGGCACGCCTTGGCAAGCACGCGGGTCAGACCGTCGATCGTGCGCCCGTCATCGGTGACAGCACCGCCGGCATCGGACGCGCCCGACGCCCCCGGTTCTGGCTCAGCTGGCACGGCTGATCGCAACGCGCCAGACGACCGGCCCGGCTTCCTCGTAGTTCCACTCGTAGCGCCCGGGCCACAGCGCCTCACTCTGGTAGCGCAGCGGCTTCGGGTCGTGATCGTTGACGATCACGAGGGCCTCGCCTACCGCCAGGTCATCCAGCCTGGAGAAGATGATCTCGTGACGCTCGCCGTGGGGCAGCGTGCGCACATCCAAAGCACCGGTCGATGGGTCAGTCATGTCAGCTCCTCAAGGCCGCACACTTCGGCACGCGCCCATCTCCGATCCTAGGGCGAGCCTAGGCTGAGGGCATGACCGAAATTCCTGCTAGCCACCGAGCGATCCTCGAACAAGCCACCATCGGGCATCTGGCGACCCTGAGACCGGATGGCGGTATCCAGCTCAACGACATGTGGTTCCTGTTCGACGGTGCGGACATCCGGTTCACCCACACCAACAAACGCGTCAAATTCCGCAACCTGCGACTCGACCCGACCATGACGCTGTCGGTCACCGATTCCGACGATCGCTACCGCTACGTGGAGTTGCGCGGCAGGCTGCGCAAAGTGATCGACGACCCCACCGGCGCGTTCTATCAAGTGCTCGACCGGCGCTACGGCGCTGCCGACAACTCTCCGGCCCCCACGGATGCCGCCGATCGCGTCATTCTGGTCATGGCGATCGAGGTAGTACACGTTCGATAACCTCCTCGTCGCGCTCGTTTAGGCTTGACGCATGAGCGTCGACAACCCCCTAACATCCGGAATTCTTCTCGATGAACTGGATGCGAACATCCGGCCGCAGGACGATCTGTTCCGCCACGTCAACGGCAAGTGGATCGCGCGTACGGAGATCCCCGCGGACAAGGCGCGATATGGGTCGTTCTACCTACTCGCCGAGGAGGCCGAGAAGGCGGTACGCGACATCATCGTCGAAGCTCAGGAGGCGCAGCCCGACACCGAGACGCGTAAGCTCGGCGACCTCTACGCGAGCTTCATGGACGAGGCTCGCGCCGAAGAGCTGGGCGCCACACCGCTGACGCCACTGCTGAGCGCGGTCGCCGCCGTCGACTCCATCGACACGCTGCTCACCACCCTTGGCCACCTCGAGCGCAAGGGAGTCGACGGGTTCTTCCAACTCTTCGTCGACAACGATCCGGGCGATCCCGAACGCTACCTCGTCTTCCTCGAGCAGGGTGGGCTGGGTCTGCCCGACGAGTCCTATTACCGGCAGGACACCTTCTCCGAGATCCGCAACAAATACGTGGAATTCCTCGAGCGGATGTTCGCGCTCGCCGGCGTGGACGACGCGGCCGCACGAGCTACACGCGTCTTCGAGCTCGAGACGGAACTTGCGGGGCACCACTGGGACAACGTGGCCTCCCGCGACAGCGAAGCCACCTACAACCTGCGCACCTGGGACCAGTTTGACTCCGGCTTCGGCCGGTGGCGCATCGCGCTCGACGTACCGACCGGATCGCTCGACGAGCTCGTCGTGCGGCAGCCGAGCTTCGTCGAAGGAGTGGCTGCGTTGCTCACCGACGATCGCCTCGACGAGTGGCGGGATTGGCTGGCCTGGCAGGTCATCCGTTCCTCCGCCGCCTACCTGTCGAGCGATTTCGTCCACACGAACTTCGACTTCTATGGCAAGACGCTGAGCGGCACTCCGGAACTGCGCGCCCGCTGGAAACGCGGAGTCTCCCTGGTGGAAGGGTCGCTTGGTGAGGCCGTCGGCAAGGTCTACGTCGAGCGCCACTTCCCCGCGGAGGCAAAAGAGGCAATGGACGTGCTGGTGGCAAATCTCGTGGAGGCGTACCGCCAGAGCATCACCAACCTCTCCTGGATGACGGATGAGACCCGAGCCCGAGCCCTGGAGAAGTTGGAGAAGTTCACCTCGAAAATCGGCTACCCGGCGAAGTGGCGGGACTACTCGAGCCTTGAGATCGATGCGGGCGACCTGCTCGCCAACGTGCGAGCGACCACCGAATTCGAGTTTCAGCGTGAGCTGGGCAAGATCGGAAAGCCGCTGGACCGTGACGAATGGTTCATGACTCCGCAAACGATCAACGCCTACTACAACCCCGGATTCAACGAGATCGTCTTCCCCGCCGCGATTTTGCAGGTCCCATTCTTCGACTCGAGTCGGGATTCCGCAGCCAACTATGGCGCGATCGGTGCAGTCATCGGGCACGAAATCGGCCATGGGTTCGACGACCAGGGTTCCAAATACGACGGAGACGGCCGCCTCACCGACTGGTGGAGTGCCGAGGACCGCACCGCATTCGAGAAGCTCACAGCTTCCCTGATCGAGCAGTACAACGCCCTCGCCCCCCGCCAAGTACCAGACCACCATGTCAACGGGGCGCTGACCATCGGCGAGAACATCGGTGACCTAGGCGGCCTGGACATCGCCTGGAAGGCGTACGTTCTCTCGCTGGGCGGCGAGGAGCCGCCCGTGATCGAGTCGATGACCGGCGCGCAGCGATTCTTCCTCTCCTGGGCGCAGGCCTGGCAACTCAAGGCTCGCGACGAGGAGGTCATCCGGCTTCTTGCGATCGATCCGCACTCGCCGAACGAGTTCCGCTGCAATCAGATCGTGCGTAACATCGACCAGTTTTATCGCACCTTCGCCGTCAGCCAGGGCGACGCCCTGTGGCTGGACCCGAGTGACCGCGTGACCATTTGGTAGCAGCATCTCAGAATCAAACGCGTCGCGAACGGATGCGCGCGCGCACCCCGGGACGCCACCGTGCGCACGAGGTCGGCGAGAATTTTTCGGGCTCGTTCACAGCGTTGGGCCAGCTGGCCTACTCCGGTGCCCAGGTGTCGGCCAATGCCGTCGACCTCGGGTCTGGCTCGACGCTGCTCGCCGCGGATGACCACATCGTGCTGCCGACGGCGGGTGTCGGTCGCGTCCTGCTGCTCATCGAGGTCTCGGCGCGGATCACGCGGAGCGATCACTCCGGGCTCGGGATTCTGGACAAGGCCGAGGCGGATGCTGCCAGAGGCGCGGGCCTGTGGCAATACCTGCAGGCGCCGGCGTTGCCCGCCGTCGATCTGGCAACACTGATCGGCGCGACCTCTGACAACGTCGCCGTCAATACGTTGCTGCGGCAGGTGGGCTTGGATGCCGTGCGCACTCGCGCGGAATCGCTCGGACTGAGGCACACCGCCATGCTCGACCGGGTGCGAGATCGTCGCGGGCCGGATGACGCACCGCATGTCTCCGTCGGGTCGACGGCAGAGTTGGCCCGGCTGTTCGCGGCGCTCGCCCGCGACGAGGTCGTGGACGCGCCGACGAGTCGGCGGACGTTGGGCTGGCTGTCGCTCGGTTACGACCTGTCGGGCGTGGCGAGTGCGTTCGGGCTCGACCCGCTGTCGCATCGTTCGCCGGATGCGGGCATCCAGCTGATCAACGCGACGGGGACCGCGAACGGGGTATGGTCTGAGGCCGGTCTTCTGTACGGGCCGAAGACGGCGGTGGCTTATGCCGTCACCGTGACTTATGACCAGTCCGGCGTTGCGGACAGGCTGCGCGTCAACGACGCGCTTCGCCGGGTGGGCTTCGACCTGTTGGAACACGTTTCCTGACCGGCTTGGTGCCCGGTTTTACACACACCGAGAGTGCAGTTTGTCCTCCGAATGGGGGGCATGGTAATTTGAGGTCGCACCTGAGTTTGGCGAATCCCCTAGTTCGTCTCACTGACCCGACAGGTGCATAGAGAGGTGATACCCGAACCCACCTAGGCCTCGTGCCTGAACCAAAATTCTGCGAAACCCGAATCGCATCGAGCCTTGCCCCTCCGAGCACCCCCATTACCCCTGGGGAGCTCACTAGCGCTGTGTCATTGCCGCTTCGTGGATCGCGTGTACCCGAAAACACCTATCCAAGGGAAAGCAATGCGAAAGAAACTATTGGCCGCGGGGAGCGCACTGCTCCTGGTGGCTGGACTAATCTCGCTCGGCGCAGCATCCGCCAGCGCCGCGGGCAACGGTCATGGCGCGGATGCGCATTCCGGTGGGGCGTCAAGCGCCTCGAACAATGGGGACGCCGAGCATCTCAAAGTCAATATCTGTCATGCGACGAACAGCGATACGAACCCGTACACGTACATCAACGTCAGCGTGAACTCGATCCAGTACGAGGGACATCTGGCTCACCACACGTCGCCCAACAAGACCTGGAAGACCAATACGACGTTTAACGGCGTGCTTCATCTTGCAGGCTCTCCCAAGGCGGACCTGATCGACGGCATGGACAACGTCGTCGTAACAAAGACGCTGTGCGACGGGACGGGAACGACGGCGGCGCCGCCGCGAACGCATCCGACCGCTCGACCATCGTCGACAAATCCAACGTGCCTCCCCGGCCAGAAAGCCGCCAGCTACGTCTACAGCGCAGCAGGCAACAGTGGAACCATCACTGTCGTCAACCCCGATCCGAAGAAGTACACCAACACCCTGTGCGAGACGCTTTACGTCGCGGCGGCAAGTTGGTCGTACACCGGCGCATCGCAGTGGCCGCAGAATCTAGACCAGTGGAACGCCCTGGCCGGGATCAAGACGGTGGGGGCTTACAAGTTCGCGGCAACCGTGACGTGTGGTCAAGGCGGCATCTACTCGTCGTGGGGTTCTGCTATGCCGCAACCAAAGGGCCAGCTCACCGGGGCGAGAATCGGATACGCCGAGCACTTCTTGCACCAGGACGTCGCCCCGCATTCTCCCAACACCTGGGTTGTGAATGACCCCGGCTGCTTCACGGCTCCGCCGGCTCATCCGGTGGATGTGTGCTCGAACGTTGGTGGGGTTCAAACTGAGGTGCCAGCGGACCTGGTTCAGGTCGGCTCCGCGTGCCTTACGTTCAACCCACCGACCTTGGCTGTCGTTACCCCGGTTGTGACGTCGTCCAACATTACGTGCAAGACGGCTGGGTCATTCACTTTGGGTGAGGCGGACGGCATCGCAGAAGCTATTGTCTGGAAGGTTGACGGGGAGCCGGCCACTGCGGGCCGCCACGTGGTGGAGAAGGCGGACACGGTAACTGTTACCGCCGTTCCTAGTGACACGCACGGGTTCGATTTCGGGATCGACAATCCGAGTACCTGGACGCTGAGCTTTACGGCGCCGGAGAACTGTGGGGATCTTACGACTCTCGCGCTCCCGGGCGACGAGGGCCTGGCTGCCACGGGTGCCGACAGTAATGCGGTGAACTTCTGGTTGCTGTTCGCTGGCGCACTGCTGATGCTCGGTGGTGGAGTGGTGATTGCGGAGAAGAAGTTCCGCTTCACTAAGTAGCCAATCACCTTCGGGGCGCCTCGGTTTCCACTTCGGCGGGGACCGGGGCGCCTCGTCGTGCGCCCTGTTCGTCGTTCCGGCCGCGACATCCTGTCGGATCAGGCCCTTCTGGCCGACTCGGTGCCCGGTTTTACACACACCGAGAGTGCAACTTGTCCTCCGAATGGGGGGCATGGTAATTTGAGGTCGCACCTGAGTTTGACGGATCCCCTAGTTCGCCTCACTGACCCGACAGGTGCATAGAGAGGTGATACCCGAACCCGCCGAGGCCTCGCGCCTCAAAGTAGTCTGCGAACCCGAATCGCATTAAGCCTTGCCCTTGTGCGCCCCGTACTTCCCGGGGGCTCTCATTGTGCTGCGTCATTGCCGCTTCGTGGATCGCGTGTACCCGAACACACCCATCCCGAGGGGGAACGCAATGCGAAAGAAATTATTGGCTGCGGGGAGCACTGTGCTTCTTGTCGCCGGTCTGATGTCGATTGGTGCTGGTGCCGCTAATGCGTGGCACAGCACAATGAGCGGCAGTGCGGTCTGCAACGCCGCAACCGGCGAATACACCGTCACCTATCAGGGCGACGTCACGTCGTGGCCCGACGACTATTCCGTGAAGGCGACGGCCGTGGCTCCGGCCGGATCCACCGTCACGCCTGCGGATCAATCTTTCGCCCACGAGCCGAAGTTCACGGTGACCCAGGTTGTTCCGGGCACCACAACGAGTGCGAAGGTCAGTTTCGCCGTCACGTGGGCCAAGGATTCCTGGTCGGGCAGTCAGACTGTGACGCTCGCCGGAAACTGCGAGGCGCCGACGGTGACGCCGGCGACGGCGACGGTCGTGCTCACTGCCGCCACCTGTGATGCTGCGGCGACCATGACACTCGGCGACATCAAGAACGCAACCTGGCCGCCGGCAGTGCCACTGATCACGCACGGCCCCGGTCACTACAAGGTGACAGCGACGGCCGAAGCGCCGGCTACGTTCGAGCACGGCGCTACGACCGCGGTATTTGAAGGCGACCTTGCCGGGGTTAAGGACGACGTTTCCTGCGTTACGAAGGATGCGACGGCGGCGGCAAGCACGACGGCTGCCAGCTGTGGGGTGGCCGGCACTGTGGTGCTGGGTGCGACCTCGAATGCAACGTGGGGCACGCCGGTCTACGACGGCCTGAACTACACCGTGACCGCGACGGCACTTCCCAAGCATCAGTTCGCCGACGGGCAGCCCACGATGAAGTTCACCGGAACCTTGGCGAGCGCCCTCCCCTCGAGCGACGCAGCCTGCGTGGTCAAGGACGCGACGGCGGTGGCGAGCACCACAGCGGCCAGCTGCGACGTCACCGGGACCCTGACGCTCGGTGCTACATCCAACGCGAAGTGGGGTACACCGGTTTACACCGGTGCCAACTACTCCGTCGTGGCGACAGCCGACCCGGGCCACGTATTCGTCGATGGCCAGGCGACGAAGACGTTCACCGGCACACTGCCGACGGCGCTGGACTCAGATGATCCGGCCTGTCAGCTGGATACCCACCCGCTGGTGACCCCCGTGGTGACCTCGAAGAATCTCACCTGCGATGCCAGTGGTTCGTACACGCTGGCCTCGGCCGAGGGCACTGACGAGGGCATCATCTGGACCATCGACGGTGAGGTTGTTCCGGCCGGCACGTATCCCGTGAAGACCGCGGGATCGATCACCGTGACGGCGGCGCCGAAGGCGCCTGACTTCGGATTCGACTTCGACACCCAGAACAGTTGGGTGCTGAACTTCACGGATGCGAAGGACTGCGGAAATCTGACGACACTGGCACTGACCGGGACCGACGCCAACACGATCAACCTGGGGCTGCTCTTCGCCGGCGGCCTGCTGCTGCTCGGTGGCGCCCTGGTCATTGCCGAGAAGCGGTTCGGATTCGGTAAGAAGTAACCAGTAGAAACAAGGCGCCCCGATCCCTCCCCGCGAGGGGTCGGGGCGCCTTCTGTGCCCCCGCCAGCCGGATGTCTGACATCCGGAACTCCGCTCACCCTGGAAATTCAGGAAGTGGCGTCACCGGGCGGCGCAGGTGGTCCAAGTACCGCACGCTCGGCTCGACCGCGTGACGGGGGTTCCTGAATTTGGAGGGAAGCGGGCGCTAGGAGGCGGTGGCCTCGTCCGACCGCTCTGCCGCGGCATCCGTCACCCGCACGGCGGGCTGGATGCCGAACAGCGCGTCGAGACCATCGACGAATGCCTGCTGCTGGCCGTTTCTGGCCAAGTCCCTGGCGCGCACCGACGGCGTGTGCAGGAGCACGCCGACCAAATGCCGCAGCGCCGCCTCGGTGTGTGCGCTGTCGTTGCCTCGCGCCTGTGCACGCGCGATCTCGGCGTCCAGCAACTCGAAGACGTGCGTGCGGAGGGCAACTATGCCTGAACTCAACGACTGCTCCGCGGAGGTGGCTGCGAACTCGGCAGCGGCGCCGGCCACCATGCTGCGGGCATCGCTGGTCGCGTTGAGCTCTTCCAGCGGCGCGTGCAAGCTCACCGTCTCGAGGTCGAGCAACTCGACACCGTCGAGGGCCCCCACAGCCGGGTCAACGTTCCTGGGCAGGCCGAGGTCGATGATGAGTCGACGGTGAGCGGATACGATGCTGCCGGGGTTGATGACCGGAGTAGCCGCCGACGTACAGGTAATGACGACGTCAGCGCCGCTGACTGCGACGGTTAGGTCTTCTTCCAGCGCGATATTGTGGCGCAGAGCGAACTTCGCGCCGCGACCGGATGGGGAGAACACGCGCACGTCGAGTACGCCATAGTGCCGCAGCGCAGCCAGTGTCGTGGCGGCATACTGTCCGGTTCCGACGATGAGCACAGAGGTCTGCGCCCAGTCCGTCACCCGGCTGGAGGCGAGCTCCAGTGCCAGACGCACGAGAGAACGCCCGGCTCCGCCGATCGCCGTGCCCGTCTTGATTTCCCGCGCAGTGTGCGACGCCTTCTGAAACAAACGCTCAAGCTGGGACGACGTGGTGTTTGTGGCGCGGGCCGACTCCAAGGCGCGGCGCACCTGGCCGGAGATCTCGTCCTCGCCGACAATCACTGACTCGAGCCCCGCGGACACCGCGAACAGATGCTCCACGACCCTGTCGCCACTGAGCACACTGATCGCCCGGCCCAGCGCATCCGTCGGGATGCCGCTGGCGGAACTCAGAATGTCCAGGCTCGCCGACGCAGCGTGAGCGTCGGAACCCGCAGTGTCGACGTCGAGGTAGGCCTCGAAACGGTTGCAGGTGGCCAGCACCACGGCTCCGCGTGCGGCCGGCTCATCGTGCACAATCCGCGCGGCGACGTCCTTTGCCGTGGCCGAAAGCCGCTCCAGGATGTCGAAACTCGCGTTCACATGATTGACGGACAGGCACAACAGCACAACTCAATGCTAACCGCGGCCGCGTGTGAGACTTGAACACATGAACCTGCCAGACACCCACCCGATGACCGATGGGCGCACGGCCGACTCCGCTCTCATCCGTGCCTACCGGGGCGAGCGGCCGGAATACCTGCCGGTCTGGTTCATGCGTCAGGCGGGTCGGTCGTTGCCCGAATACCGCGCGGCGCGCGAAGGCACGGCCATGCTTCAGGCGTGCCTGACCCCCGAGCTCTCCAGCGAGATCACGCTGCAACCGGTGCGCCGGCACCGAGTGGATGCCGCGATTTTCTTCAGCGACATCGTCGTGCCCTTGAAACTCGCCGGGGTGGACGTCGACATCGTGCCCGGTCGCGGACCGGTGCTCGGCGCCCCGATCCGCAGCGCTGCGGAGGTGGCGGCGCTGCGTCCCCTGCAGCCGGGCGATCTGCAGGCGGTCACCGACGGCGTCGCTCTAACCGTCGCACAGCTCGGCGCCACTCCACTCATCGGATTCGCGGGTGCCCCGTTCACGTTGGCCGCCTACCTCGTCGAGGGTGGGCCGTCGAAAGATCACCGGCGCGCCCGCACTCTCATGCACGCCGACCCCGAGGTGTGGCGGGCGCTGCTGAGCTGGGCTGCCGACGTGACCGGAGCCTTCCTGCGCGCGCAGGTGCTCGCCGGCGCCAGCGCCGCGCAGCTGTTCGACTCGTGGGTCGGCTCGCTGTCGGTCGCCGACTACGAACAGCACGTCGCACCGTACTCCGCGCAAGCGATCTCCCACGTGAAGGACCTGGGCGTTCCGGTCGTGCACTTCGGCGTCGGCACCGGCGAGCTGCTGAAATCCATGGTCGCGGTCGGCGCCGACGTCATGGGCGTCGATGACCGAATCCCGCTCGCAGAGGCGAACCGACGGCTCGGCGGCACCGTGCCGCTGCAGGGCAACATCAACCCCGCGATGCTCGCTGCACCGTGGCCGGTGCTCGAAGCTCACGTGCGCGAGGTCGTCGCCAGTGGCGCCAAAGCGCCGGCGCACGTGCTCAACCTCGGGCACGGCGTGCCGCCGGACACCGACCCCGCCGTTTTGACGCGGATCGTCGACCTGGCCCATGCCCTTCGCTGATCCAATTGCCTGGTGGGGGTGCCCATGCCTCGGGTGATCGTCGTCGGGGGCGGCATCGCCGGTCTGGTTGCCGCGCGCGACCTGGCTATCGGCGGATGCGAGGTCACGCTGTGTGAGGCCTCGGCGGTGCTCGGCGGGCGCGTCGCTCGCCACACCGTGGCGGGCCTGGACCTGGATGCCGGCGCCGAGAGTTTCGCTACGCGCGGTGGCACTGTCGCGGCCTTTGTCGCCGAACTCGGGCTGGGGGACGCGATTGTCGACCCTAACCACGCCGGCGCGTGGCTGCAGCCCGCCGACGCGGGCCCTGTGCCACTTCCGAAGACGGGCCTGTTCGGCATTCCTGGTACACCGCTGGCCAAGGACGTGATCGCCGTCATCGGTCTGCCCGGCGCAGTGCGCGCCGAGCTCGACGTGCTGTTTCCCTTCGCCGCCGTGCGGGACGGTCAGAGCCTCGGCGACCTGGTGCGCAG